>NZ_OZ008337.1:325518-651036 GCF_963931955.1 Wolbachia endosymbiont (group A) of Longitarsus flavicornis | reverse complement strand
AATAACTTGCAGTGAAAAACTAGTTTGGTCGTTCCATCCTCCTGTATCTATAACTTTAAACTCCAGATCACTAATTCTACCTATTCCCTCACGTCTATCCCTCGTCACCCCTGGAATATTACTCACTACTGCTGCTTTTCTTCCCACTAATCTGTTGAATAGGGTCGATTTTCCAGCATTTGGTAGACCTACTATAGCGATTTTTAGCATAATTCAAGGGCATCTTCTATGTAAAGTAAATTATAATCAAAATTTTTCAATTTAACTATTGACTTCGTAGATTACATAAGCATACTGTAGTTAGAATTTTTTATTTCATTATGTAAAATAGGAGGTAGTTATGCCAGTGTTAGAGCAAATAGAGAGTGTAGATAGAGAAAAACTAAAGCAACAAAATCATATACATGAAGATACAGAGTGTCCGGAAGAGGTAAGTGGTTTTACAAGCACAACGATATATGGACATGTTAATCAACATATGGAAAAAAACATCTCAAATACATTGCATGAAATATTTGATGCTCTTGAGTCATATAACACATCGGAACACTTACTTAATGATGAAGCTATAGCAAACATGGCAAAGAAATTTCAAAAATCCGTAAAAAGTGCGAAAGAAAACAAGGTCATGTTTAGTGTACCGTGTCACACTGATGTATCCAAAAAAGAAAAGTACTCAATAATAGATTATTCGATACTGGTTTTACACCACCTCATGAAGAATGATGCAAACGTTACTGAGATTGGAAAAAGCAAACTAATGCCTCTTTGGTTAGAAATGTCCGCTCTAGTTTCAACAGGCACTGGTGTGAGCCAAGCAGTTTGGGGATTATTGCCAGTAGATACACAGAAAAAACACAACAACTACTTGTCAGGTCTAAAACAAATCGTGTGTGATAGCATCAAAAAAGGTGAAAAAAAAGATGTTACAGTAGAAAGAGATAATGCATTTTATTGTGTGAAGTGTCCAGAAGAAAGCGTTATTACTCCTGGAAAATTTCTGAGTAAACCAGAATTTGAAAATTTAGATGGAGCATTAAAGATCGGAGAAGGAGATAATGTAATCCGAATAAAAAACGGACAATATCATGATATGCAAGGCAAAGTAAAAATGACCTTTAAAGTGAGTGATAGTGAAAAAATTGAAATGATTTTATCTTCTGAAAAAGCTGAGAGTTTTGGTAAAATAATGGTACATATGGATGACAAAAGTTGTGAAATATTCTCAAAGTATCTAAAAGAGCTAGAAAAAGAACCACGTATAAGCAAGGTTGTTGAAGTTGCTAAAAGTTTTGTGCAAAACAAACCTCCTCTTTCTTCTATGGGCGATGCTAATGTCCAGCAGCCTCAGGGCAATGTCAAAAGTTCATAGAGTAGTGGCCAAAGTCCAAATTGAAAAAGTTTTAATTATTACGATACACATACACTGTTGCATATAGCAATAGTGTATGTATATAGTAGTAGAGTTTGTAAGCTTAATTAAGGTCTACAACTAATTTAAAAACTACTTTATTGTATGCAAGACTTTAAAATACTAGAAAATCTAAAAACCAAAGCACTAGAAGCTGAAAAAGGAGGTGGTTCTGACAGGATTACCAAACAACACAAAAAAGGGAAATTAACTGCTAGAGAAAGACTCAGTATATTGCTTGATGAAAATTCATTCGAAGAATACGATAAATTCGTAAAACATCACGCAACTGATTTTGGTATGCAAAATGCTAATTTTTTAGGTGATGGAGTAGTGATTGGTCATGGTACTATTTATGGCAGAAAAGTTTTTGTTTATTCTCAGGATTTTACTATCTTTGGTGGGTCACTTGGTACGTCACATGCAAAAAAAATATGCAAAATTATGGATATGGCAATTAATGCCAGGGTTCCAATTATCGGACTAAATGACTCTGGTGGAGCCAGAATTCAGGAAGGAGTAAATTCTCTTGCTGGTTATGGAGAAATCTTTCAAAGGAACGTAAATGCATCGGGTGTTATACCACAAATTTCTTTAATTATGGGTCCATGTGCAGGAGGGGCTGTTTATTCCCCAGCATTAACTGACTTTACTTTCATGGTGAAAAATAGTTCATACATGTTTATAACCGGACCAGATGTAGTAAAAAAGGTTACCTACGAAGATGTAAGTTTCGAAGACCTTGGTGGAGCAAAAATTCATACAAGCAAAACAGGAGTAGCGGATTTTGCATTCAATAATGATGTTGAAATGCTGCTAGAAATGCGTGAATTCTTTACTTTCTTACCAGCAAATAATCAAGAATCACCAAAATCTGCACCAATCTGCAATGACATCGATGAATCCTTAAACACTCTAATTCCTACCAATCCTAATACTCCTTATGATATGTATGAACTCATTGAAAAAGTTTGTGATGGAAGGAAATTTTTTGAGTTAAAACCTGACTTTGCTCGTAATATCATAATTGGTTTTGGTAGAATTGGAGGAAATACTGTTGGTATTGTTGCAAATCAACCTATGCACCTTGCAGGATGTTTGGATATTGATTCTTCAAGAAAAGCTGCAAGGTTTGTAAGGTTTTGTGACGCATTTAACATTCCGATCATCACACTTATTGATGTTCCAGGATTTCTGCCGGGTACAAATCAAGAATACAATAATATAATACAACACGGAGCGAAACTGCTTTACGCTTACGCTGAAGCGACCGTGCCGAAAATTAGCCTTATCACTAGAAAAGCGTATGGTGGTGCATACATTGTTATGAATTCAAAACATCTAAAAGGTGATATAAATTATGCCTGGCCAACTGCTGAAATAGCTGTGATGGGCCCTGAAAGTGCAGTTGAAATTATATTTCGACACGAAAAAGATCAGCAAACACTGATTAAAGAGTATAAAGAAAAATTTGCTAATCCATTTTTTGCTGCATCATATGGATACATTGATGACATTATAGTGCCAAGTAAAACAAGGCATCACTTTTGTAAAGCATTAGAGCTACTCAAAAACAAGAAAGTAGAAAGGATATGGAAAAAGCATGACAACTTACCTCTGTAACTTTCTTCTAAGCCTTGCTTACAAGTTATGCAATATTATAAGTGTAATCAGTGTGCCGTTACCAAGACTCGAACTTGGGACCTCGTCATTACCAATGACGTACTCTACCACCTGAGCTATAACGGCAGGATTTGTATATAATGATAATGAATAATATAAAAAAGAATAAGGAAAAAGAAGAGGAGAAAAAAAGATTAGCGAAAGCTTTAAAGCAAAATATTTTGAAAAGAAAAAAGCAGCAACAGAGTAGACAGAGAACCCTTTCAAAACTCGTTTGTGGTGAGGAATTTTTAGGAGAAAGCACCGCAGAATACTCGAATGTATTTGAGGAAGCTTTAACGACAAAATTACCATCAGAAACTTAAGTTTTGAAGGAGGTATCATGCCAGAACTACCGGAAGTGGAAATAATCTCTAATTTTTTGCTTGATAAAATTAAAAACAAGCAAATTAGCAATGTTATAGTTAATAATTGGAATTTACGTGCCCCAATAACAAAAAATATTGATGATATGCTAAAGGGCAGAGTCATACGCAACATCAAGCGTAGAGGTAAGTATACCATCTGGAATACAGATGATAGTATGGCTGTAATCATACATCTTGGCATGAGCGGAAAGCTTATATATGCTGACCACGATCAAATGCGGAATAAGCACGATCACGTGGTATTTTTATTTTCTGATAATACTTCAATAATCTTTAATGATCCAAGAAGATTTGGATTAGTCATTGTCTTAAATAAAGAACAAGAAGTAAATTTTTTTGATGATTTCGGAATAGAGCCCCTCACAGATGAATTCAGTGGAGACTATTTACAGGAGTTGCTGAAAAACAAAAAAGTGAATATCAAATCAGCATTAATGGATAATAAATTAATAGTTGGCGTAGGCAACATATATGCTTCTGAGAGCTTGTTTAGAGCTCGCATATCACCACTCAGGTCAGCAAAAAACTTGACCTATAGAGAGTGCGAAAAACTTACTGCTGAAATAAAAAATACTCTGAGTGATGCAATTGCTGCAGGCGGTTCAACACTGAAAGATTATGCACAGCCATCTGGATCTGCTGGATACTTTCAAAATAACTTTTACGTATATGGTAAAGTTCAAAAACCTTGCAAGATTTGCAATAATATCATAACATTTATACGGCAAAATGGTCGTAGCACTTATTTTTGCAATGCATGTCAGAATTAAATTTTATTTTTGAATATGACATTTTCACCTGAAAAAGATCCGTTTGATTTGTTTTCAAAGTGGTACAAAGCAGTTTCGTGTAAAGAGCCAACTGCAATGACGCTAGCAACGTGTAGCAAAGACTGCATTCCATCTGCAAGAGTGGTATTACTAAAGGAATATAGTAAAGAAGGCTTCGTGTTCTTCACTAACGTAAATAGTAGAAAAGGAAAAGAATTGACCGAGAACCCTAAAGCTGCATTAGTGTTTCACTGGATAGAATTTTCTAGGCAGGTAAGAATTGAAGGAGAGGTTAAACTTCTAAACGATGAAAGAACTGACAAATACTTCTCTTCTCGAGCACGTGATAGTCAAATTAGCGCATGGTGCTCAAAACAATCGAGCATTCTGAAAGATTGGCAAGATTTTGAGCAAGCTATTGAATTGAAGAATAAAGAATTTTATGATCAAAAGGTCCCTCGTCCTGACTTTTGGGTGGGATTTTGTGTAATACCAAAAGTAATCGAATTCTGGCAAGAAGGTGAATATAGGAAGCATATTAGATTTAGATATACCCTTGTTGAGGGAAGCGATTGGAAAGCGGAACAATTGTATCCTTAGGTGTATGGTCCATAAGTGTTGAAAGTAACACAAAAAAGACATAAAGAACTATTATTGCAAGAAAATGGAGGCAATAATGGATCAGATAGAAAGAGTACTAAATTTAATAAAAGATGAGGATTTAGAAAGGCTAGAGTGAAGTAGATAAATGTAATACTAAATTGTTGGGCAAGATTATATTTAAAGGTCTAATGAAGTTAATATTAATGGGGCAAAAAACAAGCCTAAGAGCGCTAGAAATGGTAATAAACAGGTGTATAATGGATAAGAATAGCGATAAAAGTACAGTAACATACAGTGGTTTGTCAAAAAGGTTAAAAGTTATAAATCCAGAATATTTTAAGGGAGTATATATTGATTTGATGAGCAAGATTAAAAAGCTATTACCCCAAAAAACATCAAATAACTTACATAAGTTTGATTTGACGATCATAAATTTATCGGGATATCTCATAAAAGATGGGCTAAAAATAGGCGGTAAAAGTAACGACAGTCAAGTTAAAGTGAGTGTAGGATTAAAGGATCAATTGCCGACAAGTATAAGATTTTGTAAAGGACAAGAAGAAAGTAGTGAAGATATAGCATTAGTGAGAGCAATTAATGAAGCTAAAGTTGAAAAAGAGGATATTTTATTATTTGATAGAGGAATCAGAAAAGTTGGAACTTTTGCCGAATTTGATGAAAAGGAGTACAAATTTATCACAAGAGTTAAAGTAGGAAGAAAACATGATGTTATAAGCAGGAACAAAGTTATAAGAGAACAAAAATCGGATGGATCAGAGATTTTAGAAGATATAATAGTTAATCTTTATCGTGCACGAGGTAAAGTGGCAATGATCTACGGCTAATAAAAATCAGAAATAAAATTGGAGATGAAATATGGTTTTTGACAAACTTGTTTGAAATGCCAGCTTATGAAGTAACAGAGCTATATAGGCGCAGATGGGATATAGAAGTGTTCTTTAAATTTATAAAGCAAAATCTTGGATATAAGCACTTTTTAAGCCATACTATGAATGGCATGAAGGTGTATATTTACATGATCGGCTTTGTTATTTCTTGTTTATAAAATCAAAAATAATCTACATGGGTTCAAAATAGCATTACTGCAATTCACATTGGATCTAAATGACTCTTTTATACGTTCGATTGTTTTACTGTCGGGAGGATGCCGTTGATCATCTCATATCACGTTATTTTTGATACTTTCAACACTTATGGTGTATGGTCCCAGAGTGTGATGGTATGATATATGAGAAGTTACCATCACACTCTGGGACCATACACCCAGATCAAATTGCTGAATATCGTTTAAATTTTTCAGTTTTATTTGGTGTAATGAAACAGAAACTCTATCAAGTACTTATTGGGAATTATCCACCAAAAAGCTTCCAAGCTCTTTTTGATAGAGCAAGTATACGTGCTAAAGTTAAGGTACGACCAGGGCAGTCGCGATAAAGTGGTAAACGCCATCATGTCTTTAGGAGAGTTTGCTAATGGAGGCTCTTAAGTTGACGCCATTGTGTGAACAATTACCTTAACAAACTCGGTAGTCCCATTCTTTATCCCTGTTTTTTTTGTATTATTGGTCATATCACGCAATTTTTGAGAATCACTTAATAAATCAAATAGTAACTCTGTTAGATTTTTTTTTGCTTCACTATTCTGCTCGACTATCATAGCTGCTCCCGAATCTTCAATATATTTTGCGTTATAAAATTGGTGATTATCTTTTGAGTAAGGATAAGGTATATATATAGCAGAACGCCCAGCAAGAGTGATCTCCGCTATTGAAGTTGCTCCTGCTCTGCTAATTACCAAGTGAGCATTGGCCAGTCTATTTTCCATATCATTAAAAAATTCACTTAATTCACAATCGATCTTTTCACTTTTGTATAGACTCTTGACCTTGTTTACATTTTTCTTCGTACATTGCTGCGTCACTCTAATTTTCTTTTTCATTTTAATAGGTAAATCACAAATTACGCTGCTTACCACATCATCAAAAAAATTTGCACCTTGGCTGCCTGCTATGACCAATATGTTTAGGGCTTTCTCAGTGCTAGAATGGCTCTGTGCTTTTATATCAACAAAATTTCCTGTAAAAATACATTTATTGCCCTCTGCATATTTAGTCTCCGGAAAGCTGGTTGCAACTAATTTTGCACTCTTGAAAAAGAATCTATTTACCCTCCCTAAAACTGTGTTTTGTTCATGTAAAATTATAGGTATAGAAAGAACCTTTGCTGCAAGAAGAGTTGGAAAAGAAGCATAGCTACCAAAACCAATGACCGATTTTGGTTTTAATTTTCTTACTTGATACAGTGCTAACACAGAGCTGTATATCAAGAAAAGGAAAAACTTAAATTTGTTGCCGCTTGGTCTACGTAATGGTAAAGTGTAGCTTTCTATGTCGGTATTTTTATTTGTTTTTTTATCAGTAAATACTATGCAACTATATCCTTGTGCCTTTAGTGCTCTTGCTAAAGTTATAGCTGGAAAAATGTGTCCGCCTGTGCCACCTGTTGCTAAAATAATATCCATCTGTAAATAATAAATCCTAGATTGTTAACTGTTATTTAATAATTTGCACGTAGAATTTTATTAAGCTTTATGATAGTTGAGTTAAAAATGCCTAAAAGTAATAGTAAAAAAGAACCTAATGAGAAAAATAAACCTCAAGAACAAAGAGAAGGCAGAAGCGGAGGTTTTTTAGAACTGCTAAAAAATATAACAAAAATTCTTTTCAATTCGGTCGTTGACCTACCTGGGCACGAGCAGCATAATAAAATGAAAAGCACTAATCTACAACAAGGTTTGGATACTAAAGGAAAAGGCCCAGAAGATCTTCATCCAAAGGCAAAGCTTGAAGTCAAAGAAGCAGCTAAGGGATTGAAAGAAGAGTTACAGAACTCTGATGCTGGTGGTAATCAATCTATTGAAACTAAAGCGCCTAATCAAACTACTACTCAAGACATTGACACCTCTAAAACGATGGAACGTTAGTTCAACTGTTTAACGATTCATCATCTGCAGCAAGCACTGATTCGTGTATCATCTCTGAAATGGTTGGATGAGGAAAAATCGTAGATTTTATGTCGAAGTCTGTTCCTTCTAGTTGCTTTGCAAGAGCAAAATTGCTAATTAACTCCGTTACTTCTGCACCTATCATGTGGCTACCCAGAAGTTCGCCTGTCTTTTTGTCTATAATTGTTTTCACTAACCCTTCAGTTTCACTGAGTGCAACAGACTTACCATTAAAGTTAGAGTGAAATTTTCCTATTTTTATATCATACCCACCTTTTATTGCCTGTTCCTCAGTAAGGCCGATGCTCGCTATTTGTGGATGAGAATAAGTGCAATTTGGTATGCATTCTTTTTTTAACGCATGAGCATTTTTACCAGCAATCTTTTCAATGCAGATCACGGCTTCATGGCTCGCTTTATGTGCTAAACATGGTGGGCCAGCTACATCACCTATTGCATACACATTTGATTCACTAGTTTCATACCATTCATTCGTTTCAATAAAGCCAGAAGGGCTTAATTTAACTTTTGTATTTTCTAAACCTATATTTTCAATATTTGCCTGAATTCCAACCGCAACAATCACCCTATCAAATTCTTTGCTCTCACCACTACTTAGTAGCACTTGAGCAGAGTCTTTACTTTTAGTCAAAGCTTTTACGCTACTGTTTGTATATATTTTTATTCCCTGTTTTGTGAATATTTCTTGTGCTAAATCTGAAATGTCTTTATCCTCCAGCGGCAAAATAGTGCTCTTTATCTCTATGATTGTTACATCAACCCCCAAAGTGCTATAAAAACTTGCAAATTCTATTCCAATTGCACCAGACCCTATAATTAGTAGTGATTTTGGTAATTTGCCCGGCATCATAGCGTGCTGTGCATTCCATATTAAATCTCCATCTGCCTCTATTCCAGGCAGATTCCGTGCCCTCACGCCTGTTGCTAAAATGATATGCTTGGAAACAATTTCTTGTTCTTCCTTATCGCTAACGACTTTTATAGTACTATTGCCTGCAAGTTTACCAAAGCCTTGATGAACTTTGATGTTATTTTTTTTCATCAAATATGCAACGCCACTTGATAATTTATCAACAACGCTTCTTGAATATTTCACTATTGATTGTATATCAAAACTCGCTTCCTTTACTTCTATACCAAACTCTTTTGATCTTTTTATTAGCCTATAAACCTCAGACGCCCTAAGTAGCGATTTTGTTGGTATACATCCCCAATTTAAGCATATACCGCCTAAATTTTTTTCTTTTTCTACAATTGCAGTTTTAAACCCAAGCTGTGCCGCCCTAATTGCTGCTATATAACCACCAGGACCGCTACCTATAACTGTAATATCATACTCATTCATCAGTTTTCTTCGTATTCAAAAAGATTATATATAACAGATGGAACCCGTATGATCAATATTCAGGTAGCTGACAACATAGAAACGAAAAAACTTCCTTGACAAACTCCGCCAGCTTCCTTATCATGAAACTGAAGCTATTTTATTTAACTTCGCAATCTCTGCAGCAGATTAAAATGACAAGAAAACTTGTATTTGGCGTACTATTGTTTAATTTTTTGCACTATGTGCACCTTATGTCTTCACAACATTTTTAGGTTTTTACCTATATAAGCTGAAACGCGCTTATAAAGCGTTCAAGACATCACCCAACGTCAAATTTTAAAATAGAGAGTGTAATAACTAGCTACCACGGGTTTTCTTTGCCTTTTTTTTCTGCCTAGTAAATTTCTTAAACATTTATAGCTAAGGTTAGTTGCATTAAAAAGCAGCTAAATTGCAGCGTTTAAGACTTAAAAAACGCCGATATTTTAGTACATAGTAAATAGCTAACCACCACAGGGCTTCTTTTGCCTTTTTTTTCGTTTGGTAAATTTCTTAATGTTTGTGGCTAAAAGAGCCCAAGATGCAAGTAGCTGATACTGGAATCCAAAAAAAAGGATGATGTCATCCCAGTGCTCCTTTTTTTGTCATCCCAGTGCTTGACACTGGGATCCAGTTTTCCATATAATCTCATCGAAAATGTTGTAACCACTTTCTGTGCTAGTTTGCTTGCTTACAAGCAAACTTTCCTGGATCCCAGTGTCTGGGCACTGGGATGACACTATCATAAGGTGAATCTGGATCCCAGTGTCAAGCACTGGGATGACATCATAGAGGCACAGGGATGACAGGAGAAGGCACTGGCCTGACAACCGTCATTCCGCTACTAGTTAGCGCCGCGGCGGTATGGTGTAGGAAAATTAGCTATATAGCTAACTTGCACCACACGTTAAAGCTTTTAAAGAGGTCTTAGTTTACTTACTCCATTATTTTCTTTATTATTAGATATTGCTTTAAATAATATGGAGAGGTAAGTTGTCAGCAATTGCCATTATTAGACTTCTTTCAAAATTGTTAGAGGGAGTGTAAGATGAAGTATTTGAAAGCATGAAATATAAGGAAATAGAAAAGTTAGAAGGAGAAAAGTTTCGACGTTTAACAGGGGTAAAAAAAGCAACATTTGAGCGAATGGTAGAAATTCTAGAAGTGGAGGATAAAAGAAAAAAAGCTAGAAGTGGAAGAAAAAGTAAACTTTGCATAGAAGACAGGCTACTTATGGCACTGGAATATATAAGAGAATATCGTACATATTTTCATATTGGGCAAAGCTATGGCATGAGTGAAAGTAACAGTTTTAAAATAATAAGATAGGTAGAAGACATATTAATAAAACATCCAGATTTTGCATTACCAGGAAAAAAAGAGCTATTAAAGAGTGATGTAGAATATGAAGTTTTAGTAATAGACGGAACTGAAACGCCAGTAGAGAGACCAAAAAAAAGCAAAAGCCCTTCTACTCTGGAAAGAAAAAAAGGCATACTATAAAAACACAAATAGTAACAGAGAAGAAGAGTAAAAAAGTCATATGCACATCTTTCTCGAATGGTAGAAAACACGATTTTCGGATGTTTAGAGAATCAAAGGTAGCAATATTACCGGACACCAAAATCTTAGCTGATGCCGGCTACAGGGGAATGCAGAAGATACACAAAAATGTTGTATTACCGCACAGGAAAATGAAAAAGAATCCGTTAAGCAAAGAACAAAAAAAAGAGAACAGGGCACTTATGAGCCAAAGGGCAATTGTTGAAAACGTAATTGGCTTATTGAAAAGGTTTAAAATCATCTCGGACAGGTATAGAAACCGACGAAAACGTTTTGGTTTAAGGTTTAATTTGATTGCTGCAATTCACAATTTTGAGCTCCATACATGAATTTTGAAAGAAGTCCAATGTATAACTACAGCAGCAAAATTTTTTATGTTAAAGGCTCAAATACTCCTTTGCTTGGTCAGTTAGAACGCGTCCTCTTGGTGTGCGCTTTACAAAACTAATTTTGATTAAGTAAGGTTCTACTGTTTCTTCAATATTGCCAACATCCTCAGATAGCGCAATAGATATAGTGTCAATTCCAACGGGTCCTGAGGTGTTGAATAAAAATCTTAGATAATGCATATCAAGTTTATTAAGTCCCATTTTATCTACACCCAGTTTTAGTAATACAGAATCAGCGACTTCATAAGTGATTTTTTTATCATCTTTCACTTCAACAAAATCCCTTATTCTCCTCAGTAATCTCAGAGCAATTCTTGGAGTGCCGCGCGCACGGCAGGCAATTTCCCGTGCTGCATCCTCTTCAATTTCAGCAGAAAGAACTCTCGCGCCTCTTTTTATAATATTAACCAGCTCTTCAAAAGAATAAAACTCAAGATGTAAGGGAATGCCAAAGCGATCTCTCAGCGGCGCAGAAAGTAATCCAAGCCGTGTAGTTGCTCCGATTAACGTAAATGGTGGTAGATCTATCCTTAAAGTGCGAGTAGATGGACCTTCACCTACTAATATGTCCAAGCAAAAATCTTCCATAGCAGTATATAAAACTTCTTCGATGCTGCGATTTAATCTATGGATTTCGTCGATAAATAGAACATCTTTTGCATTTAAAGTGGTAAGCACTGCAGCCAAGTCCCCAGCTTTACTAAGTAAAGGACCAGAAGTTGCGCGGAAGCTGACCCTTAATTCTTTAGAAACAATTTGTGCTAAAGTTGTTTTGCCAAGTCCTGGGGGACCATACAATAAAACATGATCTAAAGCTTCAGTTCTCGTCTGTGCAGCGTTTATAAACACTTTTAAATTTTGTATTAAGTCTTTTTGTCCGACAAAATCATCAAGTTGTTCAGGTCTGATGTTGATATTGCGCGCATCTTCAGTATATTCTTTACCGCACGATATTGATTTCATAATGTTAAGAGCTCCTTAAGCGCCATGCGAATAATATCCTTAGTGTCCAGATTTGACGATTCGTCTTGTATTTTTTTTATCGTATCATAAGCTTTCATTTTTTCATACCCAAGATTGATCAATGCTGAAAGGGCATCTTCATTGATTGGATGAAAATTATTGTTATTTATTTCTAATTTACTCACTTTGCCACTTAATTCAGTGATGATTCGATTTATGAGTTTCAGGCCAAGTCCACTCATCTTGAGTGCTACTTTATCCTCATTCATAATTGCCAAAAATAGCTGTTCTGGAGTTAATTTGCCCAAAATTGACATTGCAGTTTTATAGCTAACGCCGCTTACTTTAACTAGCAACCTCAAGCACTGCTGTTCTTCTTTGCTTATAAAACCATATAGCTGAGCGACATTTTCTCTGTTATTTGCATAGGTTTCGATAAGTAATTTAACTCTACTTCCGATGGAACATGCATTTAAAGTTTTGGCTGAAAGATACACCATATAGCCAACATCATTCACGTTTAGGATTATGTGATCACTGTGCACTTCATCAACTATTCCGCTTAGATTTCCTATCATTTTTAGTACTATATAGGGTTCAGTTTAAATACTCCTGGATCTTAGGTCAAGCAAACGAACATTATAACAGGGAAACGTGGCTAAAAAACCACTTGACAAACTCCGCCAGCGCCCTTATCATGAGACTGAAGCTATTTATTTATCTTCTCTGTACAGATTAAATGACAAAAAAACTCAACGTATCTGGCGTCTCATGTTTAATTTTTTGCACTATGTGCACTCTATGTCTTTATCAAATTTCTAGGTTTTCAAGCTGAAATACGCTTATAAAGCATTTAAAACATCAAAAAACGCCAACTTAAAAAATGGATAGTGAATAATTAGCTACCCTAGGGTTTCTTTTGCCTTTTTTTCTGTTTAGTAAATTTCTTAACGTTTATAATTTAGATTAGTTGCGGCTTAAAAGCAGCTAAATCGCGGTTATTAAACGTTTAGAATAAAAAAACGCCATACTTGAAAGTATAATGTAAGTAATTAGCCAACCACGGGGCTTCTTTTGCCTTTTTTTTCGTTTGGTAAATTTCTTAAACATTTGTAGCATAGGTTAGTTGCAATTAAAAGCAGCTAAATCTTGCTTGTCAAGCGTTTAAAACATAAAAAACGCCAATATTTTAAAGCAGATAATAACCCCAGGGCTTCTTTTGCCTTTTTTTTATTTGGTAAATTTCTTAATGTTTGTAGCTAAAAGAGCCCAAGAGAGGTGTCATTCCAGTGCTTGACACTGGAATCCAGCTTCTATGCAACCTCATCAAAAACATTCATTTAGTGTAAGATCAGCTACTTTCCATGCTAGTTTGCTTGTGAACAAGCAAACTTTTCTGGATCCCAGTGTCTGGGCACTGGGATGACATCATAGGGACACTGGGATGACACCCTGACAACCGTCATCCCGCTGCTTGTTAGCGGGATCTAGAGATACCGCGAATGAATCGCGGTATGACGTAGGACTGCTTTCATTCCAGTGTCAGCTACTTGCATAACATCATTTATTATGCAACATCGTGTCACATTGCAACGTTCGTACAGTTGTGGAATAAATCGCGGTATGACGGTTCGCGGCGGTATGGACGTAGGAAAACCTTTCTTGGGTTAGTTATAGAGACTTTCATCTTTAGCGAGCTTCAAGGTAATTGGTTGCTGTTTGCAAAAATATTTGCATAATTTAAGTAACATTACTTGATAAAAATTAACTATGGAGCTTAATAAGATTGCAGCATCGATTTTACTTTCTGGGCTAATCATTATGATAGTCAGTAATATAGTTGATATGCTTTACAGTCCGGAGGAATATAAGATTGAACACCAAACGATAGTAGCTGCTGGCAGCAGTGAACCTCAGCAAAAAATCGAGCAAGTGGCACTCGATATTGGAGTACTCATGCAGAATGCTAGCTTTGAGAAAGGTAAATCAGCAGCGAAAAAATGTATAGCTTGCCATAGTTTTGAGAAAGGTGGAATGAATAAAGTAGGACCAAACTTATGGAACGTAGTTGGAAATAAAAAGGCCCATCTTGGCAACTCATTCAATTACTCAAAAGCATTGCTTGAAAAAGGTGAAAAATGGGGATATGAGGAGTTATTTGCCTTTTTAAAGAACCCAAAAGCCTATATAAAAGGTACGCGTATGGCATTTGCAGGTATTTCCAATCCACAAGAAATTGCAGATCTAGTTAGTTATTTGCGTCAATTGAGTGATAACCCGGTTGCTTTGCCAAAGTAGTATGGATTATTGTAAATTGTTTGATGGAAATAATGGTCACATAGCATATCGAAAGCTACAAGGAAAGAAAGCTTCTGTAGTTTTTTTTGGTGGATTTGCATCTAATATGGATGGAACTAAAGCAACTGCTATTTACAAATTTTGCCAAGAAAACGATATAGCACTTGTGCTATTTGATTATTTTGGTCACGGTCATTCAAGTGGTAATTTTATTGATTATACGATAAGTGATTGGCAAAAAAATTGTGCTAAAGTGATAAGTGAATTAACTAGCGATAAACAAATAATTATAGGTTCAAGTATGGGAGGATGGCTGATGCTGCTCACTGCCCTTCAATTTCCAGAAAAAAATTGCAGCATTAATCGGCATATGGAGAGTAGACCAGTGGAACTTCCCCACCAGTCTCTCGCAAAACTGTACGTAAACCTCTCGATTTATACAGCTTCCATTATTCAGCCTTTTGGCCTAACCCTAGTGTCCAGTGATAGAAAATATCCGGAGACCTCTTTCTCACCTTTCCTAGAAATTGTCTTGCTAGTCTTCCGTGACTCCTGAGTCTCTTATATTTCCTTTTCACCCACTTTTCTAGATGCCGCTCTATATTCTTTAGAGATTTGTATACTTCAGTTCTGTAAAATTTGCCATAGTACTGATACCAGCCTCTGACTATTGGATTTACTTTTCCTGATATCTCCTCTAATGTTATATGCGTATTTCGTAGCATTTTCCATGACCTTATGGTTGTAGTAATCTTTTTCTTGGCCTTGTTGCTAATTGCTGGAAGAAATGAAACAAAATACTTCCCTATTTTATTTCTTGCTAACCTGGGTCTGAATGTGTAACCCAGAAAATTAAAACTTTGTTTAGGAAATTCACCACTCCTATTGTCATCCTTACAGTACACTATCTGTGTCTTTTCAGGATGCAATTTCAACTTATACTCAGCCAATCTTTCTTCGATCATTACTTTCACAAACTCTGCCTGTTTCTCTGTTCTGCAGTGCACTATCGCATCATCCACATACCTCTCAAATGGTACTGTCGGGTAGTTCTTTTTCATCCATATATCAAACACATGATGCATGAATATATTAGAGATGATTGGGCTAACTGAACCTCCTTGCGGAACTCCTTTATCCCTAACTACCTTACTGCCATCTGCTTGCTGAATGGGGGCTTTCATCCACCTCTCAACATACAGTATGACCCATTTGCAGTCTGTGTGCTTTTTGATAGCTTGCAATGCCAAGCCGTGGTCCAAATTGTCGAAAAATCCAGATATATCAAGATCTATCGTCCAATCGTACCTCCAGCATCTTTTACGAGCTGTATCTACCGCATCCAGTGCAGACTTATTTGGTCTATAACCATATGAATCCTCATGAAATTTTGGTTCTACCAGCGGCTCTAGATACATAGCAGCAGCCGTTTGCCCTATCCTGTCGAATACTGAAGGAACACATAAAATTCTTTGCCCTCCTGTATCTTTTGGTATCGCAACAGCTTTTACCGGCTCTGGAAAATAACTTCCGGATGACATCCTATTCCATAGTTTGTACAGATTATCTTTTAGATTTTCTTCAAACTTTGTTATCGAAACCTCATCCACACCAGCCGCACCTTTATTTTTCGATACTTGTTTATAAGCCCTACAAATAAGTTGCTTTGGTATATCAAAAGACTTTGTTTTATTCATTAACTCCTCCCTTTCGGTTGATACATAATTAAAACTGAATAACTCAGCTCCTTCGCTCCATTTCCATTACAGAAACTTCTTCACTACTACGAGCTGATCCGCCCCTGTTTTTCGCATCGGTACTCTCATCCTTAGAGTTTAGCTCCTTGGATTTCTCCCTTATCATCGAAACGACAGGTTCCCGTAGTTCCACACAATAGCCTGAAATAGATTCATGCCACCTTTATGCCGGACGCCATCTATCCAGTAAACAAGCTCCCGATAGATTTATCCCAGGTTACAAACGACCCCCTGGTTTTGACGTCATTTAAAAGGTTTCGACACTTCATCAGTGGTTCACTTTCGTTCATCTCTCTATTCCTTACATGACATATAATTATGCCTTTTCCATAACGCTCACTACCTTGGCTCTTTACCAAAGCAGCTTATGGTTGTTTGAAGCCTGCTCTTGTAAACCGGCTCCGAGGGACCTACCCTCATCTACTGTGCAGCTTTTGCACTTAGTTTGCTCTTACTTGAACATTCTTTGTGTCTCTACGGCACACCATCCGCACCTTCTTTTATAGCTTGTTTAAAATTTTCTAGGTTTTTATCACCAATAGCTTTAAATAACTGTTTTGTAGTAAGCAATTTAGTCATTTTCTTTAACGTAGTTTTTTGCTTATCACTGCTAACAGCACAGGCACTCTTATTAGATAAAACATTCACTAACTTATCCTTTATAGACTCCAAAGGTCTCATGTTCTTCTCATCACGTGCATAAACATCCGCACCTTCTTCTATAGCCTGTCTAAAATCTTCTAGATTTTCATCATCAATAGCTTTAAATAACTTTTGTGTCGGTGCATCTAGAGTTCTCTGATATCTGTAACCATTAGTATTTGTCCTATTCTCTCCATAAAGCATATTAAACCCATCTAATAATTTACTAACATAATTATGTAAAAGAAAAGGAAAATTGCAAGCAATTTATCTAAAATCCTAGAATTAACTACGACTCCAAAAACTTTTCTGCATCAAGCGCAGCCATGCATCCTGTTCCTGCTGCAACTACTGCCTGACGATATACCTTATCTTGAACATCACCTGCAGCAAACACTCCTGCTTTACTAGTTAAAGTTGTTCCAGGTTTTGTAATTATGTAACCCTGTTCACCCATTTCAACAAAGCCTTTAAAAATACCCGTATTTGGTGCATGCCCAATTGCAATGAACACTCCATCCACTTCTAACTCTTGAGCTTCCGTTGATTTAACTATAATACCAGTAACTTTTTTTGGATTTTCTTCTCCAAGAATCTGCTCTACGGTATGATTCCATATCACTTTTATCTTATCATTTTTAAAGAGTCTATCTTGCATTACTTTTTCCGCTCTCAATTTATCACGCCTGTGTATTAATAGCACTTCTTTGGCAAATCGAGTTAAAAATATCGCCTCTTCAACAGCGGTATTTCCACCACCAATCACAGCTACAACTTTATTCCTAAAAAATGCGCCATCGCAAGTTGCACAAGCTGAAACTCCATAACCTTGAAATTTCTTTTCACTCTCCAAACCAAGCCATTTCGCTTGCGCACCAGATGCAATTATAATTGCATCTGAATAGTAGTCATTGATATTACCAGAAGATCTAAATCTATACTCATTAAAATCCTCAAGTTGTTCAACGCTTTTTATCTCATCATCTATTATTTTTGCTCCAACCTTTTCTGCATGCAACCTCATTTGCTCCATTAGTTCTGGACCCTGTATTGAAACAAAACCAGGATAGTTTTCAACATCTGTAGTAATTGTAAGCTGACCACCAGGCTGCATTCCCGTTACTACAATTGGCTCTAAGTTTGCACGTGCTGCATATATAGCGGCAGCATAACCCGCTGCCCCGGATCCAATAATAAGAACTTTTGTACTAAATCTATAATTCTTCACTGTATGAGTTTAGATAATCAGCTACTCCTTCATCGCTTGCCTGCATTGCTGGCTTACCTTTCTTCCACCCTGCTGGACATACTTCACCATGCTCTTCATTATGTTTAATTGCATCAACGATTCTAACGAATTCATCGATATTACGCCCTAAAGGCAAATCATTTATCGATTGATGACGTACAATAAATTTATCATCAATAACGAAAGTTGCTCTCAGCGCAATTGAGTCATCATATAAGATCCCATAGTCTTTTGATATAGACTTTTTGATATCAGACACTAAAGTGTAGCTAATCTCTCCAATACCACCATCATTAACTGGAGTGTTTCGCCATTTATAATGTGAAAATTTTGAATCTACACTTACTCCTATAACTTCAACACCACGTTTTGAAAAATCCTCTATTTTATTACTAAATGATATCAACTCAGTTGGACAGACAAAGGTAAAATCAAGTGGATAGAAAAAAAGGACAGCATACTTATTTTTTATGCGCTTACTCAGACAGAAATCATCAACAATTTCTCCGCCAGAGAGAACAGCTGAAGCAGTAAAATCGATAGCAGATT
Source organism: Wolbachia endosymbiont (group A) of Longitarsus flavicornis (assembly GCF_963931955.1). Classification (NCBI taxonomy): domain Bacteria; kingdom Pseudomonadati; phylum Pseudomonadota; class Alphaproteobacteria; order Rickettsiales; family Anaplasmataceae; genus Wolbachia; species Wolbachia endosymbiont (group A) of Longitarsus flavicornis. The sequence continues at coordinate 632,380 of NZ_OZ008337.1, read as the reverse complement.
TTGTTACAAGATTCATAATTGACCTATTCTTTTAAAACAACTCTAATTTTACATCTTGATAAACTTATATGCAAGTTTTCTTTAGTTTTAGTCCTATAAAAACTTCCTCAAATAGCCCTTCTTTTTTACCGACAAGATACAATCCAGATTGGAATACTGGGTTGGTGAGTATAAAAGTATAGCTTCTACGTCATACCGCCGCGGATAGATCCCGCTAACAGGTAGCGGGGTGACGGTTGTCAGGGTGTCATGAAAGTAGCTGACACTGGTTCCTTTATGACGGCAGTGCCCGGAGGTGTCATCCCAGTGCCCAGACACTGGGATCCAGGAAACTTAACTTTACACCAGGTAATAAGAACTGGATTCCAGCGTCACGCGCTGGAATGACAGCAGTCCTACGTCATACCCCGATTCATTCGCGGTATCCCTTAGCCGCTAACAAGTAGCGGGATGACGGTTGTCGTTTAGCCATAAATGTTTAAGAAATTTACCAAATAAAAAAAAAGGCAAAAGAAGCCCTAGTCATTGTCTATTTTCAGTATTGGCGTTTTTTAAGTCTTAAACACTGCAATTTAGCTGCTTTTAAAAGCAACTAACCTTAGTTTAAATGTTTAAGGAATTTACTAGGCAGAAAAAAAAGGCAAAGAAAACCCGTGGTAGCTAGTTATTACACTCTCTATTTTAAAATTTGACGTTGGGTGATGTCTTGAACGCTTTATAAGCGCGTTTCAGCTTATGTAGGTAAAAACCTAGAAATTTGATAAAGACATAAGGTGCACATAGTGCAAAAAATTAAACAATAGTACGCCAAATACAAGTTTTCTTGTCATTTTAATCTGCTGCAGAGATTGCGAAGTTAAATAAAATAGCTTCACTTCCATGATAAGAGGGCTGGCGGAGTTTGTCAAGGAATTTTTATGGTCTAGCGTCACACACTGGAATGACAACGTAAGGTAAATTTTTCAATATCCTAAAATTACAGAATTTAGTCTGTTTAATTAAGTGTGAACTGTTACAAACAAGAAGCCTACTTTAAGTAGTATAGAGAGTGTTCAGAAGATCAGCCAGTAGACCTAAAATTTCAGCTATATTCCTTGGGCTGTTTTTCAACAGTAGAATGGTGTGCTGCGACCTCTTGCTTAACATCTAAGCTTAAGTCAATTATTGAGATATTTTCTTCATCATAATCTATATCTTTTATTAACATATCGTCAGTAATAGTCAAAAGGTCAGGCGGAGAAAGAATAGTTCTTTTATTACCAGCTCTCATTCCCACAACTCCAAGCTCTATAGCAAGTGGTATTTTTTTATCGCCAACCCTAAATTGCACTGTTTGATCTTTGACTATATATTCCCCATTATGCTCCTTTACGCTATATTTAACCGATATCTCATCACCGCACCTTACTTGTTTTCCAGTCTTGTTAATTAAGTCATTAAAAACCATCAGATTATTTACTGAGTCGGGATATTTATCCTTTACTTCGATCAGTTTGACGTAATAAGAATTAAAATTCATTTTGTTCTCATTGGCAATAGTAACTACACGCTCTCCGCCTTCTTTCATACCTATTACCCCTAAACTCACTTCTTTTAGGTCATCTTGACCTATTTTCAAAGTAACATCAGAAACTTTGCTAGGGAGTGTTGCTGAGTTATTATTAGAAATTTTATATATTTGCAATAGGACTTCCAGGCCACAAAAAGCCTTGCTGCCACTGCCTTCAGTAATTTCATAAAAATTTATTGAATCTTCTTCCTTTTGCTGCGTTATTTCTTCTAAATATTCTGTCAGCCCATGCTTTTCAATATAGCGGTCAAGTGCTGATTCAAGTATTGGCTTCACTAGGTAATGTGCTATCGTCTGTATCAAACCACCATGCGTGGCATTTATCTCATAAAGCTTGTCCTTTTTTTCCGGTTTACCTTTGTTTATATAGACAATAGTAAACACAAAAGCAGAAGTTAAAGTGAGAATCATTACTACGGAAATAAGCATTTGTAATATAATTTTTCTAACCATCTTTCTTTACTTGATTCAATAAATCATATAAATAATTAGTATCCCCTGAAAGCGCACTCAAATTATCCAAGCCTTGTTTAAAGAGGCCGTCTATATAGTCCTCTACTTCACTTTTACCAAGCACAGACATAAGATTATTTGTTTTATCTTGTTCGTAGTCTTCAATATCATCCTTAGCTTGAAAGATAAGCCCTAGATTTATTCCATAGTTATATAACGCTTTACGTTGCTTGTCTGTAGCACCCCCTATTATAGCACCTATTTCACATGAAGCTGCAAATAGTTTTGCGGTTTTCATCAAATGAATTTCTTTTATTTTATCAGCTTGGCCCGACGTCATTCCAGCGTCATACATACAGCCGTACGAATGTTGTAGTTTTAAGGTAGAAAGGGTGTCATTCAAGTAGCTGACACTGGAATCCATTTCATGTTCAGCTCCACTATCGCATGGCTTTTTGCACGAAATGCTTGTAGGCAAAGCCTTCTGGATCCCAGTGTCCGCTACTTGAATGACAGAGGGTTGGGGGCTAAAATCTATATGCTCACTGTTAATATCTAAAGCCTGTCCTCCCACCATTCCCCTAATTCCTATTGCCTGAGAAAGAACTTTTATGATCTCACAGCGTTTCTCATTTAACGAAGATAATACCTCAAAAGCCAGAGTAAGTAGTGCATCTCCGGCAAGCACTGCTGTTGCTTCATCAAATTTTTTATGGCAGCTTAGCTGGCTTCTGCGAGTATCACTGTTGTCCATGCACGGTAAATCATCGTGAATTAGAGAGTAAGCATGAACAAATTCAATTGCTGCAGCAACTGATATTACTTTTTTAGCTTCCGCGTTAAACACTTGCGATGAAGCTACGACTAAAAAGGAGCGTATATGTTTTGCAGGAGCAAGGAGTATATAACGCATAGCTGATATAAGCTTATTCTCGCTATTTTCTGGTAAAAGTTTATTTACTTCTACAATAAGCAAATTTTTTGTTGTTTCGTCTAGCATTTTTGAATTGTTAATTGTTTAGCACGTAACGCTAGCCAGCTAGGGCAGTAGAAAATTTTACTGTAGTTTACCAGTTATAAAAGATATTGCAAACATAAAAATTTTTTATAACATCAAAGAATAGGTTATTTTTTTGGTAAGAAATGTGAATAGCGAACTAGCAAAGAGCACTAGAGAAGACATAGAAGAAAAAGTGAAAAAGATTATACTAGAGCACATTAGTAAGGATGTAGAGAAATTCAACAGCTCTTCAAAGCTTTCGGAGCATGGTACAGACAGTTTAGATGCAGTTGAAATCATCATGGCGGCAGAAGAAGAGTTCGGAATAGAAATTCCAGATGAAGACGCACAAAAAATGGAAACTATGGAGCAAATAGTTGAGTACATTAATAGTAAAAAAGGCTAATAGTTAGTGTTAAATGAGCAGAAGAGTAGTAATCACTGGTGTTGGTTTAATCACTCCACTAGCGGCAGGTGTTGACAACACTTGGTCAAGGCTAATAAAAAGTGAGTCTGGCATAAAAGCAATCAATACAGATAGATTTGACTCTTCTGATCTTGCTTGCAAGATTGCAGGGCAGGTGCCTGTGCAATCCGATAATATTGAGAATTATTTTAATCCTGTAGGTTATATTTTTAAAAAAGATCTAAAAAGAACGGATCGTTTTATTCATTACGGCATTGCAGCAGCGATTCAAGCTGTGGAGGATTCATCTTTAGAAGATTCAAAAATAGATAGAGAACGTGTTGGCGTAACTATTGGCTCTGGTATAGGTGGTTTACCATCAATTCAGGAAAATGTAATTACCATGCAGGAAAAGGGACCCAGACGTGTCAGTCCATTTTTTGTCCCTGCAAGTCTAATAAATTTGATATCTGGCCATATTTCTATTAAGTACGAATTTACAGGTCCAAACGATTCAGCAGTAACCGCATGTGCAACAGGTGCGCATGCAATCATAAACTCAGCAAGAACTATAAAACTTGGTGAAGCGGATGTTATGATTGCAGGTGGAGCAGAAAGTGCACTGTGTAGAGTTGGAATTGCAGGTTTTGCATCTATGAAAGCGTTATCAACTAAATTCAATGATAAACCCAAAGAAGCTTCAAGACCATGGGATGCAGAACGCGATGGTTTTGTTATGGGTGAAGGAGCGGGTATATTGGTGTTGGAGGAATACGAACATGCAAAAAAAAGGGGGGCAAAAATACATGCTGAACTGGTTGGGTACGGACTCACAGGAGATGCGCACCACATTACAGCACCACATCCAGAAGGAAGAGGCGCATTTAAGGCAATGCAGCTTGCTTTAAAGAGCGCACAAATTAATCCCAATCAAGTAGGGTATATCAATGCACATGGAACTTCAACGCCACTTGGAGATAAAATTGAAGTAATAGCAATGAAACAGTTATTCGGTGACTACGTTTATAAAATACCTGTTTCTTCAACTAAATCTTCTATAGGACATTTACTTGGTGCTGCAGGGAGCGTTGAAGCAATATTTAGTATTCTTGCGTTAAATAATGGAATTATTCCGCCAACCTTAAATTTACACAAACCTTCAGAAGGATGTGATTTAAATTTTGTACCGCTTAAAGCTCAAGAGCATAAAATTCAATATGCACTTTCTAATTCGTTTGGTTTTGGTGGCACTAATGCATCGCTCATCTTTGGACAAGTGTAATCAATTCTGTTTTTTTAGACCAAACACTATCATGTAATTTGCCTTTTACTGTCGATTTACTATACTTATTCAGTAAGATCTAGCTTAATTAAATGCACAAAATATTAGTAAGTAGTAACCATGAACCTCTGGTCGGAAAAATCAAGATTAATGGCTCAAAAAATGCTGTTTTACCAATAATGGCAGCAAGTCTATTGAGTAGCTTCCCGGTAATTTTGCATAATGTACCTGATTTAATTGATGTGCATCTAATGTCTAAGCTGCTTGAGAGTCTTGGAGCGAAAGTGAACTTTACACGCAATAAAGATCATAAAGCAAATCATACTTTGGAAATTGACTGCGGTAATATCAACAATCACGTAATGTCACATGAAACTGCAAGTAAGCTGCGAGCATCTCTTTTAATGCTAGGTCCAATTCTCAGTAGATTTGGTAAAATCATAACAGTCTTTCCTGGTGGATGCAATATTGGAAAGCGTCCTGTTGATATGCATATCAAAACATTAGAAGAAATGGGAGCTAAAATTGAAGTTGAAGGCTGTAATATAATTGCAACAGTGAAAGGAAAGCTACAAGGAAAAGAAGTTATACTTGAGAAAATAAGCGTTGGTGCAACAGAAAATGTAATAATGGCAGCAACACTTGCAGAAGGAGTGACAATAATAAACAATGCTGCAACGGAGCCGGAAGTTCTTGATTTAATAGAGTTCCTAAAGAAAATGGGTGCTAATATTGAGATTAGTGATACAAGGATCACAATAACAGGAGTTGAAGAATTAAATGGATGTGTTCATAAAATAATACCAGATCGCATAGAAGCAGGCACCTATGCACTGGCCGCCATAATAACTAACGGTAAGCTGGAGCTGGAAGGAATAAATCTATCTGATATAAGGTGTATTACAAATGAGTTGGAGACTATAGGAGCTATGGTTGAACTGTATGATGGGGGCATTGTTATTTTCAGAAAAAATGGCTCTATTAAATCTGCTAACGTTGCGACAGATCCATACCCCAACTTTCCCAGTGATATGCAACCACAACTAATGTCTGCAATGTGCATTGCTGATGGGATATCAGTAATTGAAGAGAATATTTTTGAAAACAGATTTGCACATGCAGATGAATTGAGAAAGTTAGGCGCTAATATCAGCATCGAAAAAAGTAAAGCTACTATAAGTGGAATAAAAAGCTTGTCTGGAGCTAATCTATATGCTACTGACTTAAGATCAACAGCAGCTTTGGTGCTTGCTTCTTTGGTAGCCGGTGGAGAAACTATAATAAACAATTCACATCATTTATGGAGAGGATATGAAGCAATGCATGAAAAACTCAATTCATGTGGAGCTGATATCTCCATTTCATCTTGAGGATATTTTATGAATGAAGCAACCAAACGAACTACAGTAAAAGAAATAGATGGAATCTTATATGAAGAACATAAGGTATTAGACCATGGATTTATTCGAGTAGTGGATTATATGGGCTCTGACAGTAGCATAGTTCAAGCTGCTCGTGTTTCTTATGGCAAGGGAACAAAACAGATAAGTCAGGATGAAGCACTTATAAAGTATTTAATGAGACATCATCATACAACTCCATTTGAAATGTGTGAAATTAAGTTTCACGTGAAACTTCCAATTTTTGTTGCAAGGCAATGGATAAGGCATAGAACTGCAAATGTGAATGAATATTCAGCAAGGTATTCAATACTTGATAATGAATTTTATACACCTAAACCAGAACAAGTTGCAAAACAATCTGACAATAATAAACAAGGTAGTGGGGAAGCTTTTGATCCAGATACCTCAAAGGAAATAATAGATTCTCTAACAAATGACTCTAATTTAGTATATTTTCATTATGAAAAATTTATTGAGCAGGGGCTTGCAAGAGAAATTGCCCGAACTAACCTAACGCTTAATTACTACACGCAATTTTATTGGAAAATAGATCTGCACAACCTCCTTCATTTTTTGAAGCTTAGAGCTGATAAGCATGCCCAATATGAAATCAGAGTTTATGCAGAAGTTATGTTGGATATAATAAAAAAATGGGTCCCATTGGCCTACAATGCCTTTGTTGAATATTGCCTAGAATCAGCCTGTATTTCAAGAACTGGTCTAGAAATAATTCGCAAATTAATTAAAGGGGAAAACGTTACTAGAGAAGAAAGTAATATTGGTAAAAGAGAATGGGACGAGCTGATGTCTATACTTGATAAACAATAGACTTCTTTCAAAATTCATGTATGGAGCTCAAAATTGTGAATTGCAGCAATCAAATTAAACCTTAAACCAAAACGTTTTCGTCGGTTTCTATACCTGTCCGAGATGATTTTAAACCTTTTCAATAAGCCAATTACGTTTTCAACAATTGCCCTTTGGCTCATAAGTGCCCTGTTCTCTTTTTTTTGTTCTTTGCTTAACGGATTCTTTTTCATTTTCCTGTGCGGTAATACAACATTTTTGTGTATCTTCTGCATTCCCCTGTAGCCGGCATCAGCTAAGATTTTGGTGTCCGGTAATATTGCTACCTTTGATTCTCTAAACATCCGAAAATCGTGTTTTCTACCATTCGAGAAAGATGTGCATATGACTTTTTTACTCTTCTTCTCTGTTACTATTTGTGTTTTTATAGTATGCCTTTTTTTCTTTCCAGAGTAGAAGGGCTTTTGCTTTTTTTTGGTCTCTCTACTGGCGTTTCAGTTCCGTCTATTACTAAAACTTCATATTCTACATCACTCTTTAATAGCTCTTTTTTTCCTGGTAATGCAAAATCTGGATGTTTTATTAATATGTCTTCTACCTATCTTATTATTTTAAAACTGTTACTTTCACTCATGCCATAGCTTTGCCCAATATGAAAATATGTACGATATTCTCTTATATATTCCAGTGCCATAAGTAGCCTGTCTTCTATGCAAAGTTTACTTTTTCTTCCACTTCTAGCTTTTTTTCTTTTATCCTCCACTTCTAGAATTTCTACCATTCGCTCAAATGTTGCTTTTTTTACCCCTGTTAAACGTCGAAACTTTTCTCCTTCTAACTTTTCTATTTCCTTATATTTCATGCTTTCAAATACTTCATCTTACACTCCCTCTAACAATTTTGAAAGAAGTCTAATCTTAAAGATAAAGGCATATGCATAAACCTTTATAGCAATTGTATATATTTATAGATTTATAGGTGTAAGCAACAATTTACCAGTATTGTTATCAACTGATATATCAACTATTTTTGAGTTTGTTCTTTCTGTTGTTTCATAAAGTTCCTCAGCTTTCTTTAACATTAATGTTGCATTTCTAAGTGTAACGTAAATCTCACAATAGTCTGGAGAATTTTCAATATACATATTATATGAATAAAAATTTACAGCCAGTTCTACTGCCCTACAAACTTCCTCTGATGTAAAATTAGCAACTCCTGTATTAGGACAAAAGCCAACTGCTCCTCTATTAGGGTCAAAAAATATGTATTTACCATTCTCTGCTTTATATACCAACATAGAATGTGCAATATTCTCGTCATCACTACCTCCTTCATTACAAGCATAACAGGAGAAATTAAATTCTAAGTAGCATTCTATCTCTATATTATCCAAAGCACACTTGACTTTTTCTTGATTAATATGAACCCATACTTCTGTTGACGATAAATCATTACACTCTTGTTCATATATTGTCTTGTCATAAAATTGATCTCCCTCACGTCTCTCAATGCTCTGAATATGAAGAATAGGTAAGAATTGCAACAAGATCTGCGTCATCAACAATTCAGTTGTTTGTTCTTTTCTTCCATCAATATAATCTATAAAATCTTGTTCAGGTACAACATCAGCAGACCTGAGAAATCCAGCAAAGTCTTCCATATTCTTTAATTCTAAAAGAGTAATAAAATAATTTAATGGATGACATAGGCCCTCTTCAGGATCAAAACCCAAAATTTCCTCAAATCTATCTTTTAAGTGTACAAGTTTTGATATGCTATCTGACATAAAATCATTCAAATTGAATTGAATAGCTTTCTCACTTTTAAACAGTTCTTTGTATTGTTTACTAGGTAATAAAACTGGTGCTTTATATACATATCTACCATTCTCTCTATGTATACCTTCTATATCTCTAATGATGCCTTGTTCCACATTTTTACTAATGGCAGATTTGTTTTCATGATCTCTTATATTGGTAGTTTTATTTAAAAATTTCACTACTTCTTGCCCTGAAAAAATTCTATCAATTTTTTCATTTGCAGTTTTGAAAAATACTTTAATTTGAGAGTTATCTTTAGAGGTATAGACTCTTAATATACTGGATTCATCAATATGATTGACATATTTATTAACGTATTTTGGCATATTAATTATTTAAAATATTAACTATATTAGCTAATATTACAACAATTTACACCACTAAGCAATTAATATTTTAATTATATACTTATTAAACTTAACTTATTGTGTTAGTATTGATCAAATTAACTCATCACTTTTATAGAACATCTCATTGAAATCACTTAGAGTTCCAAAATCATAATTTTTGATAAACAGGTGATTATTTGTAACATATGCATCAGGAAGAATCATCAGTTTTTCATCATAACTAGAATCTCGTGCATAAACTTTTTTATACAGAGTAATCATTTGATCATAATCGTATTTTCTAGCGGTGTATTGACTATTTAAGTTTTGATAAAAATTATCTATGTCTTCACCTGTAGCTTGTAGCACTGCCTTATACTTTCCCGTTTCAATAGGTTCACCTATCTTTATCTTTAAAGGGTGCTTTAGGTTTTCCTGTGTATTATCTTTCATGCTGTTTATAACGCTTTTCATGACGACTTCTTCTTGTTCGTTCTTATCCTCTTCTAAGGCTCTTTTGCTCCTTTTCTCATTAGCAAGTTGCATGCCATCTTCTTTACTGACATTTGATCTAGGTGTCTTCTCTTCTACATTAGTTTTATCATTACTTGCATGTTGCATTGAAGTATATAAACCAGATAGGCCTTCGCCTGCACTTTGAGATGTTTTTTCTTGGTTTGCTGGCAGATGAGATGATTCCTGTTCATTTTGGGCTTTCTCTGCTTCACTACCATAATCTGGTTGATTAACCTTCACGTACTTATGTTGTGAATGTTTTTCACTGCTCAATTCAACCTCGACCCACTGTTTAAACTCTTGATCATAACCTTTTAGCTTAGTCAAAAAATCCTCAACTAATTTACTACCTTGAGATCTATCTGTACCACGTGTAGAAAGGTTTTTTAGCAAATTATCAATCATATCTGGGTGTTTATCTTCAAGAAATTTTATCACTTGTTCAGCGTCTGAATGATAATGTTCTCCTCTATTACTCTGAATATTATTGCGCAATATCTCATCTGGTTTGAGATCTTTGTTTCTTATCGCAATCAAGGCTTCTTTATCTCCATGATCATTGATATGTTTGCCATTTTCTAAATCAGCAACATAGTTCGCTATACCCTCGTGCATTGACAGCGGTACGTCAACACCTGTGCCATAATAAGAGTTCATGATATTTAAAGCGTGACCCATTTCATGCTTCAAAGTTTTACATGAATCTTCGAAGTTATTCTGAATATACAGATGTACATGAAAATTATGACGTTCGATAGTTGTCATACCAGAAGACTTCATGTAGGAACTGCTTCCTTTTGATGCTTTTAAGTAGTCTTGATAATCCTCTTCTGTGTTAAATATAAAAACACTAAGGTTTCTGTCATACCAAGGTGCATTAACATTAAATGTTGAGTCGTAATCTTCTATAGAGTTTTGTATAGTGCTTTTTATACTTTCTAATTTTTCATTACTCAAATTTTTTCCATCATATTTTATATCCACTTTAATTTTATAGTTTTCCAGTAACATGCTATCATTATTAGGCACAAGATCCTCTATGATTTTTTCACCACTTTGCTCTAATATCCATTTTTTGAATTCTCTTTCAATTTCTGGATTTTTTAACCTCTTTTCCAGCTCTGCTTTAATAGCATATTTACTATTGTTGCGTATCAGATCATTAATCAGGGATGGATACTTATCCTGCAAAAATCGTACAAGACAACCTGGTGCATAAAGGCTTTTGCTCACATTAATTATATCATAGGGAGTGGTACAACCTAGCTTTCGCATCTCATTAAGTGCATCTTTCATGTAATACATATCGTTTTTACCCTGTTTTGCAAAACCATAGTTCCACATAAAACCACCCATACCACTACGCAAAGCCTGAGGTACAGCATCCAGATTGCCAGTAGCATATTCAAGAAACGCATCGCTCATTTGCTCCATCAGGTATAAAGACTTCGAACACGGGAGGGACCCTCCTAATATGAAGGTTTTTGCTATAGTGCCATCAGGCTCGTGTTCCCTTACCGTTCCACCACGCCAAAACTTCTCACCTGATAATTCCTCAATATATTTTTCATAGTCATCATCATTTTTAAAAATATAAAGCTGTATTTTTGCAGGCCCCCCATTATTGCTTTTTTGTGTATAGAAGTTATCACACCAATCCTCGTAAACTTCTTTTAAAGCATCCTTCATGTAGTCATATGTATAACCTTTTTCCATACCTTCACCATACTTCACTTCTATAGTCAGGTTATTATTTATTGTTACATTCTCTGTATTTGGAAATAAGTTCTGCATGAGTTCTTGCGACACCTGAGGTTTCATGGTCTGGTCTTCTTTTCTTGCTTGAGTATTTACTGAGTTATCACTTTCTTCCGTACTATTATCATTCTCTTCAGCCACTTTTTTCCTCCTAGATTTAATTTCACTCTCTACCACAACTTCTTCATCTACTTGCTCATCATCAATTGTAAATTCAGTACCTATCTGATTGCTATCTTCCTCCAATTCATTAGATAATTTTTCAGATAGCTGGTCACCACTCAAATATGGTTCCTTTGAATATTTAGCATAATTATGGGGATCAGTGCTATCTGCTGAATAAAACCCACTTTCAAAGCCAGAGTAGGAGCTTTTATTGAGCACAAAAAACAAGTTTTCATGATCAACTAGCATATCATAACCAGAACTAACGCAATGTAAATATTCATTGTCTTCGTATTCTGCTATATAGTATTTATTTGAATCAAGGATAACTTCATTTGTTCCCTTACCTTCTGCAGTGAACTGTAAAACTACTGCTGAACGCCCGCTACCTATATCATTACCTTTTACCACTTTAAATATCTTAATCTCATCCTTTTCTATAAGTTCTTTTAATTCCTCGTTCTTTTCATTTAACTCTTCCTCCCTTTGTCTTTCTTCTTCTCTTTCTCTTGCCAATCTTTCTGCTTCTTCATCAGCTTCCTTCTGCAGTTGTGAGAATACATTTTGTAATACATCTTGTGTGGTTAAGTTGTTTTTATTGTTTAGAAAATTATCTAACATATTTGATGCAATTGGTGACAATTTACCATGATCATCAAATACTTTTTCCTTTGCTTTATCATAGTGATTTGGATTATAAATTACAGCTAAAGGATAAAAACCATAATCTACGATTGACGCCCCATCAGATGATAGTTCCATTGAGAATCCATAGTGATTAAGTGGAAGATTGGAAGTTAAAGATCTACCGTTATCATCCCTAACGTATAGTTCGCTTCTACCATTGTACTCACTATATTTATTGTAGTAGATATAAAAATTCTCATGGTTAAGATTGAAGTGATCATCTAGATTATCGAGTTGAATTGTACTGCCAAGCTTCTCACGCAAAAAATTTTTGCTTCCATCTGTAAGCTTTATACGTGCAGAAAAGTAGTATCGATCTATAGGTTCACCTTTTTCTATCTCAAAATTCAAAGTAATCTTATCGTTGACCATTAGTAGCCTCTAAAAATTATATAAATCTATTCATTATTTTATTTATCAATTATATGGTGTGTACTATGAAAAATGTGTTAAGCGTTAAAATTTTTTTGTGCACCTAGGTAAGGTATTGCAATCTGTCATTCCAGCGCAGCCACAAAAATTCCTTGACAAACTCCGCCAGCCTCCTTATCATGAAACTGAAGTTATTTATTTATCTTCTCTGTACAGATTAAATGACAAAAAAACTCACGTATCTGGCGTCTCATGTTTAATTTTTTGCACTATGTGCACCTTATGTCTTCACAACATTTCTAGGTTTTTACCTACACAAGCTGAAACGCGCTTATAAGTCGTTCAAGACAGTATAGTACGCCAATTTGCAGGATTAGAGAGTGACAACTAGCTAACATGGGGTTTCTTTTGCCTTTTTTTCTGCTTAGTAAATTTCTTAAACATTTAAACTAAGGGGAGTTGCATTTAAAAGCAGCTAAATTGCAGTGTTTAAGACTTAAAAAACGCCAATACTAAAAATAGACAATAGACTTCTTTCAAAATTGTTAGAGGGAGTGTAAGATGAAGTATTTGAAAGCATGAAATATAAGGAAATAGAAAAGTTAGAAGGAGAAAAGTTTCGACGTTTAACAGGGGTAAAAAAAGCAACATTTGAGCGAATGGTAGAAATTCTAGAAGTGGAGGATAAAAGAAAAAAAGCTAGAAGTGGAAGAAAAAGTAAACTTTGCATAGAAGACAGGCTACTTATGGCACTGGAATATATAAGAGAATATCGTACATATTTTCATATTGGGCAAAGCTATGGCATGAGTGAAAGTAACAGTTTTAAAATAATAAGATAGGTAGAAGACATATTAATAAAACATCCAGATTTTGCATTACCAGGAAAAAAAGAGCTATTAAAGAGTGATGTAGAATATGAAGTTTTAGTAATAGACGGAACTGAAACGCCAGTAGAGAGACCAAAAAAAAGCAAAAGCCCTTCTACTCTGGAAAGAAAAAAAGGCATACTATAAAAACACAAATAGTAACAGAGAAGAAGAGTAAAAAAGTCATATGCACATCTTTCTCGAATGGTAGAAAACACGATTTTCGGATGTTTAGAGAATCAAAGGTAGCAATATTACCGGACACCAAAATCTTAGCTGATGCCGGCTACAGGGGAATGCAGAAGATACACAAAAATGTTGTATTACCGCACAGGAAAATGAAAAAGAATCCGTTAAGCAAAGAACAAAAAAAAGAGAACAGGGCACTTATGAGCCAAAGGGCAATTGTTGAAAACGTAATTGGCTTATTGAAAAGGTTTAAAATCATCTCGGACAGGTATAGAAACCGACGAAAACGTTTTGGTTTAAGGTTTAATTTGATTGCTGCAATTCACAATTTTGAGCTCCATACATGAATTTTGAAAGAAGTCTAATGACTAGGGTTTCTTTTGCCTTTTTTTCGTTTGGTAAATTTTTTAATATTTATACGGAAGGTGTCATTCCAGCGCGTGACGCTGGAATCCAGTCCTTTCGCACAGTTCCATCAAAAACGTTGTAAAGCGCTTTCGTGTTTACCAACTTAGTGCTCAATCTGGATCCCAGTGTCAAGCACTGGGATAACAAGAAAGGGAGCACTGGAATTTTTGCTTCAATATTTGCGATGCCCCTGAATAGATACAAAAATTAAGTTGAATAAAAATTGGGCTTGACGCAGTTTTTTCCCATAGTTTAAGAAATTAAAAGTTTAACGATTAGAATTATAATTACAAACCACAGTAAAAAATAGACTTTTCCATTTGATTTATTTTTAATTTGGATGTTTTCTAATTTTTTATCAGCTATTAGGTTTAATTTTTCTATAAGGCTAAATATCCCTTGGATTGTTTTTACAGGATAAGAACTTCTAATTTTTTCCCTATACCCTATTTTACTTTCATGTTGACTGCTTATCCACGCTTCAACTACTTTCCACATATTGATTTCTGGGTAGATCTTTCTACATGTCCCTTCCAGTAAAATCATAGTTTTCTGCAGCAATAACAATTGTGTTTGAACTTTCATATCAAAATCACCAGTTATTTTTAATAGCTGAGCAAGTAAACTAGCAAATGAAATCTTCTGTATAGGCTGCCCAATAATGGGTTCACCTATTGCCCTGCAAGCTGTGACAAAATTTCTATGCTGTGATGAAACGTAACCAGCTTTAAAGTGCATTTTTGCAACGTGATCATAATCCCGATTTAAAAAGCCTTTGAGTATCTCTATAACGTAATAGCATGTTTCACGATCTATTCTACCCATGATTCCACAATCCAGAGCAATAATATTGTTATTACTATCAACCATTAGATTTCCAGGATGCATATCAGCATGAAAAAAACAATCCCTGTATACCTGATTACAAAACGATTCTATAAGATTGATAGCTATTTGCTTATGATTATTCAGTTTTTCAACTTCGTATATTGGCGTTGCTTCTATCCATTCTAATGTTAAAACCTTTTTCGAAGTTCTATTCCAATCTACTTCAGGTACGTAAAAACCTCTGTCATTTTTTGTGTTTTCCTTTAGTTCCGAAGAGTGAGCAGCTTCAAAACGTAGATCTAACTCTAATCGGCAAATTTCAGCAAAAGTTTTGACTAATTCAATCGGCTTCAGCCTTTTTGATTGTTCGCTAAATTTTTCTGCAATTTCCGCAAGCCAAGAAAGCATCTTTATATCCCTTGAGAATGTTTTCTCAATATTTGGCCTTAAAACCTTCACAGCAACTTCTTTACCCTCAGTTGTAACCGCTCTATGCACCTGAGAAATCGATGCTGCTGCAATTGGCTTTTCAGAAAAGCTTGAAAAAATGTCGCTCAATTTACAATTAAACTCACTTTCTATAGTTTTAACTGCTATTTTATGTGAAAATGATGGCAATCTATCACATATCAATAACAAGTTATTTGTTATATCCTCATTTAAAACATCAGTACGTGATGAGATAGACTGCCCAAACTTAATGAACACCGGACCTAATTTTTCAAGAGCACGCTTTAGTTTATGGCCTTGTATCTTATTTATTGATTTCTTTGATGGTGGAAGTAAATAAGGTAATATATTGTAACGCGTCAGCACTGTAGTTATGTGCAGAAGACGCAAAATATTTTGAATCATTTCGCTGCGTAACTGCTAAATATTTCATTTAGGGTTCTATTTTTCATAATCTCATCAGGCTTGCCTTGGCAGTAGACAGTATTATTTATACAAATTATGTAATCTGAGGATGGTAGAGCAGAGTTAAGATCATGAGAAGTCATAAGAATCGACACTAATCGGTTTTTTGCTATTTTGCTTATAATATCATAGAACTTAGCCCGTGCGTTAATATCCATTGCACTAACTGGCTCATCTAGAATGATCAAGTCAGGCTCTGCAATTAAACAACGTGCAAGTAGCAATAATTGTGTTTGCCCTGCAGAAATTTCTAACACTTGATTCTTCAAAATGTTACCGATACCAACCAACTCTATCGTTTCTGTAATAATGGATTGATTTTTCTTTAGTCTTTTCAAGGAGCTATTTAAAAGGAAATATTCAACTGTTATTGGCATCAAATTACTAATACTAAAATTTTGCGGCATATAGCCAATTTTTATGTTGTCAGCAAATACGATATTACCGGTACAGCTTTTATTTATGCCAGCAATTGCTTTCACTAAAGAGGTTTTACCTCCACCATTTGGACCAAGTATTGTAATTACGTCTCCTCTTTCCATGAACATATTGATATTGTCAAGGATTCTTTTACCATCATATGTGAGAGCAAGATTTTCTATTTTTAGAACATGATTATTGACATTATTTAATTTATTGACAAAATTTAACTTCTTCTCAACGTTTATATGAGACATTTACTGACTTTGTTTCTATTACTTTCATTTACACTATACTATAATATCGCCTTTTCATCCAATTTAAAAGTTGTAGCTACAATCAAACCTATCCACTCACTTGTAGCTTCTGTTACAGAAGGGATTTTAGAACCGGAATTGCTTGGCTATGCAACATCTGCGCATAATTATATATTAAAGCCATCTGATGCGAGTAATTTAGAATCAAGTGACGTTATATTTTATGTTGACGATAACTTAGAGACGTTTGTTCAAACTTTCGCCAAAAATAATAAAGAACTAGTGCAATTGTCAAAGGCAATCAACCTACTTCCTACTCGGCCACATTCATTTTCTAGAAAAATCACTCACATTCAAGATGAAAAAGATTTACACATGTGGCTGAGTCCCGAAAATGCAAAGAGCATGATACTTTCTATAAGTGCAACATTGTCTGACATAGATAAAGGAAATTCCCATCGATACAGTTCTAATGCAACAAAAGCTATAAAAAAAATAGACCAAGAAGTAAAAGAAATCATGAAAGAACTGAATGATTTTAAAAATCAAAAATACATCGTTACTCATGATGCTTATCAATATTTTGAAAAATATTTCGGTCTAAATCATCCAAGCGCTATTCTTTCTATAGAAGAGGATTCTTACATAGGTATGAAGAGTTTAATGAAGCTAAAAAAGATAATGAAGGAAGAAAACGTTAAATGTATATTTGCTCATTCACAGGAAGATAGCATAAAGCCTAACGCCCTTTCTAATGACGCAAAAATGGTAGTTCTTGATCCTATTGGATCAGACATAGAGCCTGGAAAAGATGCATATCTAGCTATAATCAATAGCATTGCACAAAATTTTAAGTCTTGTTTTGTTGAGTAATAAGTTCCCTTTTAGTTTACTGTTTTATTGTTCTACAAATCAAGAAGAAGTGAGTTTACAACAAATGGTGTCATTCCAGTCTGGAATCCAGCTTTTTCATAATCATCAAAACGTTGTATTTTAACATAAAACGGCTACTTTTATGCTTACTAACTTAATAAAATTCCTGGATCCCAGTGTCAAGCACTGGGATGACATCGTAGGGGCGCTGGCCTGATAACCGTCATCCCGCTACTTGTTAGCGGGATCTAGAGATACCGCGAATGAATCGCGGTATGACGGTTCGCGGCGGCATGACGATAAGGTTTATACCTTGTCATCCCAGTGCTTGACACCGGGATTGATTTATCTTGTCTACCTTATTTTGCCACTCCGCTGAACGGACAATGGCGTCAACTTAAGAGCCTCCATTAGCAAACTCTCCTAAAGACATGATGGCGTTTGGGCTTATCTACCTTATCGCGGCTGTCCTGGTCGGATTTTAACTTTAGCGCGTATACTTGCTCTATCAAAAAGGGCTTGAAAGTTTTTTGGCGAACAATTTCCAATAAGTACCTGATAGAGTTTCTGCCTCATTACACCAAATAAAACTGAAAAATTTAAACGATACTCAGCAATTTGATCTGGATTCCAAGGCCCTTGTGCATCACACATATGAAGCGACAATATATTACACATGACTAAGTTTGCCCAAAATTCTTGTAATACAGCCTCTAAATTTACGCCAGAAAAATTCTCTAATTCTGCACCTATTTTGAGTCGTTTATAGCACTCCTCTATATGCCACCTTAACACATAAGCTTTGCTGATATCTTCCAAAGTAAATTTTACTCGGTCAAAAAGTGAAGTAATCAATACCTCTGTTTCTCCGTTGGCTAATGTCAGCACTATAACTCTTACTTTCTGTCCTTTCATTTTATTTTTTAGCTTTTCATTTTCTAATATAAAATCGAAATCTAATTCTCCAGATGCAATTCGTTCCCATAGCTTGCTATAATTTCTTTTTTGCAAGCGAAAAATAAAATCTACTTCCAAATCATAATGCTGCTGAATGAATTTTACTGAAGGATAACCACGATCATAGATAAATAATAATTTCTTTTGATTTAATGAACGCATTTGAGTGATAACTTCGGGTAATTGCTCTTCCGCCAACGTTTGTTCACCTATATTCCAAGCCGCAAGACGAGCACTACAAATCAGCGAAGTACACAAATCAACAAACAAATTGCCAATGGTGGCATTGTGCCTGTTGTTCCATTTGGTTTAAAGCGGCCAAACTCGGATACAATTTCCTCAGAGCTGGGTAATCTCATACCAGAACCATCTGCTGCAATAAGTCTATAGCCTCTCCAAGTTCCATACTCAGGTTCATCCTGATAGGCTGTTTGGATGCTTAGCTCTAATAATTCTTGAAAGCCTGTATGGCAAATCTTATACCTTGCTTTAGAAAAAGCTTGCTTTGAGGGTGGAGTTTTACATGTCAATGGCTCCATAAGTTCACATTCTATTCCCAAACTTTTTTTAACTAACTTTAAAATCATAGAAAATACTGTCGAAAAAGGAAGTTTTCTTGTTCGTGTAAAACTGTTTTTTCCAACACAATGGATTCTCTGAAAAGCTTTCGAGTATATTATATTTTTAATTTGTAGAATAAAATTTTTCCTTTTTGCATGTTTCACCTAAAAAGGACACATTTTAAACTTCTTTGTTGAAATAAAATAGAAACAAAAGTGCTGTTTCCTGCGGCTTCTGGATAATTTAATGGTAAAAGTTTTAGAGAGAAATTTTATACACTATCGCTGATATTTTTCCTTAAGTTGACGCCATTGGCTGAACGGATACCATATTATGCAGGTTTAGAATTATGCTTTATTCTTACGTTTATGTCTTGGCCCAATACAATCAATAAGTTAAGCAAGTATTCTAAGGAGAACCCTTCGATTTTTGACCTATTGATTTGAGATACTTTAGGTTGATCAATCTTTAGAGCGTTTGCTGCTTTTTTCTGTGTTGTGTACTTCTTACTTATTAATTGTGCAATGATCTTTATTAATTTCAGTTTTGTATCTTTCACATCCCCCAACTCTACTATTATAGGATAACTTAATTGTAAATTTTGCATAATAATAAAATCCCTTATAAAAAAATTACTTTAGTTTTTCTTCTTTAAATAACACATGCCTTCTGACTACTGGGTCATACTTCCTAAACTCCAGTTTTTTGGTGAGCTTTTTTGGATTACGCTTTTTTACATAAAAATAACCTGTTGATTTTTCTTCACCAGTTTTTGTTGTCTTGATTGCAGTGCTAACTAACTTAACGAGCAAAGAAGCATTTTTTTTCGCCATACTTATAATGATATAATAAATTCTATGCGAGTTTATTACGCAAAACACTAAAAGTCAACCGAATAATGCAGATCGTAAAATTCTTGACAATCAACAGTGCATTAAGTAGCATGAAGTTAACTTCAGAATGAAAAGCAAACGGTAAATAAGTGGCAAATAGTGGTAAAAGGTTATTATTGATAGAAAATTCTACCTGTTCTAATGAGGTAAGAGTTGCCTTATCAGTTAATAATAAGGTTGTAGAATTTGAACAAGAATTCAAGGAAAAAAAACAATTAAGAGGTAATATATACGTTGCTTATATAAAGCGTATAGAGCCTTCTTTGCAAGCCGTATTTATCGAATATGGAAAAAATAAGCAAGGTTTTTTGTCTTTTTCCGAGATATCTCTAGATTACTTCAATATTCCAGAAAAAGAAAAGGAAACTCTCTTTGAGAGCTACTCAAATGACGATTATACAGAAAAAGGGAACGATACCATAGCAAATGTCTCTTCAGATTCTGCAGCTAGTAAGAATGTCAACGAGTCAGGTAGTGGTTTTGTAAGAGAGGTACCTTTATATAAAAAATACAAATTACAAGATGTTATTTCAGTAAATCAAAAAGTATTGGTTCAGCTAACTAAAGAGGAACGAGGCAATAAAGGAGCTTCATTTACAACATACATAACTTTAGTGGGTAGATACTGTGTTTTCATGCCAAATTCCATGAGTAAAGGTGGAGTGTCTCGCAGAATTGAAGATGCTAATGTCAGAAAGCAGTTAAAGGAGATACTGAGTTCAATAAACTTGCAAAAAAGATCAGGTTTAATAATAAGAACTGTTGGTTCAGGAAAAAATAAGAAAGAAATTGAGCAGGATTACAATTACTTATCCTCACTATGGCAGAGCATTCAAAAAAATGCCTTCTCTGTAAACGTTCCATCATTAATTTACAATGAAGCAGATGTAATTATGAGATCTGTTCGTGATTTTTGTAGTGATGGTATAGAAGTTATAGTGTCTGGAAAGGAAGCTTTTGAAGCAGTTAGGCAATATGCTAACAATGCACTAAAAGGTAGTAAGTTGCGCTATAGATTGTATAGAGGTTATGTTCCGATCTTTACTTATTACGGAATCGAAGATCAAATTTCTGAGTTATATAGCAATAGAGTAGAATTGCCATCTGGTGGGTCTTTGATAATAACTTTAACTGAGGCGTTTGTTTCAATAGACGTAAATTCAGGAAAGATGACAGGAGAAGATAGCATAGAAGAAACAGCTTATAGAACCAATATGGAAGCAGTACCTGAAATATCAAGACAGGTGAATCTTAGGGGCCTATCAGGATTAATAGTAGTCGATTTTATTGATATGTTGAAATATCAGTATTGCAGAGCTGTTGAGTCTGCTATAAAGCAAGCGTTTAAAGACGATAAAGCTAAAGTTCAATTGAGCTACATAAATGACTTTGGTTTAATGGTATTTTCAAGACAAAGAATTAAACCAAATATACAAGAAATTAATACTACAGAATGTTTACACTGCAAAGGTACTGGAAGAATAAAATCAAACGAAGTAATTGTTTCATCAATACTAAGGGATTTACAACATATTGCTAACAAGAATCGAAATAAGTCTTTTGATTTAGTAGCGCACAGTGGAGTTATAGCGCACATTTTTAATAATAAACGGAATACAGTTTCTACAATCGAAAAAGAGTTTAATATTACATTGAACGTCAGTATTGATAACAGTTTAGATGTAAACACATTTGTTTTAAAACAAGGAGATGATGTTAATTTAAACGGTTATAAGCCATTACAGAACTCTGGATACCAAATTGGGGATAGCAGCAATGAAGAAGCTGATAATTCAAATAAACTACGAGGCAATTTTTGGCTGACTAAGTGGCTTTCGCGCCTTTTAAGTTCTAATGACTAATTAGAACTCCTAAATTGGGCTTGTAATTAATAAGCCCTATACTTATATATTCTTATATCAGATAATATTTACAATGGGGTACTCATTATGGGAAGAGCAATAGGCATAGATCTTGGAACAACAAATTCTTGTGTTGCAATAATGCAGGGCAAGGATACAAAGGTAATAGAAAATAAAGAAGGGGCAAGAACTACCCCATCTATAGTTGCATTTACTTCGTCAGGAGAAAGGTTGATTGGCGCTCCTGCAAAAAGACAAGCAACCACCAATGCAAGTAATACCTTTTTTGCTACTAAGAGATTAATAGGCCGTCAATACGGTGATTCTGAAATGAAAAATCTAAACGTGCCGTATAAAGTGTTTGCAGCAAAAAATGGTGATGCATGGGTTAAAACAACTGATAATAAAGAATACTCTCCTAGCCAAATTGGTGCATTTATACTACAAAACATGAAAGAGGCAGCAGAAGCTTATCTTGGAGAGGAAGTAAAAGATGCTGTGATAACAGTGCCAGCATACTTCAACGACTCTCAACGTCAAGCAACAAAAGATGCAGGAAAAATTGCCGGATTAAATGTACTCAGAATAGTAAATGAACCGACTGCTGCAGCACTTGCTTATGGTCTTGATAAGAAACATGGGCACACAATAGTAGTATATGACCTTGGTGGTGGTACATTTGACGTTTCAATACTTGAAATAGGTGATGGAGTTTTCGAAGTGAAAGCAACAAACGGTGATACCCATCTTGGAGGTGAAGACTTTGATAATGGAGTAGTGAGTTATTTACTAGATGAATTCAAGAAAAGTAATGGCATTGATTTGAGAAATGATCCAATGGCTATGCAAAGAATCAAAGAAGCTGCTGAAAAAGCAAAAATTGAATTATCAAGCGCAATGGAAACGGAAATAAATCTACCGTTTATTACAGCTGATGCAAGTGGCCCAAAACACTTAAATATGAAATTAACGAGAGCAAAACTTGAAAGTTTAGTGAATGATTTAATCGAAAGAACTATGGCTCCTTGTAAAAAAGCTCTTGAGGATGCTGGTTTGTCTGCTAGTCAAATTGGCGAAGTGGTTCTTGTTGGTGGCATGACTCGTATGCCAAAAGTCATAGAGAAAGTTAAAGAATTCTTTGGCAAAGATCCACATAGAGGAGTCAATCCTGATGAAGTTGTAGCAATTGGAGCTGCAATACAGGCGGGGATCATTCAAGGTGATGTAAGAGATGTATTACTACTTGATGTGACTCCACTTTCTCTTGGTATTGAAACTCTAGGAGGAGTATTTACTCCACTTATTGAACGTAATACCACAATTCCTACTAAAAAATCTCAGGTGTTTTCAACTGCAGAAGATAACCAAACAGCTGTTACAATTAAGGTGCATCAGGGTGAAAGAAAACTGGCAGTTGATAATAAGCTACTTGGTCAGTTTAGTTTGGAAGGGATACCTCCTGCTCCGCGCGGAAGGCCACAAATTGAAGTGACATTCGACATAGATGCAAATGGAATAGCGCACGTTTCTGCAAAAGATAAAGCTACTGGAAAAGAGCAAAAAATACGCATTCAATCTTCAGGTGGTCTATCTGATGATGAAATAAATCGCATGGTGAAAGAAGCTGAAGAAAAAGCTCACGAGGATGAAAAGCGTAAAAAATTCATCGAAGTTAAGAACCAGGCGGATAGTTTAGTCCATTCTACAGAAAAGTCTCTGACAGAGTATGGTGATAAAGTCTCACCTGAAGATAAATCTGCTATTGAAAGTGCACTGAATGAGCTGAAAGAGGCTAGTAAATCTGATAACATTGATGACGCTGATTCAATACAGCAGAAAGTTACTAATCTTTCTCAATTATCTATGAAACTTGGAGAAGCTATGTATCAAGCATCTCAACAAAATAGTGCTGAAAATGGCTTTTCATCAGAAGGAAATCCAAATGATAAAGAAGAAAAAGTAGTAGATTCTGATTATCAAGACATAGATAATAAGGAAGAGAATAAGTAATTGTGATCACTTTTCCTGTCATCCAAGTAGCTGACACTGGAATCCAGTTTTCCATATAATCTCATCGAAAACGTTGTAACCACTTTCTATGCTAGTTTGCTTGCTTACAAGCAAACTTTCCTGGATCCAAGTAGTCAGGGCACTGGGATGACACCCTTCCTAGTTGGGATGACATTCTATGATAGGTACTTAGAATGGCTACTAAGGCGACAAGCAAAGGTCTCTTTTTGGTACCTCTTTCTTGTCATTCCAGCGCGTGACGCTGGAATCCAGTCTTCATTATACAACTGCTTGATGTGCTCATTTGCAGTTAAATTTTCTGGATCTGAGTAGTCAAGCACTGGGATGACATCCTTTGGTTTTTTATATGGTTATGCAAGAAATCTAGTGTAGATTTTAATTTATTTTATAAGATTGAAGTGTTACAGTAGCGAGCTTACAACACTACTGTTTTGTAAATTTAGTGAATAAAATTACTTCTTTAACTTTATTGAAGCGAAAAATTGATTTCCATTGCGGTAAATGAGCAACATTATTGAATCTTTACCGTTTTTCTTTACTGCTAAATCAACTTGTTTTTGAAAATCGTTAGTATTTTCTATATCAGTTCCATCCAATTGGATAATGATGTCCCCTTTTTTAATACCACGCAGTGTGGCATTACTGTTACTATCTACATTGGTAACTATCACACCTTTTGTAGGTACATTATTTTTACTTTCTTTTGATTCTTTTGGCAGATTTGAAACAGTTAAACCGGTTACATAATCAGATGTTGATTTATTTTCTTCTTGATTGTTATCTTGGCCATCATTTGTAGATTCTCCGATCACAACTTTAATATTAACCTCTTTGCTCTTTCTAAGTAACTTAACTTGCACTTTTTTCTCAGGTCCAGCTCTTGAAACCATTTGAGGTAATTGTGTCATTCTATCGATTTTTTTACCGTCAAATTCTAATAATATATCACCTACTTTAATCCCACCTTTCTCTGCAGGACTATCCTTTACTATACTTGCAACCAATGCGCCTTTTATATCTTTTAAACCCAAAGACTCAGCAAATTCTTTCGTTATAGGCTGAACTTGCACACCAAGCCAACCATGTTTTATTTTTTTGCCACTTTTTAATGTGTCAATAATTGACATAGCTAAATTAGATGGTATGGCAAAACCTATACCCACGTTGCCGCCAGACTCAGATGGAGAATAGATAGCAGTATTAATACCTATAACTTTTCCATTTAAATCAAATAACGGTCCTCCAGAGTTACCCCTATTAATTGCAGCATCAGTTTGAATAAATTCATTCATAGTGCCAATACTAATGTCCCTGGACCTTGCAGATATAATTCCTGTGCTTACAGAGCCACCCAAACCAAATGGGTTACCTATTGCCATAACCGTATCACCAACCCTTGCTTTATCAGAATCACCAAATGCAACAGAAGAAAGATCTTTATCAGAATTAATCTTAAGCACAGCAAGATCAGTTCTTGCATCATAGCCTAAAACTTCTGCTTTGAAATAAGTATTATCGTTCATAGTAACTGTGATATCTTTGGCGTTTTTAATAACGTGATAATTGGTTACTATAGTTCCACCTTTATCTATAATAAACCCAGAACCAAGCAACACCACCTCTTTGTTAACACTAGGGCCCCTATCCATAAAAAACTGATCAAAATGCTCAAAAAACTCTCTAAAATCATCAAAAAAATTATTTCCTGGCATAGATGGAACTCTAGTTCTGCTGTTATTTTCTTGTTTGATGATTTGTTCGCTTGAAATATTTACAACCGCAGGAATGAGTTCTTCCACTAAATCGGCAAGTCCTTGATTACAGTTGCATGCAGTAGTGCTAGCATCAACGACCTTTTTTGCATTCCAATCAAACATATTAGCATACGAAGAAAACGCAATTAGAAAATATGCAAATATAGATAAAATAAATGCCTTACTTTTCATAAATTATTTCCATCCTTTATTTAAAATATCTAAAAAGTTATTGTTTGGTGAAAGTACAAATTTAGTATTATTTTCGGCAAATGATTTACTGTAAGCACTCATAGAGCGATAAAAGTTAAAGAACTCTTCATCAACTTTAAATGCCTCATTATAAATCCTAGTTGCTTCAGCATAACCACGACCCCTTATTTCATACGATTCTTTTACTGCACTGGAGATAATTTCCCTCTTTAATTTATCAGCTTTTGATCTAATTTCCTGCCCCGCTTGCTCTCCTTCTGCTCTAATTTCTTTTGCTTCTTTTTCCCTTTCAGTTTGCATACGGCGAAATATTGCAGAACTATTTTCTTCTGGTAAATCTGCTCTCTTAATTCTTACATCTATTATTTCTATGCCAAATTTTTCAGCTTCAGAATAAACTCCACGCTGAATCAATTGCATAACCTCTGATCTTTTTTCATTCAACAAACTAATCAACGAGAATCTGCCTATATTTTCTCTTATGTGTGCTTCTATAACTGGATACAATCTTCTAACCAGCCCTGATTCATTCCTCACAGCCTGGTAAAAAGTAATAGGATTCGTTATTTTATATTTTGCATACGCATCTACTATAATACGTTTTTGATCTGCAGTTATCACTTCTCTTGGAGTTTTGTCAGGACTTAAATCTAAAACTCTTTTATCAAGAAACTCTACACTATTTATGAATGGCAACTTAAAATATAAGCCACTTTCCCTAACATCCCTTACAACTTTACCCAGTTGTATAACTATTGCTTGCTTTGTTTCTTGCACAACAAATATTGAATTAGATAAAACAATCAATAAAACAACAAATACAGAAACAAAAACAATTTTAATATTACTACTCATGGTTATTTTCCTAAATTTGTAAGAGGTAAATAAGAAAACATACCTTTCAGATCATCAGTTACAACAACTTTGTCTACCTTACTGAAAATATTTTCCATAGTTTCAAGATAAATACGATTCTTAACGAGAGAAGGATTCTGTCTATATTCCTCATAAAGAGATAAAAAGCGATTTGCATTACCTTTTGCTTCATTTATTATTTCATTTTCATATGCTTGTGCATCTAATTTTATCTTTATCGCTTCACCTTTTGCTCGAGGTATGATATCATTACTATAAGAATATGCTTCGTTTATAGTACGCTCTTTATCTGCACGAGCACTTTGCACATCTCTAAATGAGCTAATTACTTTTTCTGGTGGATCGATTTTTTTCATTTGGACAGATAAAATTTCTATGCCCATTTGGTATCCATCAAGAATCTGTTGCAATAAAATTCTGGTATCTCTGGAAATTTCGGCTCTCCCTTGACCTTCCAGTGCAAAAGAAATCGTATTCTTACCTATTATCTCCCTCATAGCACTTTCAGCAGCGTTTTTAACGCTTAAACCAGGTTGATGATCCCGCACTTTGAATAAATAGTCCTTAGCATCTCTAACGCGCCACTGAATTTCGAAGTTAACGTTGACTATATTTTCATCTCCGGTAAGCATAACACCTTCACCGCGGTCTATATCTCGTCCATAAGAACCGCTTACTCCAATTTCTTCGCGATTTACTTCCTTAACGTTCACTTTAAAAACCTTACCAATAGGATAGGGGAAGTGATAGCGCAAACCGGACATCTCTGTGTTAGAGTATTTACCAAAGGTAAGTTCTATACCTTCTTCACTGGGGTGAACAATATAAAAGCCAGTGCAAGCATAGAGTAGCAAAATAATGAAAATGATGAAATAAGGTTTTTTGCCCCTGTTTTTGGTTAATCCATTAAGAAAGAACCTTATATCAGATACAGCTTTACTTAAAATATCTTCATTATTAGGAGTTTTGCTCCCTACCGGTTTCTTCCCCAGATTCCAAGGATTATTCTCATCAAACATAATGATTGATTCTATAATTAATACGCTAATATTACTCATCTTATAAGAAAATGCAAAACTATTTTATTTACAAATTAATTATCGGAGCGAAGGACATGATCATACACTTCCTTTTCCCTATGTAATATGGTCGATTCTACAGAATTTTCCGGTTTTTTTTTAAATTCCTTATTGTCACTCTTTAAGTGCACTACGTCTTCGTGAAAACCACTATAGTTTTTTAATAATAAAATTGCTAAAATTACAGCAGCTAGTAAGATAAACACTCTTTTTCTATGCCTCATACGATTCTAGCGTTATTGCCTCTCTCATTCTAGCGCCTTCTTTCTGTCATCTCAGTGTCACACACATATCTGTACGAGCATTATGACTCGAGCCTAGTAGGAGGGTGTCATCCCAGTGCCTAGACACTGGGATCCAGAAAACTTAACTTTACGCCAGGTAGTTGTATAGTAATAAAAACTAGACTCCAGTGTCAAGCACTGGAATGACATCGTTTACTCTGTAACATCGTGTCATATTACAATGTTCGTACATTTGTGTGTCAGCGACTTGCCTGCTGGTAACAGCATCCATACAGTTTAATTTTCCACGTCACCAAAAAACACGTCAAGCGAAATTATTCGAAGACAAATAAATACTGGTAATCAATTTAACACTAACTTAAGAATCGAGGGTGCACAATATAATATATTTAATTAATAGTGAGGTTAAAAATGTTAGCCAATGAACAAACAAATTCAAGTCCTATTAAAAAAAATTCTACTTTCATGGAAACTGTGCAGGGTAAACTAAAAAATATAAAAGATTTCTCTAATTGGTCTGCAAAAGAGCAAATGGTTGCAGCAGGTGCAGTAGGTGCGATGGTTAGTGCATTACTTCCATTTGTGGCAGTTGCTTTACCGGCTGCTGCAATAGGTGCAGTAGGTGCCCTTACTCTATTTTTTGCTTATAAAGCAGTTGAATGCACATTCAAAGGGCTCAAATGGTCAGCAGAAAAAACAGTTGATGGGGCGAAATATACTGCCGGAAAAGTTAAGGACGCGTCAACATATGCTGCAGGAAAAGCTAGAGATGGTGCTGTGCATGCTAGGAACTCAGTAAAAGAAGGTTATGAACATTCAGTAGATTCACTGAAGAGAGGCGCTCATCTTATAAATAAAAGAGCAAAGGAAAAGGCAAGTAATGTACTCACTGCAACAGCGAATAAGTTATATCGTGCGGCTGGTAATGAAAATTACTCAGACAGAATAGATAATGAGCTTGTTTCTGGTTCACCACAAAAGGAGAAAATTCAAGGAGTAAAAGAGGATTTTAGGGCAATTTTTGCTAGTGGAGAAGATAATTCCACGTTAATAAAAAGTATACTTTCTGGAATATCATCAAAAATAGAAGAAAAAATAGCAGGAGAGACCTACCTTGATTTTAGAGATGGCTTGCCAAATAAGGAGGTAGATAGATGGAAAGAACAGAAAAAGTTTGTTGATAACTTAGACGCAAGTAGTTTGCATGACTTAGTCACAAAAAGAATGTTAGACAAAAGCAAGTACTTTAGAGATAGTGTTTTCTCTGGACATCACGATGAAATTAAGGAAGTTATTAGAGAATGCAAATTTGATCAATCTGTGAGGCGTAACAACGCAAAAGACGCGGAAGAAAGAAAAGCTAGTAAGTCTTTTTCACTTTCATCATTCTCTTCACTGGGAAGAAAAGACTCTGAACAATCTAACAGCTTGTCAAAAAACAATTTACTAAATTCTGTAAGGACTGAAAGTACTGCTAGCAGCGAAGCGGAATTGTTAAATCCCACGAAGCATAAAGAAGTAAAAACACCTTCTTCATTTAGAGAAAAAATGCCATCACGGCTTGGGGGTAAGAAAGCACCAGAAGAAACTACTAACGTTAAATCTCCAGATTCTTCTGAATCAGACACGCCATCTAGACGAGTAGGGGAGAGCACTTTTTACGTTGCTCCACCAAAGCCACCACATTCTATAGGAACTGAAAGTACTGATGTTGTCCCTGGTTTAGGTTCAGATAATTTTGCAACAGTCAATCCTAGTCTTCTTAGAAGAAGCAATTCATCTAGTCGCTTAAGTGATGGTTCTCCTCAGCTTACTCCAGTTGCTTCACCAGAACTAGACTTCTTTCAAAATTCATGTATGGAGCTCAAAATTGTGAATTGCAGCAATCAAATTAAACCTTAAACCAAAACGTTTTCGTCGGTTTCTATACCTGTCCGAGATGATTTTAAACCTTTTCAATAAGCCAATTACGTTTTCAACAATTGCCCTTTGGCTCATAAGTGCCCTGTTCTCTTTTTTTTGTTCTTTGCTTAACGGATTCTTTTTCATTTTCCTGTGCGGTAATACAACATTTTTGTGTATCTTCTGCATTCCCCTGTAGCCGGCATCAGCTAAGATTTTGGTGTCCGGTAATATTGCTACCTTTGATTCTCTAAACATCCGAAAATCGTGTTTTCTACCATTCGAGAAAGATGTGCATATGACTTTTTTACTCTTCTTCTCTGTTACTATTTGTGTTTTTATAGTATGCCTTTTTTTCTTTCCAGAGTAGAAGGGCTTTTGCTTTTTTTTGGTCTCTCTACTGGCGTTTCAGTTCCGTCTATTACTAAAACTTCATATTCTACATCACTCTTTAATAGCTCTTTTTTTCCTGGTAATGCAAAATCTGGATGTTTTATTAATATGTCTTCTACCTATCTTATTATTTTAAAACTGTTACTTTCACTCATGCCATAGCTTTGCCCAATATGAAAATATGTACGATATTCTCTTATATATTCCAGTGCCATAAGTAGCCTGTCTTCTATGCAAAGTTTACTTTTTCTTCCACTTCTAGCTTTTTTTCTTTTATCCTCCACTTCTAGAATTTCTACCATTCGCTCAAATGTTGCTTTTTTTACCCCTGTTAAACGTCGAAACTTTTCTCCTTCTAACTTTTCTATTTCCTTATATTTCATGCTTTCAAATACTTCATCTTACACTCCCTCTAACAATTTTGAAAGAAGTCTAATGGCGTCAACTTAAGGAAAAATATCAGCGATAGTGTATAAAATTTCTCTCTAAATTTTTTATCATTAAATTATCCAAAGAGTGCAATAAACAGCACTTTTGTTTCTGTTTTATTTCAACAAAGAAGTCTAAAATGTGTCCTTAAGTTGACGCCATTGGGTGTACAGTTTAGAGGACAATGGATATAGGAGATTGTGAAAAGGTTTAGTTTTTGGCCTATGATCTCTTTAAATGACAGAATTTTACTACAAAACTTAACTTTCTTCTATGCAGTTAGCTAAGTCAAGAAAGGTGAATCTATCTCTTGTTGCAAACGCAAGATCGACCACTTTACAATATTGTTCTTTATTCCAATTGAGGTGCTCTGGTAAGTGTGGAATTGATAGATCTTCAAATATTTTTTGCAGGTGTTTTGCAGGTAGTAAATTTTGCTTAATTAAACTGGAAATATTATGCCATTCTTTACAAATAATCTCTTGGATTTTTTGCTGCAGAATTTGCTTCTGTTCAAAAGTTCTTACAAATTCGATATTATCAAAGCACTGAGTTATATGTTTTACATCTAAAGTGGTCGGTTTAATTATTGGGTTTTGTATTGATAATATCTTTTCCTGTAAATTAGCCATAGTAATCGTTGTGACAGCAATTTTTTCACCATGTAGTGAGGAATAATCTTTTGTTACCATTTCCATTGCGTGAGCTATCATATGCTCTCCTTGGCTTGCAGAATAGCTGCCTTTTGACATCACCATTCCAAGTCCTGAAATTAGTAGAACTTCCATAAGTAATAGGACCTCTTTTCTACTTCTTTTAGTAAGCGCCGTATATTCTCTTAGCAAAATTTGCTCCAAATCGTGAACAAGTGTAAAAGGTAATTCATTATATTCTGTGCTAAGCAACAAATGAGATAGTAGCCAGTCAGCCTGAACTGTTGAACGACAAATAAAATCTGCAAATCCGCTTAATGTGAGGCGCAGTGGTGCATTGGCAAGTATGTCTATATCTATATATATCGTTCTTGGAAGATGTGCTTTGAACGATTTTTTATATCCATTTACTAATATTGAAGCATTTGCGGATGTATATCCATTCATAGAAGCGGCTGTTGGGAAGGATATATAATCTTTTTTCTCGAGGTAGCTTGCATATTTGCAGATATCGTTAACAGTGCCGCTACCAAATGCAACTATTAAGTCACTGTCTTTTGCTTTCTTTCTAACTAGATTTACGGTTTCAAGAGAGGCAGCTCTGCTTGGTGTCATGCAAGTAGCTGACACTGGGATCCAGGAAAACAACTTATGGATTCCAGTGTCACGCGCTGGAATGACAGGTGGAGCTGGAATAATTAAGTTAGAAATTTTATTAAATACGTTTTTGTTTAAAAGTTTTGCTGTATTTTCATCTGCAACTAGAAAGATGTCATTTCCGTGTCGTGTGCATATTTCAT
Source organism: Wolbachia endosymbiont (group A) of Longitarsus flavicornis (assembly GCF_963931955.1). Taxonomy (NCBI): domain Bacteria; kingdom Pseudomonadati; phylum Pseudomonadota; class Alphaproteobacteria; order Rickettsiales; family Anaplasmataceae; genus Wolbachia; species Wolbachia endosymbiont (group A) of Longitarsus flavicornis. Next base: position 600,405 of record NZ_OZ008337.1, on the reverse strand, counting down.
AGATATCATCAGCAAGGTGGTAATCTGTTATTACTTCCCTTAGAAAAGTTTGTTCGGCTTGATGTAATATTTGTTTTAAATAATGCATAGAGTGTTTACAATATAGCAATATAATTATTTTAAGGTTGACATGAAAATTGACCCTGTAGAGCTAACTAAGAAATTGATCTCTTTTGAGAGTATAACACCAAGGGACGGCGGGGCAATAGAGCATATAGCAACAATCTTCAAGAAAAGTGGCTTTGATTGTGAAATTTTAGAGTTTGGTGATAAAGTTAAAAATCTTTATGCGAAATATATAAATGGAGTACCAAATTTGTGCTTTGCTGGGCATGTTGATGTTGTACCACCGGGTCAGTTAAAAGATTGGGCATTTGGTCCATTTAATCCAGAAGTGAGGGATGGAATGCTATATGGAAGAGGGGCCGCTGATATGAAAAGCGGAGTAGCTGCGTTTATTGCTGCTATGGTAAATTTGATTGCAGAGAAGTTTCAATTCAATGGTTCAATAAGTGCATTGATTACCAGTGCTGAAGAAAGCACGGAAGAATATGGAACAAAGGCAGTTTTGGAATGGATGAAAAGTAAGCAAAAAAAGGTGGATTTCTGTGTGGTTGCTGAACCAACCAGTAGTGAGAAATTAGGTGATACCATAAAAATAGGCAGAAGAGGTTCTGTAACATTTGAATTAATTTGCCATGGAAAACAAGGGCACGTTGCCTACCCAGACCTAGCAGATAATCCAATATATAAGGTAATATCGATATTGAGTAAGATAAAAAATGCTACTTTTGATCGTGGTAATAAATATTTTCAGCCTTCACATTGCGAAGTTACTACTATCGATGTTGGAAATAATACTAGCAATCTAATACCTGGTTCAGCAACTACACGTTTTAACATTCGATATAACAATGAACAAACACCGGGTGGCCTATATAAGCTGATTGATGAAATATGCTCTAGTGTAACAAACGATTATAAGCTTTTTATGCATAGCAGCAGGGACGTTTTCCTCTCTATTCCCGATAGGAATACTGATATTATGCTTGATGCGATAAATAAAGTTACCAGTATTGATGCTGCGCTGAGCACAAGTGGTGGCACATCTGATGCTGCGTTTATCAAAGATGTTTGTCCAGTGATTGAATTTGGTATAATCAACAAAACCGCACATCAGACAAATGAATGCGTATTAGTAAACGATATACACAAGTTAACAGCTATATATAAGGAATTTATAGAAAATTATTTCAATCCCACTAATAAAATATTGAATCAGGTCAACGTGGTTAGTAATATATCTAGTGGTCCATTGTTAGCTTAGATCTCTTGCATAACTGTTGCTTGAGTAACAACTAGTATCATTCCAGCAAAAACCATGAGAGCTACAAAAACTTGCTTGACAAACTCCGCTAGCGCCCTTATCATGAAACTGAAGCTATTGTATTTGCTTTCGCCAATCTGCAGATTAAAAGGTAAGGATTACTTAATGTATCTGCGTCTTATGTTCAATTTTTTGCAGTATATAGATACTGTGTGTCTTTACAAAACTTCATCTACATCTAGATTTTTATCTAAATAAGCTGAACGCGCTTATAAAGCGTTACAAGACATCAAAAAATGCCAATACTCGACAGAGATAGTAAAAGACTAGCTAACTCGGGGATTCTTTGTCTTTTTTTCTGCTTAGTAAATTTCTTAAACATTTGCAGCATAGATTAGTTGCAATTAAAAGCAGCTAAATCTTGCTTGTCAAGCGTTTGAAACATAAAAAACGCCAATATTTTAAAGCGGATAATAACCCCAGGGCTTCTTTTGCCTTTTTTTTCGTTTGGTAAATTTCTTAATGTTTATGGCTAAACGACAACCGTCATCCCGCTACTTGTTAGCGGGATCTCTTGTTAATACACCTACGACAATGTTGCAAATTTTTATTTTCCTCTCCATTATGTCCAGAAGAGTTCGGTAGCTCTTTTACGCGAAATACCACATTTACGTCCTCAAGGTTAATTTCAATTCTCTTGACCAATGTTCTGATAATATCACGTTTAGTTAGCCAGTCTGCGTTATCAAGGTTTAACGTAATATTGGAAGAAAAGTCTTCTAAATTGGTCACAACCAGAGTGACCTCCTGTTCTAATTCCTTTTGATAAAATATCTTTTTCTTCTCTTCTTCAATTGTTTTTAAGCTTTGTTTCATTGCTTTAATTCGTGGTTCAAATTCCTCTTGATTGATATATTCTTGAGCATAACCATCAATAAGTCTAGCAATACCACGTTTTAATTTATTTTCTTGTTTCTCTAGCAGGTCGCTTTTTTGATCCAATGATGATTTTTTTAGTTCTGAAAGCCTACGCTTGTATTCTTCTAAAACCCTATTTGGATTTTTCAATAACTGCTTAACCTCTTCCCACACAGCTGTTTCTAATGCATCTGAGCGGATGAGTTTATTGTCACAAATCTTATTACCACCAAAACGGTAAGAATCTTTACCACTACAACGGTAATATGCATAATGGCCACCTTCTTCTTCTCGTCTACTTTTCATGCAAGTTCCGTAACATCCGTAATTACAACGCTTACATATGACTAAACCTTGTAGTAAGTACTTTGCTCCTCTTTTTCTTGTCCTTGCTATTTTTCTATTTTCAGCTAATTGTTCTTGAACAATATCAAATATATCTTCATCTACTATATTTGGCACTTTAATATAAATCCAATTTGCTTTTTCAACAGGATAGACAGAATGGTTACTTTTTGGCTGCTCACAAGAGCCTTTCTGTGGTCTTACTTGTTTTAATCTTACTCCTAACCTTCTTCTACCAAAGGCTGCTTGTCCTTTGTAAGCAGGGTTTTTCAACATACTCCAAATTGTACCTTTATTCCAGCGTTCTTTTCCTTTTTGTGTCTTAATGGACATAGTATTTAGCCGACGACATACTTCCCCAATACTTGTTCTTTCTCTGCCTACCCACAAAAATACTTTGCGAACGACATCAGCTTCTTCTTCGTTAATCTCAAATAAAGCTTGTCCTCCTCCCATATGTTTATCTATATAACGATAACCATAAGGAGCCCCTCCCATTACATTTACACAGCCTTTGTTAGCTGCATAGATTTTACCACGACGACTTCGTTCCATAATTTTCGCACGTTCATATTCTGCTATCATACCTTGCATTTGTAACAGTAATTGAGATTCTGGGTTACCGTTAATCTCATAATTTAAAAAAACCACTTTTGCTCCTGCTCTTTCAAATTCTTCAATCAGCACCATTTGATATGCATATTTTCTAGATAAACGATCAGGAGAATGAATGTAAATCTTATCAATTTTACCTTCTGTTACTTTATCACGTAATTTTTCTAAATCAGGGCGGACTAAATGAGATCCACTGTAGCCGTTATCAATAAATTTATACTCACTTAACAATTTGTATCCGTCCAGATTAATTTGCTTCTCTAAAGCTGCAATTTGACTTTCTATCGTATTTCCTTCTACTTGTTTCCCCGAAGAAACTCTCGCATATAAACATACTGTTACCATTTGACCCTCCTTGAATCCCATTTTTATGTTTTAAGTTTTTTTGACTTGTTTCCTTTGATGCTACCTTTTCATAAGCATCTGATAAGCATTGTTCTGCCAACCGGTTAGGTTCATAGCTACAGCTAATTCGTATAGCTAATCTCTTGTTTCCCATGAACTTTCCTTGAAATAATATGTTCATATCATTCCTTAAAGCCGATGGTTAATTGATTATTAGCGCTATAAGTAAATCGGACTCTTGGTTCTGGACACAGAAGTTTTCGAGAAATGGTTTTCTCTAGTTTTATTTTTATGTTTTTTGCAACATTGTCGGTAGTGTAAAGGAACCAGTGTCAGCTACTTGGATGACGGGAGAAGGAGGCTACTCGGATGACACCCTTTCCCGGTCTATCAAATCACAATATTTGTACAGTTATGGGATTACGCAGTGGATGCAGCTTAACATAAAAAACTTTGCTTTTTGAATTTTTGGGTTACACTTAACTTAAAACATGATTAATTGTTAGCAGGGGGTGATTATGATTAGTAGAGAAGAAGCTTTAGAAACCTTGGGGATAACAGGTGATCTTTCTGACCATGAGATTATTTATCAAGTTAAACAGCAACTTAAAAATTTGCATAATGACAATATACAAGGGCTCTCAAAAAAAATAGAAGCATGTAGATTTCTTACCGATGGCCAACCAGGTCAAGCAGAAATTTTTTCGGATCTTGTAATATCAGCTATTGATAAGGATAAGCTAGACTTTTTAGAGTTGTTGCTAAAAACAGTAAAAAATGATGATAAACTTGATTATTTGAATACAGAGGGCACTAGTGGCAATATGCCATTGAACTTTGCATTTGGATATACATGGAAACATGAGTCAAGAGTTAAGATCATAGCTTTGCTTTTAGAGCATGGTGCTAATCCTAATAAGCAAGATCGAGAAGGCAAATCATCATTACATTGCGTTGTTAATAACAGCAATGGCGTTTTTTGCCACAAAGTTACTGAATTACTTTTAGACAACAGAGCTGACCCTAATGCAAAAGATAATCAAGGTAAAACACTGTTACATTACTTATGTGAAGATCATATTCACAAATCTGTTGAAATTGTGAAATTGCTTTTAAGGAGAGGCGCTGATCCAGACTTAAAAGATAACTACAACAAAAGACCAGCAGATTATGCTGATCACGACAGTAAAGTTGGGCAGCTATTTGGTGCCGTTGATCGTGGTAAGGTATTACTATACTCTGGTGGTGTAGTGTGTTCTACATTTTTCAGTATTGGCTGCGCACTTGAAGCTGCAGTTGGAGATGTCAGAAAAGCAGATAAAATTGGGTTTGTTATTCTTGCAGCAGGTACAGCTGCTTGTGCATTATATTGTGCGTACTGCGCAATAAAAGTTATGTTCTTTTCAAAACCCTCAACTGAGTTTACTAAAGCTAGGGCAGAGTTTCTTAATAGTCAATCACCAAATCCAGCAGGTGCAGCTTAATAATTATAGCTAAAGTAATCTAGGTTTACCGTCATACCGCTACTCATTAGCGGAATCTATGCTGAGATATCGTGGTGCTATGACATAGATCCATAGTGGAGATTCAAATTGGCTACAGCGAACTCCTGGATTTCAATTTTTTTAATAATTGTGTGCTATTCATTATATATGAGTTCCCACTTTTAAAGAGAATAGGAGATGATTTCCAAAAACTTAGAGGCAAGTTTGAATAGAGCGCTACTCATTGCTTCTAATTTTAATCTTAAATATGCGAAAGTAGAACATTTATTGCTGGCATTAACTAAAGACGTGGACGTAAATTACGTTTTATCGAGATGTAATATCAGAGCCGATGAAATCATAAATATGGATAACATTCTATCAAGGTGCAATATTAAGGCTAATGATTATAATAATAATATAAAAGGGTTTTTACAAAGCAGTTCTGAATTGATTATCAGTGGAGTTAAACCTAGCTCAATGTTTCAATGCATAATACACAGAGCAATAATACGGGCTCATAGCTTGGGAAAAAAAGAAATAAATGGAGCAAATGTTCTAGTAGAAATTTTGTCTAGGCAAGACTTATACGTTGAAAATCTATTGCAGAAACAAAATGCGAAAGATTCCAATTTGATTTACCATATATCTAATATGAAATACTCTAACGATATAGATGAATACACCACCAATCATAAAGTAAAACTTGATAAAAATAATGACGCTCCTACTACAGTAAATAAAGGTGAGCTACTAAAAGATGAGGAAATTCTACAAAGTTATTGTAAAAATTTAAATGACTATGCAAGAAGCAAAAAAATAGATTATGTTATTGGTCGTGATTATGAGTTAAATCGCACTATAGAAATATTATTGAGGCGTAGAAAAAACAACCCTTTGTATGTTGGAGACCCAGGTGTTGGTAAAACAACAATAGTTGAGGGTTTGGTACTCAAGATCATTGAAGGCAGTGTTCCGAGTGCGCTCAGGTCCAGTATAATTTATGCTTTGGATTTAGGATCACTCCTTGCAGGGACACGCTACAGAGGTGATTTTGAAGAGAGAATAAAATCCATAATAAAAGCGATTGAGGCAAAACCAGGTGCTATCCTTTTTATTGACGAAATACACACTATCATTGGAGCAGGTTCTACAAGTGGTAGCTTTCTTGATGCAGGTAACCTACTCAAACCTGCGCTTGCAAGAGGTACACTGCGTTGTATAGGTGCAACCACATATAGAGAATACAGCGCTAGTTTTGAAAAAGATAAAGCACTAGCGAGAAGGTTTCAAAAAATTAATGTTAAAGAATCTTCTGTTAATGAAACGATAAAGATACTAGATGGTATAAAGCACTACTATGAAGGGTATCATGGAGTATATTATACAAAGAATGCCATTAGGTATGCGGCTGAACTTTCGCATAAGTATATTACTGGGCGAATATTACCTGATAAAGCGGTTGATGTTATTGATGAGGCAGGGGCATATTGTAAATTGCTAAGAAACAGGGGTAAAATTGTAAATAGTAGAGATATTAAGAATACCATTACTAGAATTACAAATGTGCCTTGTGGATCTGAATCTGATGATTTGCAGAAAGTAAAGTCTTTAAAAGCTAATCTAGAGAAAGTGATTTTTGGCCAAGAGCAGGCAATAGAATCTCTTGTTAATTCTATTAAAATTGCTAAATCTGGGTTGAGGAATTACAATAAACCTTTAGCAAGTTATCTTTTTGCAGGACCAACTGGTGTTGGTAAAACCGAGCTAGCAAAACAATTAGCAGAAAGCATGGGCATGAATCTTATACGCTTTGATATGTCCGAATATATTGAATCTCATACGATATCAAGGATGATTGGTTCTCCTCCTGGATATGTAGGTTATGATCAGGGTGGGTTACTCACAGAATCTGTATCTAACAATCAATATAGTGTTGTGCTGCTTGATGAAATTGAAAAGGCCCATAGCGATATCTATAATATATTGCTACAAATTATGGATTATGGTTGTGTTACAGACACTTACGGACGTAAAGTTAACTTTTCCAATATAATTTTAATTATGACAACTAATGCAGGAGCAGCTGAACGCAGCAAAAGTTTTGTTGGCTTTGGGCATAAAAATTTTAACATTGGTGATAGTGAAAAAGCGATAGAACAGGTTTTTAGCCCTGAATTTCGTAACCGTCTTGATGCGATTATTTCTTTTTCTGACTTAAGTACGGATGTGATTTTGCATATTGTGGATAAATTTGTCCTAGAACTGAAAAAGCAACTGACGCAAAAAGGCATAAACTGCTTGGTAGAGGATGAAGTGAAATCTTATCTTGTACAAATGGGTTATAGTAAGGAAATGGGAGCACGTCCGATAGAGAGACTTATTGAAAAAGAGATAAAAAGTTACTTAGCGGAAGAAATACTGAATCGTAAATTAACAAAAGGAAAGAAATTAAGAATATATATGAATAAAGTAGAAAATAAAATTGCTTTTGATATAGTTTAAAATCCTTGTATTGAACTTCATCTTTGTTACAATCTATAACTTAAATTCAATTTGAATTATAGTGATAAGTGATAAAGTAAAACAAGTCCTAAGCTACTACGAAAGTGAAAACCCTGGGGTAAAAGCAAATCTTACTCGTATTCTCATGCATGGAAAGCTTGGCGGCACTGGCAAGTTAGTGATTCTGCCAGTAGATCAAGGATTTGAGCATGGTCCAATTAAAAGTTTTGAAGTTAACCCTGATGCTTATGACCCACATTATCATTTTCAGCTTGCGGTTGATTCGGGAGTAAGTGCATATGCTGCTCCACTTGGTATGATTGAAGCTGGTGCTGCAACTTATGCTGGAATGCTCCCACTTATTTTGAAACTTAATAGTTCCAACTCTTTACATTCAAAGGATCTAACCTCTGATCAAGCAATAACCTCTTCTGTGAAAGATGCGCTGCGTTTGGGATGCTTAGCTGTCGGATTTACTATATATCCTGGTTCTGCTAAGTGTTTCGATATGATGGAGGAAGCCCGTGGAATCATAGCTGAAGCCAAATCTTATGGACTTGCAGTAGTGCTATGGTCTTATCCACGCGGTGAAGGGATTTCCAAAGAAGGTGAAACAGCAGTTGATGTTATTGCCTATGCTGCGCACATGGCAGCTTTGCTTGGCGCTAATATAATAAAAGTAAAACTTCCAACTAAATATTTGGAAAGGGAGAAAATAGAAACAGAAAATATTGAATCATTATCTAAAAGAATTGAATATGTTAAAAGGTCTTGTTTTGCAGGGAAAAGAATAGTAGTTTTTTCTGGTGGTGAATCGAAGGAAGTAGATAACATATACAATGAAGCGAAAGAAATTAAGCAGGGTGGTGGTAATGGTTCAATCATTGGGCGTAACACTTTTCAACGAAAAAAAGAAGAAGCTTTATCTATGCTAAAAGATATAATGGATATCTACGCATAAAAAACGGCTGGGTGGCAGAATGGCTTATGCGGAGGACTGCAAATCCTTTTATACCGGTTCAATTCCGGTCCCGGCCTCTTTCATTTTCTATATCTTGTAAAAGTTGCTCAATTCAACAGTAGCTTTGAGTGTGTAACCTATAGAGAAAGCTTATCCATAGTAAAATCAATTTCTTTTCAAGTTATGGTTATACTCTTATAGCGTTTCATGGTAAAAAATAAACTAAAAATAAGCAAAGTGTTTTACAAACGTAATTTACTATTTTTACTACCGCCCGAAGTTGCTCACTCTTTGGCAATTATGGCATTAAAGAAAATACCTTATAAGAATCCTATAGAGCTACCAGAATCTTTGAGTGTGAATTTTTTTGGTAATAAGCTCAGAAGCCCCGTAGGTCTGGCTGCAGGTTTTGACAAGAATGCAGAAGTTATAAGGCCTATGCTCTCATTTGGTTTTGGGTTTATTGAAACTGGTACTGTAACTCGTAATCCACAATATGGAAACAAAAAGCCAAGAATTTTTCGGTTAATTAAAGATCAAGGGGTAATTAACAGATTGGGATTTAACAATAAAGGAATAGACTATTTTCTTAAACAAATAGATGAAACCAAGCTTGATGACTGCATTTTTGGCATCAACATAGGAAAAAACAGTACATCAAAGAACCAAATCAGTGATTATGTTGACTTAATAAAGATAGTATATGGAAAGAGCAATTATATAGTGCTGAACATCTCATCCCCAAACACGCCTAATTTACGCAATCTGCACAATAAGCAAGAATTATCGGAATTGTTGAGATCCGTAACTCTAACCCGGAAATCAATTGATAATTCTAAATCCATACCAATAATATTAAAAATTTCACCAGATATAGATCAGCAAACGAAAGAAAATATCGCTGAGCTTGCATTGGAATATAAGATTGACGGATTAACAGTGAGCAACACTACGATCAGTCGGAATAACTTACATTCCCACCACAACGAGAGTGGCGGGTTGAGTGGCAAACCACTGTTCAAACTTTCAACCGAGTTATTGGGCGATATGTACAAATTTACTAAGGGCAAAATATTATTGATAGGGTGCGGAGGAATCTCAAGTGGTGCTGATGCATATAAAAAAATAAAGGCAGGAGCTTCTTTGGTGCAGTTGTACACTGCTCTCATATACCACGGACCTCAAGTTGTAAACAAAATTAATCTAGAACTTGCAGAACTAATAAGGAAAGATGGATTTAGTAACATTAGTGAGGTGGTGGGTTGTATACATTAATTTTGGAAGTTGGTGGTATTATTTTAATAAAATAAAACTAATTCTCTGGTATAAAGGTGGTAGAAAGTGTTTTTCTTTTAAATAATGGGTATGAAGAGTTTGAATGATGCAATATCTAAGATCATTGATTATAAATTTACAAATTATGCAATATTAGAAGAGGCACTAACTCACCCAAGCGTAAATAAAAGGAATAGCAAAAACCAGATCGTAAGCTACGAAAGACTAGAGTTTTTGGGCGACAGTGTTTTGAATATGGTCGTATCTGCCATACTGTTTAAACTATTTCCTGAAGAAAAAGAAGGAGCATTGGCAAAAAGAAAGACGGATTTAGTTTGTGGCAACACCATTGCTAATGTTGCTAAAGAAATAAAATTAGGCAACTTCATTATCATGAATAATAGTGAACGCTGCAATGGAGGAAGATGTAACTTAAAAAATTTAGAAAACTCGCTTGAAGCACTAATAGGTGCAATTTATGTTGATGGCGGACTTGAAAATGTTGAAAAGTTTATTATCCAATATTGGGAAAAGCTAGCTAAAAGCATGCTTGATCCCCCTCAAGATCCTAAAACCTCACTGCAAGAGTGGACTCAGAAAAACAAATTGCCTTTACCAGAATATGAGCTTGTAAAACAAACTGGACCAGCGCACAATCCTGAATTTACTATATCAGTTTGCATAGAAGATTATGGTAAAGTTTCTGCATGCGCTTCTAGTAAAAAGATTGCTGAACAAAAAGCTGCTGAGTTGATGCTAGAAAAAATTGAAAAAGACGCTTCAGTTTAGGCAAAATAGGCATTAATGTAAGTTTTAAGGAAGCTAATAGCGTTTAGGGGAAATGGTCAATTTAAGGAGAAGCATAGTAACCAAATCTGTAATTTAAGATATTCTATAGCTAACACAGGTAAGATTTACTATTGAAAGACCTCGTCATCCCGCTACTTGTTAGCGGGATCTAGGCTGAGATACCGCGGCGGTATGACGTAGTTACTTATTATAGCTATAAGTTCCAGTGTGAGCTACTTGGCACAACCTTGTCATTTTAATGTCACACCAGTTAAGATGACACCATTTACCATCTTAAAATTACAACGTTCGTACAGATGTATGCTTGACATAGGATCCAGAAAATTTAGTTATATATAGGAAAATCTGAGTTGAATTAACTACACCAACTCACATTCAGCAAAAAAGAAAGCTATTTCCTTACGAGCGTTTTCTGTGCTATCTGAGCCGTGAACTCTATTCTCACTTATGTCATCAGCAAAATCACCCCTGATTGTGCCTTTATCTGCCTGCTTTGGATCGGTAGCTCCCATGATTTGTCTGTATTTACTTACTGCATTGTCACCAACTAAAACTTGAACTATCACAGAACCAGAAGTCATAAACTCTACCAATTCCCCAAAAAAAGGCCTATCTTTATGAATTTCATAAAACAGCTCTGCTTGTTTTTTTGTTAGTAACATCATTTTTTGTGCTGTGATTTTCAGCCCAGATTGTTCGATGTAGGAATTTATATTGCCTGTAATATTATTTTTTACTGCATCAGGTTTTAAGATTGAAAGTGTCTTCTCAATTGCCATATTGTTTCCTTATATAGAATAGTACATTTATAGATTTATTTTATTACAAATTTTAATTTCATAGAAGTGATTTTTTATCTATAATTAAGAACAAATCATCAAGGGAGTATTGTATGCATACTTGTTGTAAAAAAACTAATGAAAAACCTGAATCTACTGCTAAAAAATTGGTCAATAACTTGAAATCGTCAATTTTTTGTGGAACAAAAGGGTTTCTGACTTTTAATTTAGCCTTTTTAAGTTATTTGGAATATAGTTCATATCATAATACAGAATTAAAAAAAGGCGCTGCCTTTGCAATGAAAAGAAATACTATTCCGTTTCTTGAAATGGCTGTCATAGTACCGCTTGTTTGCCTTGCATTCACTGGTCTTCTACAATGCGTACTTGTATGCGCTGCTTTAATGATTGCCACATGTTTTATTGTCAGAATTTTTAATCTACGTGAAAAGTTAATGGAAAAAATCACCAACAATAGTAGAAAAGAAATAGATGAGGAATTTAAGAAAGATACTATAAAATTTCCTATTTTTGATCAAAATAGAAAACACATCGAGTATAATTCGCCTAACTCAGGGCAACTACTGGATGAAACAAGTAGCACCTCTCTTTTCGTTAAAGTTTTACTTTTCCCTCTAAAGGTTCTTTTGAAGGTTCTTCAAAGTTGTATAATGCTATCTTTAGCTGCTGTTGAACTTCTTGAAGTAGTGCCAAGTTTTTGTGTCGACGCGGTTTTTGACAGAGAAAAATTCGCATCTACCAAGAGTAACCTGCAGAGATCAGGTCATTTATTGTATGCTAGTGTGAGAAATTTAGTGCCTATATCTATACTTGATGAACCTGTAGCTGAACGTATAGGCACCCCAAAAGTAACTTGTTGTAGTAGTGCGTAGGTGAAAAAGGCAGTTATCTTATTTAATCTTGGCGGGCCAGATTCACTGAATGCAGTCCGTCCTTTTTTATTCAATCTTTTTTATGACAGGAGAATAATCAATCTACTGAATCCCTTTCGGTTTCTTTTAGCAAAGTTTATATCTGCAAAACGAGAAAATACTGCACGAGAAATATATGAGCAAATCGGAGGCAAATCGCCGATTTTGGATAATACGAAAGCACAAGTTAATGCTTTAGAACTAAAATTAAATGAAGATAGAAACCATGTATACAAGGTATTCATCTGCATGCGCTACTGGCACCCTTTTGCCGACGAAGTTGTTAAAAGTGTAAAACAATTTGATCCTGACGAAGTAATTCTGTTGCCACTGTATCCACAATATTCAACTACCACAACTCTGTCATCCATCGAGAATTGGCAAAAAAATGCTAAACGGTATGGCCTAAAATGCAATACAAAAATGATTCACCGTTATTATGATAACCAAGATTTTATTGAAGCTCACGCTAATCTGATAGCTAAGTACTATAAATTGGCTAGCAAAATCGGTAAACCAAGAGTCCTATTTTCAGCCCATAGCTTACCTCTTAGTATCATTAAAAAGGGCGACCCTTACGCTTCACAGGTAGAAAGAAGTGTAGAGTTAATAGTAGAAAAGTTAGCTATCAATAACTTAGATTGGTCAATATGTTATCAGAGTAAGATTGGTCCTGTAAAATGGCTAGAGCCAAGCACTGAAAGTGAGCTATTACGCGCAAAAGCTGATGGTGTACCTGTAGTTCTATCACCTATATCTTTTGTTTCTGAGCATTCGGAAACTCTAGTTGAACTTGATATAGAATATAAAACAATTATCAAGGATGGATATTACTTTCGCGTGCCAACTCTCAGTACCGATCCCTTGTTTATAAAATGCTTAGCCGATTTGTGCATAAATCTCCCTTAAAGTCCTGATTTATAGGGCTTTTCTTTTAGGATTTTATGTGATAGAATAACAGGGAGTTATTATTTTGTTAACTATTTCATGCCAAACAAGCTAAAAAAGGAATCCAACACGCCCGCACAAAAGGTGCATGATATTTATAATCATGATTTCAGGAAGGTAATCTGCATCACAACAGGTTTAACAGCCCTATTGTGTAAGATTTCACTGCAATTTTGTTGTGAGTTTATTGACAATAACAGATCCAATATCTCCTTTATAAAGAATGTTGCCCGATGGGTGAAATTTCCGACATCTACCCTATACATTGTCCATTCTGCATTTATCTTACGGGATTTGGTAAAAGATTATAAAGACCCTAAGGGTAAAAAAGAATTAGCAAAAATTTTGGGTAAATCGGCTAATCTTGCAAGCAGCACCATAGAAGCGCTAATGATGTTGAAAATCATCCATTTTTGCACTGGAAGCAATACAGACATAATAAGTTATATTAACTTAACCTCAACGATCCTATTTTTGTTCATTTCAGAACCTATAAGCTATTATTATACATGCAAGAAATATCTGGATAATAAGGATCCTGAAAAGTCTGCTGAGTGTAAGAAGGACCTTATTATTAGCACATTAACTTTGTCGTTAGGTTTATTAAACTTCATATTAAGAAGGATAGAGACTCCAACTATACCAATAAACTTAGGTAATGGTATAATCTATAATTTCAACTTAAGCGTAACAGTCAGCATAATATATAGTGCAGTATTTCTTGCAGTTCAACTTGACAAGTTGTTTAATCAACCTATCAATGATGACCCTTCCACTGAACTTGATAATGCTGGCCATAACCATATTCAGCCCGGTAATGATCTGCCCGATGGCAACGTTGTGGAAATGTAAGGGTTAGAGGTGAAAAGATTTTATTTCTACCGCCAATGCTAACACTGCTAATTTACTAACTATATTCCAAAGTGCTAGAGGTTTTTCTTCCACTATTTTGCTAACGTCATAAAATTCGCAGTCAATGGAGTTTAAGCTGGAATATACATCTTTCCTGCTATTACATCGGTATAAGTAACATGTTGGAGTATTTCCTATATAGTATATTAGCGGTTCTGCAGAACTGCTTTTAAATACGTCAATGGTTGGTACACCTTCTTGTATAATAACGCTATTGATTGCTATTCCTTCTTTTATCTTTTTCATTTTATGACGCTTTTTTTTATTGAGGTTTAATATTTCCTCTCCACTTGTTGCCGTTATAATGCCCATCCCGTATGTGCCATTGCTTGCTTTGATAAAAACGTAAGGTTGTGTTTTTATTTCATATTCCTCATATTTTTTTTGCACTAGAGACAATATTTGGTCAACTTTAGTCGCTACTGCTCCTAGTGATGAATCATCATTAAAGTCAACTCCATTACAGTTTTCTGTAAGCACAGAAATAAGCCATGGATCCATTTTAAATTCGCTACAAAATTCGGACGCTAATTCTTGATAGATTTCAAAATACTTAAATTTCTGCCTGCTATGCCAACCGTATAGTGGGCTTGGTACTATATCTTGCTTTACGTCTTTTAGCGTGTCTGGAATGTGGCTCGTCATATCACGGTTCAGTATAATAACATCAGGCACAAATCCTGAAGTTGTCTTTAATAGAGAGGTTTCCTTCACAATAGCTTCATACGGTTCTATTAAATTGTATACTTCATTATGTAAAAGACCAATTCTAGTTTCAAAACCTGCGAGCTGCAGTACTTTCTCTATAACAAATACGTTTTCTATATACATTTTATTGCGTGTATAATTTTCCGGTATTATAAGAACCTTTTTGTATTGATGTCTTTTAAAGTAGCTTTCTATCAATCTTGCTGCCATCGTTCTTGATTCTTCACTTAAGTTATTGAACCCCGCAGGAAATAAATTAGCGTCCACTGGGGCAATTTTGTAGCTGGAGTTTCTAAGATCTATAGAGCTATAAAATGGCAATGTAAGGCCGTTAAATTTTGCCTCAAACCAATTATTTATACTTTTTTCCAAATCTGGGTGAATTATGTTTTGCATCTACACTTTAAATGTTATAAGGAAGGTATTATATTATAAGCTATAATTAAACATATTTAGCAAATTTGACTAAAGATTAAAGTATAATGAGATTCTTATTTAAAGTGATAGAAAAATGATTCAACACGATAACAATAAAATGTATGGAACTACTATACTGTCAATTAGAAAAGATAAAAGCGTAGTAGTAATAGGTGATGGACAGGTTTCACTGGGCCACACTGTTATAAAATCCGGAGCAAAAAAAGTTAGGCGTCTTTCTGGTGATTCTGTAATTGCCGGTTTTGCTGGAGCAACAGCCGATGCATTTACTCTCTTTGAAAGACTAGAATCTAAACTTGACAAGCACCCAGGGCAATTAATGAGGGCATGTGTTGAACTTGCAAAAGACTGGAGAATGGATAAATATCTGAGGAAATTAGAAGCTATGATGATTGTTGCAGATAAATCTATTTCATTAGTAATTACGGGAACAGGTGATGTTCTTGAACCTGAAGATGGAATCGCAGCTATTGGCTCTGGGGGAAATTTTGCTCTATCTGCAGCAAGAGCTTTAATTGATATTAAAGGAATATCAATAGAGGAAATTGCGAAAAAGGCTATGAAGATAGCTGCCGATATATGTGTTTATACAAATCATAATGTAATTATTGAAAAGATAGAGGAGTGATATGTCTTCTGAACAAAAAACTTTATGCACTAATTTTTCCAATCAGCCTATAACCCTTTCAGAAGGGCGGTCTTGTAGTAGTGACACCTATGATGAAAAACATGACCTCTATAGAGATACTAAGAGTGGTTTTGATTCAAATGACAGCGATGTTCAAGTTAATGACAGTACTCAAGTTTTGTTAGATGACCTGCCACCACAGAAGATAGTTAAAGAATTGGATAGATTCATAATCGGACAGGATGATGCAAAGCGTGCTGTTGCTATTGCACTCAGAAATCGTTGGCGTCGCAATCAGGTTCCATTTCCATTGCGTGATGAAATCATACCTAAGAATATATTGATGATTGGTCATACAGGGGTTGGTAAAACTGAAATAGCTCGCCGTTTAGCAAAACTTGCAGGTGCACCGTTCATAAAAATTGAGGCAACGAAGTTTACTGAAATAGGATACGTTGGACGTGATGTTGATTCGATAATACGCGATTTAGTTGATGCAGCAATAGTTTTAGTTAAAGAGAAAGCCCATAAAGCCTTAGCTAAAAAGGCTTTAATTTTAGCTGAGAAAACAATAGTAAACTCTATGGTAGGCGAAGGTGCAACCGAAGAGAGTAAAAAAAATTTTAGAGAAAGGTTGAGGAATAAAGAGTTTGAGGACGGAGAAGTTTCTATTAACGTCAGAGAGAGCAAGAGTATGTTACCTACTTTCGATATACCAGGCATGCCAGGTGGGCAAGTTGGCGTGATGAATGTAACAGAAATAGTGGGCAAGATGTTTAATGGGAGCAAAAAAACAAAAACTATTACGGTGAAGGTAAAAGAAGCGCGTGAAATATTAATTAATGAAGAAAGTGAAAGGCTAATGGATGAAGATAAGATAATCAAAGAAGCCATTGATCTTGTTAGTAATGACGGTATAGTATTTTTGGATGAAATAGACAAAATTGCAGCGCGTACAGAAGTAAAAGGTGAAGTAAACAGAGAAGGAGTGCAACGCGATCTGTTACCATTACTTGAAGGAACAACTGTTACAACTAAGTATGGCCATGTAAAAACAGACTATATATTATTTATTGCATCTGGTGCTTTTCATCAGTCTAAACCATCTGACCTCTTACCGGAATTGCAGGGCAGATTACCGATCAGGGTAGAACTTAAGGCACTTACTCAAGAGGATTTAATAAGAATATTAAAGGAACCAGAATCTAGTTTGTTAAAGCAGTACATAGCTTTAATGAAAACAGAAAATGTGACACTTGAGTTCACTGATGATGGTATAAAAACCATAGCTGAAATAGCGTTTACAGTTAATAGGCAAGTGGAAAATATAGGCGCAAGAAGGCTTCACACTGTCATGGAGAAGCTTTTAGATGAAATAAGTTTCATTGCTTCTGAGAAAAATAGCGAAAAATTCATTATAGACAGCAAGTATGTAAAAGATAAACTTGAGTCAATTTCGAAGCAGTTGGATTTATCTAAGTTTATACTTTAGGAAAAACGAGAGTAATCGTTCACGGATCTTCCTCTTATTTCTGTGAACGGTATTCTATAGTGTTTTTAAAACCAAACGATAAACCTTGTCATTAGACTTCTTTCAAAATTCATGTATGGAGCTCAAAATTGTGAATTGCAGCAATCAAATTAAACCTTAAACCAAAACGTTTTCGTCGGTTTCTATACCTGTCCGAGATGATTTTAAACCTTTTCAATAAGCCAATTACGTTTTCAACAATTGCCCTTTGGCTCATAAGTGCCCTGTTCTCTTTTTTTTGTTCTTTGCTTAACGGATTCTTTTTCATTTTCCTGTGCGGTAATACAACATTTTTGTGTATCTTCTGCATTCCCCTGTAGCCGGCATCAGCTAAGATTTTGGTGTCCGGTAATATTGCTACCTTTGATTCTCTAAACATCCGAAAATCGTGTTTTCTACCATTCGAGAAAGATGTGCATATGACTTTTTTACTCTTCTTCTCTGTTACTATTTGTGTTTTTATAGTATGCCTTTTTTTCTTTCCAGAGTAGAAGGGCTTTTGCTTTTTTTTGGTCTCTCTACTGGCGTTTCAGTTCCGTCTATTACTAAAACTTCATATTCTACATCACTCTTTAATAGCTCTTTTTTTCCTGGTAATGCAAAATCTGGATGTTTTATTAATATGTCTTCTACCTATCTTATTATTTTAAAACTGTTACTTTCACTCATGCCATAGCTTTGCCCAATATGAAAATATGTACGATATTCTCTTATATATTCCAGTGCCATAAGTAGCCTGTCTTCTATGCAAAGTTTACTTTTTCTTCCACTTCTAGCTTTTTTTCTTTTATCCTCCACTTCTAGAATTTCTACCATTCGCTCAAATGTTGCTTTTTTTACCCCTGTTAAACGTCGAAACTTTTCTCCTTCTAACTTTTCTATTTCCTTATATTTCATGCTTTCAAATACTTCATCTTACACTCCCTCTAACAATTTTGAAAGAAGTCTATTCCAGTGCCCCTGTGATGTCATTCCAGTGCTCCTTTTTTTGTCATCCCAGTGCTTGACACTGGGATGACAGGGGAGGGAGGCTACTTTCATGACATCATCATAAAGTAAACCAGTGTCTGGGCACTGGGATGACAAAAATAAGGAGGCTACTCGGATGACACCTTTTTTCTGCTTAGTTTAGGTTATGCAAGAAGTCTAGTGCATGAACTGGTCCTTTTCGGATTTTAGCGCTGTCTGCACGAATGTCTAGTTTAGGGGTAAGAAAAATTATGGCCCGCAAATTAATCCAAACACATAAGTGTAGTGTTACCACCGAATGCTGTAGTGTTAACACTTACAACTTTTTCTGTAGAAAAACGCTGTAAATAATGAGGACCACCAGCTTTTGGCCCAGTGCCAGATAGTCCTCTACCACCAAATGGTTGTATCCCAACTGCTGCACCTATCTGGTTACGGTTGATGTAGACATTTCCAACTGATATTTTTTTACTTATAGTGTCAATTTGACTTTGTATACGACTCTGCAAAGAAAACGTAAGCCCATATCCAGTACTATTTATATCACTTATAACTTCATTTAATTGTGACTTGTTAAAACGTATGATATGTAAAATAGGACCAAATACTTCTTGCTTTAATTGCGAAATTTTTTGTATCTCATAAATATATGGAGGAAAGAAATAACCATTATGAGAATTTGTATCCATGGGTACTTTAAATAACAGATTTGAATCTTTATCCTCTGACATTTTTTGCGTATGTTGAGTGAGCATATCGATAGATGCTTTGTCAATTATTGGACCAATATCAGTACTAAGTTGTATTGGGTCACCAATCTTGAGTTCTTGCGCTGCACCGCATATCATTTTTATCTGCTTCTCTGCTATGTCTTCTTGAATAAACAGCACTCTAAGTGCAGAACAGCGTTGGCCGGCGCTGCGAAACGCAGAAAGTACAACATCCATAGCCACTTGCTCTAAAAGAGCAGAGCTATCAACTATCATAGCATTGAGCCCTCCTGTTTCAGCAATAAGTGGCACGATAGGACCATCCCTATTTGCAAGCATTTTATTGATTATTTGAGCAGTTTGTGTTGAACCAGTAAAAGCTACACCGGAAATTCTATTGTCTGGAACTAATATTTTGCCTAAATATCCACCATCCCCAGGAATGAGGTGCAACACATTTTTTGATATCCCAGCTTCATGTAGTATCTTAACAGCTTCATAGGCAATAATCGGCGTTTGCTCTGCCGGTTTTGCCAGCACTGCATTACCTGCTGCAAGTGCAGCTGAAACCTGCCCAATGAAGATAGCGAGCGGAAAATTCCACGGTGATATGCATAAGAAAACTCCTCTGCCTTCAAAAAAGATGAAGTTATCTTCACCTGTTGGGCCCGGCAATTTTTTCCAGTCGCTCAGTTCATTTTTTGCTATCATTGCATAATAACGCAGAAAGTCGATTGCCTCTCTTACTTCTGCTATTGCATCGGATAAAATTTTTCCTGCTTCCACAATCAGAATGTAAATCAGCTCTTTCATCCTTTCTTCAAGCAAATCTGCAGCTTTTTCGAGGTATTGAGCGCGCTCTACTGCTGAAACATTCTGCCATTCAGCAAAAGCACTATGTGCTATTTCAAGAGCATTTAAAGCCTGATCACTTGTTGCACTTGACACTTCTCCAATTACATTTTCCAAATGTGCAGGATTCACTACTTCGATAAATTCAGCACTATCAAATAGTGCCTTTCCATCAATTATTGGCCCAATTTGCCATTTCTTTTCACTAAATTTTTTTATATCATTTGCAAGTTGCGAAACTGTAATTGAATCACTAATATCCATTCCCAAGGAATTTTTTCTCTCTGGTCCCAAAATATCTTGTGGTAATGGAATGCCTGGATGAGGTTCATAATTAAAATTTATAGCTTTTTCCAGTGGATCTGAAATTAACTCATCAATTTTAACGTTAGAATCATTTATTTGATTAACAAATGAACTATTAGCTCCATTTTCAAGAAGGCATCTTATAAGATAAGGCAACAAGTCACTATGTTCCCCAACGGGTGCGTAGACACGACAGCTAACATTTGTTGCAAGCTCTGACATTGCATAATCATATAAGTCTTTTGCCATTCCATGTAAGCGTTGAAATTCAAATCCAGGGTGGTTTTTATCAGCAAGTTCCATGATAGAAGCAAAAGTATAGACGTTATGAGTTCCAAAGCATGGGTAAAAGCTGTTTGGTTTACTCAAAAGTTTCTGTGCGCACACGAGGTAAGATACGTCAGTATAGCTTTTTCTTGTAAATACTGAGTAATCATTTAATCCCAATTCTTGCGTACGCTTGATTTCTGAATCCCAATATGCACCTTTTACAAGCCTCACCATAATTTTGTGCTTTGATCGAATAGCAACATCTTCAACAAAGTCAAGAACAGATAAAGCGCGCTTTTGATATGCTTGTACAGCCAAGCCAAGCCCTTCCCACTCAGAAAGTGAGTCATCAAGACGCAATTGCTCGAATAAAACTAATGACATCTCAAGTCTTTCTGATTCTTCTGCATCTATGCATAATGAAATATTGTACTTTTTTGCTTCATGACAAAGCTCTAGCAGTTTAGCTCTCAACTCTTCAGCTATATTATCGAATTGGCTGAATTCATAACGTGGATGTAACGCAGACAATTTGATTGAAATTCCATGCGATTTAAAACAATCACTTATATCAGTGGATTCACCTATAGCTTTTATTGAATGCATATATGAATTAAAATACTCTTCCACATCCTCAGCTGTGTGAGCAGCTTCACCAAGCATATCAAAAGAGTATAAAAACTTACTATTGTCATCTAGTTTTGCATATCTTAAAGCTTCTTCTATGGTTTCTCCAACAACAAAATGATTACCAAGCATAGACATTGCTTGTTTTACTGCTTTGCGAATAATCGGCTCTCCTAAATTTTTAAGTAATTTAGAAATTGCGTAATAGAACTTCGAATCGCCTTCATTATCTCTCAATATACTACTTCCTATCATTAAACTCCATGTGGAAGCATTGACAAACAATGAGGAAGAATGTCCTAAATATTTACTCCATTCTTGATTGGCAATTTTATCTTTGATTAGCTCGTCTATTGTATAATCATCTGGTATTCTAAGTAGTGACTCAGCAAGACACATAAGCGCTATTCCTTCGTCATTGGAAAGCGAGTATTGCTGCATGAAAGAATCTATGACATCTAATTTGTTGCCTTTAATCTTTTCAATAACTTGTTTTGCTATATTATAAATTCTATTTTTTGAATCAGCCGAAAGCTCTGTTTTTTCTACAAGGCGGCGTACATAACTTTTCTCATCAGTACGATAAAACCCTTGTAAACGTTTTCTCAACTCGTTAGGTTCTTGTATAGGACTAATCATATATAATTATCTGCAAAACACTCTGTTACCATATGTAAGGCAAAATTATATCATAACTTTGCATAGAACAAATCATTATTTAAAAAGGGATCAGGGCTGGCTAGAAGAAGTCCATGCAATAACTTTAAAAGGATTGTGCAAGTATGTAGCTTAACACTCCGCCATGCATTAAGTATTTAATCTCAGTTGCGGTTTGTACACAGCATTTGAGTTGAATTGATTGTTCAGAATTATCCTTTCCTTTGATGATACATTCTAGATTTCCACCTGGCACTATTTCACCTTTTATGCTTATTACCTTACTACCATCAAATATCTTTCTGGTTATTCCATTTTGGAATATAAGTGGAAGAACACCCATACCAACTAAGTTGGACCTATGTATACGCTCAAAGCTTTCTGCAATTACAACTTTAATCCCCAACAATAAAGTACCCTTTGCTGCCCAATCCCTACTTGAACCTGTGCCATACTCCTTTCCTGCCACAATGATGAGAGCTTCCTTGTAGCGCATCGCCGCATCAAAAATTGGCATAGTTTCTTGAGAAGGAATATATTTTGTATATCCACCTTCGGTGCTAACCATTTCATTTTTTATTCTAATGTTAGCAAAAGTCCCACGCATCATTACATTGTGATTACCACGACGAGATCCATATGAATTGAAATCCTGTGGTTCAATTCCAAGCCCTTTTAAATATAGACCGGCAGGACTACTCGAGGCAATATTTCCCGCAGGGGAAATATGATCAGTAGTTATGCTATCGCCAAACATTGCTAATATTTGTGCACCCTTTATATCGATTTTATTATTTTTAGGTGATAAGTTATCAAAATAAGGCGGATTTTGTATGTAAGTGCTGTTTGCATCCCAATTATAGATTTCACTTTTTTCACACTTTATCTTTCGCCAATGTTCATCACCAGAAAAAACATCCTTATACTTTTGTATGAACATCTCACGTGTTACCACACTTTTAACACAATCTTCGATTTCATTGTTTGTTGGCCATATATCTTTGAGATAGACATCATTTCCATTCTTATCTTTGCATATTGAATCTTTTGTCAGATCAATTTGCACAGTACCAGCAAGTGCATATGCAACAACAAGTGGCGGAGATGCCAAGTAATTAGCTTTGACTAACGGATGAATTCTTCCTTCAAAGTTACGATTGCCAGATAAAACTGCAGCAACAGTTAGGTTTTTATTTTTAATATCATCTTCTATATCTTTATTAAGTGGACCAGAATTCCCAATGCAAGTTGTGCAACCATATCCAACTAGATTAAAACCCAAAGCATTTAGATCTACCTGCAATCCAGACTTTTCTAAATATTCTGTTACAACTTGTGACCCTGGAGCAAGAGAAGTTTTAACCCAAGGCTTTGATTTTAATCCAAGTTTAATTGCATTACGAGCTACAAGACCTGCAGCAATCATCACACTTGGATTTGAAGTATTAGTGCAGCTTGTTATTGCTGCAATAACTACACTTCCATCTTGGAGTTTATCGCTTTCCTTTGACTCATTAACTGAAAATGATTTAGAAAAAGACTCTGCCACTTGTGAAAGAAAAACTTTATCTTGTGGTCTTTTGGGACCAGCCATTACTGGCTTCACGCTTGATAAATCAAGCTCTAGTGTGTCAAAAAATGCTAATTCGTCATTGCTGCGCCACAATCCCTGCTCTTTTGAATAGACTTCAACTAATTTGATCAGCTCTTCTGGTCGCCCTGTTAAATGTAAATAATCGAGTGTTTTCTGATCAATTGGAAAAAATCCACAAGTTGCGCCATACTCCGGGGCCATGTTTGCTATAGTGGCTCTATCTGCCAAAGATAAATAATCTAAACCATCACCATAAAATTCTACAAACTTACCAACAACGCCTTTTGTTCTTAGGATATTGGTAACCGTCAGCACTAAATCGGTCGCAGTTACTCCTTCCGACAATCTGCCAATTAATTTAAATCCAACTACTTCTGGAATCACCATACTAATTGGTTGACCAAGCATCACAGACTCAGCTTCTATGCCTCCAACACCCCAACCAAGGACTGATAACCCGTTAACCATTGTAGTATGGCTGTCAGTACCAACTAAAGTGTCAGGATATATGACTCCATCATTATTACACACAACTTGCGCTAAATACTCAAGATTCACTTGGTGGCAAATCCCTGTGCCAGGCGGCACTACTCTAAAATTTGTGAAGGACGATTCCCCCCACTTTAAAAATTGATATCTCTCCAAATTTCTTTTTACTTCTAGCTCAACATTCTTACTGAATGCGGAAACACTTCCATAACTATCTACTTGAACAGAATGGTCAATCACAAGATCAACCGGTACAGAAGGATTTATGCTGCTCGGGCTTCCTCCATTTTTCTTAACATAGCCCCGCATTGAAGCTAGATCAACAACAGCAGGAACCCCTGTAAAATCTTGCATCAATACCCTTGCTGGTTTATAGCTAATTTCGTGATTAGTGTGTTTATTAACGCAGTCTGCTAGTACTCTTATATCATCCAGCTTGACGTTCACTCCATCTTCATTACGCAATAAATTTTCAAGCAGAACCTTAAGTGAGCAGGGCAATTTAGTCACATCTATTCCTAAAAATTCACTAGCGCTACTTAGGCTAAAATAGTTGTATGACTTCCCGTCAATGTTTAAAGTCGTTTTTGCATTTAAAGAATTGTTCATCCTATCACACTATATTAGTTAAAATTGGAATTACTACCGTTACTTTTTTGTTGTTGACCTTGCTGCTCATACATAGTTTCAAAATCTATCGGATCTAGCATCAGTGGGGGAAATCCACCACTACTTGTAACTCTTGCAATTATTTCTCTTGCAAAAGGAAAAAGAAAAGTAGGTCCGCCAATAAACAAAGCTTGTCTTACCTCTTCCTCGCTCAACTCTTTTAAATTTTCTATTGAAAAAATGCCACAATATTTCGTTTCACAAATGAAAGCTACGCCATCTTTTATATCTTCATCTTTTATCGTTGCTTTGACTTCTATATGCAAAGTAATTTCATGGAAAGATTTTTCTTCATTCACTTCTTCTTTGTTTTTCGTCCCTTCTAATTTTGCTGAATTGATATTAACCATTACATTAATATCTGGAGCTTTACTAGAAGAAAGGAATGGCGAATTCGGATTCTCAAATGATAGATCTTTAACATATTGACCGTGAATTCTCATTTTTTGTTGTGGCATTTCTTACGTCTCCTTTAATTAAGTTGAGATATTTAATACTTTCTTATATAATATATTCATTTACAAACGAATAGCAAACCTGATTATAAGTTGATATGAAAAACATATTTTCATTAATAATTAATAATGTTCGGATACTTTATATGCCAAGGAGTTGAGTTACTATGATAGAGCTTGTAATATATGCTTTATTAGCGGCGTTCATTTTTTCACGTTTGTATAATTCTTTAGGAAGATCAGCCAACCTCAACCTAAAAAAGCTAACTGGTGTATTGGATGTAAGCCGAAGTAGAGAAGACGTAGTAGAAAACATTGAGGGTTACATTGATAGCAATGATGAAAATTCAATAAAAGTTACTTATGAACAAATATTAAAAAAAAATAAAGATTTTTCTATTTCCCACTTTATAGAAGGTTCAAGCATAGCTTTTGAATTAATAATAAAGTATTTCAATCAAGGAAATTTGTCTCAGTTAAAACCACTTCTCGATAAAGACTTATATGATAATTTTGCAGAGAAGATTAAACATCGTAAAGAGGTGCACGAGTCTATCATTGTTTCTATCGTTTCACAAAAGATTTTAGAAATAAAGCTAGTAAAAAATGTAGTGTTTATTGCAGTATATTTCCTTTCAGAGCAAATTAACTTCGTTAAGAATAATAAAGGAGATATCATATCAGGTAGTACATCCACTATTAATAAAGTTGAGGATGTATGGCAATTCAAAAAAAGTGTTAATTCATCAGACCCAAGCTGGTTGCTTGTTTCTATTCACTATAAAAAGACAAGTAACGATAAGACAAATGACAAGTAAGATTAGTTTTATTTAGAGTTAACCATGGAAAGCAAGCTACGCGAAATAGTACTTGACACTGAAACGACAGGTCTTGACACTGAATCTGGTCATCGAATTATTGAAATAGGGTGTGTGGAATTAATTAATCGTATTCCAACAGGTAAAGTATTCCATCGGTACCTTAACCCAGAAAGAGATATACCTTATCACTCGTTTAAGATTCACGGTATTAGTGAAGAATTTTTAGAAGATAAACCATTATTTTCAAATGTTGCACTTGAATTTCTTGACTTTATATCTAATGATATTTTGGTAATTCACAACGCTGAATTCGATGTTAAGTTCCTTAACATGGAGTTAAGCAAGCTGAATGCTGGGTTAATTTCCTCAGATAGAGTGCTAGATACATTACCTCTTGCGAGGAAAAAATTCGCAGGATCACCTGCTTCTTTGAATGCATTATGTAAGCGTTTTGATATATCGCTAGAGAATAGAGAATTGCACGGAGCACTAGTTGATGCTCAATTGCTTGCAAAGGTATATGTTGAACTTACAGGAGGGTTACAAACCTTTCTGTTTGATAATGAATGCAATCAGGACAGTAACTCTACATTCGTTCAGCATAAAGTGCGTAATCTAACTCCCAGAGAACATTCACCAAATAGTGAAGAAATTGATGAACATAAGAAACTGTTAGACAAAATTAACAATACACTTTGGAATAAATATATTGAATAGATCAACCAATAAAGATACAATTTAATTTTACTGAGAGCACCCTAATGGTAAGGTTTATAAGATTGTTATCTAATATGCTAGTAGCATTAGCAGTTGTTTTTTTAGGTTATTGTTATTTCACCAAAAAAGGCATATTTGCCCCAGCAGCGATTCACAACGCAGAAGTTAAGATAGGCGGAGATTTTTCTTTAATTAATCAGGACGGACAGATCCTGCGCAGTAGTGATTTTAAAGATAAATACATGATGATTTTCTTTGGGTTTTCCTCATGCAAAAGAATTTGCCCTATGAACCTTGGAATAATTTCAGAAACACTTGCAAAGTTAGATGAGAAGACTAACAACAAGCTACAAACATTCTTCATCACAGTTGATCCTGAACGCGATAGCACTGAAAAACTCAAAGAATTTCAGCAGCAATTTGACCATAGAATACAAATGTTAACTGGTGAAAGAGAAAAAATAGACGAAGTAATTGCAAAGTATAAAGTATACGCTAGCAAAGTTGGTGGAGAAGAAGAAATCAACCATTCTTCGATAATATATCTTATTGGCCCTGAAGGAAGATATGTTACACACTTTGCAGCTGATTTAAATTCAGACGAAAGTCAATCTGATAAGATTTTGGCTGAGATAAGAAAATACGTAAACTGAATTATAGATTTTTCTGTTAATTAGCCGAGCACGCAACTGCATGAGCATTATAATTTAATCTCCACGGGAAGACGCATTGGAATGACACTATTTGCTGTCTTCAAAAATAAATGTTCGTAAAGGTATCTGTTCAGGCAATGGCGTCAACTTAAGAGCCTCCATTAGCAAACTCTCCTAAAGACATGATGGCGTTTGGGCTTATCTACCTTATCGCGGCTGTCCTGGTCGGATTTTAACTTTAGCGCGTATACTTGCTCTATCAAAAAGGGCTTGAAAGTTTTTTGGCGAACAATTTCCAATAAGTACCTGATAGAGTTTCTGCCTCATTACACCAAATAAAACTGAAAAATTTAAACGATACTCAGCAATTTGATCTGGATTCCAAGGCCCTTGTGCATCACACATATGAAGCGACAATAGACTTCTTTCAAAATTGTTAGAGGGAGTGTAAGATGAAGTATTTGAAAGCATGAAATATAAGGAAATAGAAAAGTTAGAAGGAGAAAAGTTTCGACGTTTAACAGGGGTAAAAAAAGCAACATTTGAGCGAATGGTAGAAATTCTAGAAGTGGAGGATAAAAGAAAAAAAGCTAGAAGTGGAAGAAAAAGTAAACTTTGCATAGAAGACAGGCTACTTATGGCACTGGAATATATAAGAGAATATCGTACATATTTTCATATTGGGCAAAGCTATGGCATGAGTGAAAGTAACAGTTTTAAAATAATAAGATAGGTAGAAGACATATTAATAAAACATCCAGATTTTGCATTACCAGGAAAAAAAGAGCTATTAAAGAGTGATGTAGAATATGAAGTTTTAGTAATAGACGGAACTGAAACGCCAGTAGAGAGACCAAAAAAAAGCAAAAGCCCTTCTACTCTGGAAAGAAAAAAAGGCATACTATAAAAACACAAATAGTAACAGAGAAGAAGAGTAAAAAAGTCATATGCACATCTTTCTCGAATGGTAGAAAACACGATTTTCGGATGTTTAGAGAATCAAAGGTAGCAATATTACCGGACACCAAAATCTTAGCTGATGCCGGCTACAGGGGAATGCAGAAGATACACAAAAATGTTGTATTACCGCACAGGAAAATGAAAAAGAATCCGTTAAGCAAAGAACAAAAAAAAGAGAACAGGGCACTTATGAGCCAAAGGGCAATTGTTGAAAACGTAATTGGCTTATTGAAAAGGTTTAAAATCATCTCGGACAGGTATAGAAACCGACGAAAACGTTTTGGTTTAAGGTTTAATTTGATTGCTGCAATTCACAATTTTGAGCTCCATACATGAATTTTGAAAGAAGTCTAATATATTACACATGACTAAGTTTGCCCAAAATTCTTGTAATACAGCCTCTAAATTTACGCCAGAAAAATTCTCTAATTCTGCACCTATTTTGAGTCGTTTATAGCACTCCTCTATATGCCACCTTAACACATAAGCTTTGCTGATATCTTCCAAAGTAAATTTTACTCGGTCAAAAAGTGAAGTAATCAATACCTCTGTTTCTCCGTTGGCTAATGTCAGCACTATAACTCTTACTTTCTGTCCTTTCATTTTATTTTTTAGCTTTTCATTTTCTAATATAAAATCGAAATCTAATTCTCCAGATGCAATTCGTTCCCATAGCTTGCTATAATTTCTTTTTTGCAAGCGAAAAATAAAATCTACTTCCAAATCATAATGCTGCTGAATGAATTTTACTGAAGGATAACCACGATCATAGATAAATAATAATTTCTTTTGATTTAATGAACGCATTTGAGTGATAACTTCGGGTAATTGCTCTTCCGCCAACGTTTGTTCACCTATATTCCAAGCCGCAAGACGAGCACTACAAATCAGCGAAGTACACAAATCAACAAACAAATTGCCAATGGTGGCATTGTGCCTGTTGTTCCATTTGGTTTAAAGCGGCCAAACTCGGATACAATTTCCTCAGAGCTGGGTAATCTCATACCAGAACCATCTGCTGCAATAAGTCTATAGCCTCTCCAAGTTCCATACTCAGGTTCATCCTGATAGGCTGTTTGGATGCTTAGCTCTAATAATTCTTGAAAGCCTGTATGGCAAATCTTATACCTTGCTTTAGAAAAAGCTTGCTTTGAGGGTGGAGTTTTACATGTCAATGGCTCCATAAGTTCACATTCTATTCCCAAACTTTTTTTAACTAACTTTAAAATCATAGAAAATACTGTCGAAAAAGGAAGTTTTCTTGTTCGTGTAAAACTGTTTTTTCCAACACAATGGATTCTCTGAAAAGCTTTCGAGTATATTATATTTTTAATTTGTAGAATAAAATTTTTCCTTTTTGCATGTTTCACCTAAAAAGGACACATTTTAAACTTCTTTGTTGAAATAAAATAGAAACAAAAGTGCTGTTTCCTGCGGCTTCTGGATAATTTAATGGTAAAAGTTTTAGAGAGAAATTTTATACACTATCGCTGATATTTTTCCTTAAGTTGACGCCATTGTCCGTTCAGCAGAGTGGTTTAAGAAACAATAGATAGGAGATTGTGAAAAGGCCCTTTGTTTCCATGTTAAGTATAACGAAATTATCCGTTCAAGTTCCCTGCTTCGATTGGGTAAAATATGAATTTTTGCGATAAACGACATAATGCCGAATTTACCGTTCAGCGTGGTTATTTGTCAGCGGAATATTTTCTGGGTCATCTAAAAATTTCCACATCATTCTTTCAGATTTCAAAATATTTTTCGTAACTCGAGAAGCTCCAATTGCTTCAGGTAGTTGTAATAGTTTAGACTTCGTGGTAAACATGTTGCCATCCACTTCCGCCCTAACAAGTATAGTGTGGCTTGACAAATTTATTGTCATCTCAGACCGTGGAGAGAACCATATGCTACTTTTAACTTATGTAAAATTACCAAGGATTATGGAGAAGATATGCTGTTTTGATTTGTGTGAAAATTATTGTTGACTTATGTGCAATTAGAAAACCCTAAAATATCGTTCAAAAAGTGGATAGGGATATTCTTGTTTTTTTCCGTTCCAAAGATTTTTTTGAAACACAAATCATTGCGAGGATCGAGAAATTTTGATGGCCAAAATGCTTGGAAAACATTAATAATTATACACACAATTATTCAACCATATTTTTGAAGATAGCTAGGCAGCAACTTTCTGTATCTATTTTAAATTGAAGAAAGCTCAAATGAAAGATCGTGTTTTGCTAAAAATCACAGAATGCAGTCTGGTTACGTAGATTTTTCCCCATTAGACAATAGCCTGTTTACAAAATTTTCGTTACAATAATCGTCTACAAAACAATTCTATCATCTTTTTATTTATGGGGTACCTCCTATTTTTTGCTAAAATACTGGAGTTCACCCTCTCTCTTATTATTTTTCTAATCTATAGTTAGCGTTCAAAACCATATTCGAAAAGTATCTCATATGTTTCCGGATTTTTTTAATGCTGTTTATTTCATCCTCAACATTGCCTCTACCTTTATGAACTAAGTAGCAGCATTAAAAATTATAACGTATTCCTACTTCTAGAATCGCGTCCGGTATTTGTACTGGTGGTTTAAAGCCACTTAGTTGCCCGCCTGCGGTAATACCAGCTGTACCAACTATCTGTGGAGCAATTTCATAATCAACACCAACCTTTAGTTTATAGGAAATAGAACCCAGTATTTTATCTACTACAGATGCCTCCTCTGCAGCAGCTCCATCCCCTTCTGAAGATTCACTTGCTTTACCAAAGCCAAAAGGTATTACTTGTAGGTATCCTCCTAAACCTCCGCTGACATATAGCTTAACGGGATCAATATCAAGGTCAGGGTAATAACGGTAATTTGCTAATAAGCTAGCCCCCATTTTCTTTTCTTCTTTACCAAACATATCACTTATGTCAGTGAGAACCTCAAGTTCAAACTTAGAGTTTTTGTCATGATGATAACCAAAAACAACGCTAGGTTTTATTTTTAAGCCACCACCCCATCCAGCACCAAAGTTTAAACCTGCATAGTACTGATCTTCTGACTTACTTGCACTATTATTAGCTGCACCTGCTAGAGATGATGTGAGCAACACAGCTAAAGCACATAATCTTTTCATTTTCATATAACTCCTCATACAAAAAAATATATAATGCATAAGTATATATCCTTTATATTAAAAAAGATATAATCGCATGTTAAAAAAAGTATAATCATAAAGTCAAAGGTGCGCTACGGATTTTTTATATAACTATATTTACTATCTTATTTGGTACAGCATATACAGCGCGAACTTTATTTTGATCGATTTTACTGGACACGGAGTCTATCGCTATTTTCTTCAATTCTTCTTGAGGTAAGTTAATTGCCACTTCGATTGTCGCACGCAACTTTCCATTGATCTGCACTGCTATAGTTACCGTATCGTCAACTAATAATGATTCATCAGCTTTTGGCCAAGGTTGACCTCCTATTTCTTGCCATAGGCTTTCAGCCAGATGTGGCATGAACGGTTCAATTACTCTGATTAGTATACATATACCTTCATCAATAAGAGATTTTCCAGTTTTTACATCTATTTCAGCTATTAAATTTGTCATTTCACGGAATTTTGCCACTACACAGTTTAATCTGCAGCTTTCCAAGTCATCTGTAAGTCCGTGTAAGAGTTTATGAATTTTTTTTCTGTACTCTAGAAGTCCACCCATAACACTTTTGTTATCATAGTGCATATTCACAGGCTTAAGCTGCATGACCATACGCCACAATTTATTTACATAACGAGAACAACCTTCCACGCCATCATCGGACCATTCCATATCTTTCTCTGGAGGAGTGTCAGACAACACAAACAAGCGGGCAGTATCAGCACCATACTTTTCTATGATAAAATTTGGATCAACTGTGTTCTTTTTCGACTTGCTCATTTTCTCGACTTTTCCAACTTGAACCTTAGCTCCTTGTGCAATCAACTCTTTTGCTTCTTCGGGAAATAGCCACTTACCATTTTCGTCTTTATAAGTTGCATGGCAGACCATTCCTTGAGTGATTAAAGTAGAGAAAGGCTCTTTAATATCAAAATAGCCACATTTGATTAAAGCACGGCAGAAAAATCGTGAGTAAAGCAAATGCAGAATTGCATGCTCTATTCCACCTATATAATAATCAACAGGCATAAAACGATTACACGCATCTTTGTCTATTGATTTATCTTCGCTACAGAATGCAGCAAAATACCAAGAGGATTCAAAAAAGGTGTCAAACGTATCAGTTTCACGCTCTGCTTGCTTTCCACATTTTGGGCAATCAACAAATTTCCAAGTAGGATGTTTATCAAGTGGATTGCCACCACTTGTGAATTCCACATCCGCGGGCAGTATTACAGGCAGGTCTTTTTCTGGCACTGGAACAGTACCACAGTCTTTGCAATATATAATAGGTATAGGGCATCCCCAATAACGTTGTCTCGAAATTCCCCAATCATGTAAACGATAGTTTGTTGTTTTCTCACCTATCCCTTTTTCTTTGAGCTTTTTAATGATTACTTCCTTTGCTTCACTAACCGTCAATCCATTTAAGAATTCAGAGTTGCACATTATTTCGCCGCCAGTGTAGGCTTCTTCTAGAGTCACTATGGCTTGTGCACCCTTTTCACAAATAACAGGAATAATCGGCAAACCATACTTCTGTGCAAATTCAAAATCACGCTGATCATGTGCAGGGCACCCAAAAATCGCGCCTTCCCTATATTCCATCAACACAAAATTCGCTATGTAAAGCGGCAATTCCTTATCAAGAAATGGATGCTTGACGTTTAATCCGGTGTAAACTCCTATTTTTTCGTCATTTTCCTCCTTTGCTTTCATGCCATCGATAAAGTCTCGTATTTCTTTGTCCTTAAGATCCTGCACAATAGGGTGTTCTGCTGCTACCGCAAAAAAAGAAGCTCCAAACCAAGTATGAGGAGAAGTTGTAAAAATCTTTAATTTCTTATTTAAGCCAACTATTTCAAATTCTATGGTGATCCCTTCAGATTTTCCTATCCAACGCTCCTGCATTGTTTTGACTTTTTCTGGCCAATTTTTTAAACTTTGCAAGCACTTGAGTAAATCTTCAGCGAAATCAGTAATCTTTAAAAACCATTGGGACAACTTACGTTTTTCAACAACGGCGCCTGACCGCCATCCTTTTCCGTCGACTACTTGTTCATTTGCAAGCACTGTTTGGTCTACCGGGTCCCAGTTAACCCACGACTCTTTTCGGTAGGCAAGCCCATGCTTTAAAAAATCCAGGAAAAATTTTTGTTCGTGTTTGTAATAGTCAGGTTCACATGTGGAGAGTTCACGCTCCCAATTATAAGAAAGACCTATAGATTTCAACTGTGTACGCATATTATCTATATTCTCTTTCGTCCATACCGCAGGGCTAATATTATTGTCCCTTGCTGCATTTTCAGCTGGTAATCCAAACGCATCCCAGCCAACTGGGTGCAAAACCTCAAATCCATTAGCTCTCTTGTAACGCGCTATCACATCCCCTATTGTATAGTTACGTAAGTGTCCCATATGAATTTTACCAGATGGATATGGAAACATTTCCAACACGTAACACTTTTCTTGTTTACCGCTCTTGCTTACAGAAAAATCCCATTTATTTTGATAAAATTTTTCAACATTTTTAAAATCATATTTCATATCAATCCAAATTTAATCACAGTTTGTGTGCACCAAAGGATCAACCGCTTGGCCATTATGCCGTATTGTGAAACACATCTGCGGGTCTTTATCTTGTGTGCTTGATTTACCTGCAGATCCAATTACTTGACCTTGTTTTACTTTATCACCAATTTCAACATGTATGTTTTTTAAATAGGAGTACACAGTCATGTAATTATCTTTGTGTTCCACTATAATTAAATTTCCATACCATCTCAGCCCTTTGCCTACATATATCACTTTGCCGGGTGCAGAGGCAATTACGTTCGTTCCATTTTGAGCAGCAATTTTTATGCCATCCTTACACGTTTCATCAGAAGAGGTAGCTGAACCTTTAACTGGCATTACAAATTTACAATTTACCTCCACGTTTTGTGCATTATTGTTATCTCTGTATATCCTATTTATGATGGCTTTTCTACTTTCTTTTTGCACTGAAGGCTCCCTAATTAAATGGTACTCTCTTGTATATTCCAGATCTCTTTTTCCGTAAAATTCTTCGCCTTTAAGCAGCACAGGTGCGGGTTTTTGCAGGCCACAGCCTATTAATATTGCTAATAACATAAGAAATGAGGCTATATGCCACATTTTAAACTCTCATAAAACTCCAAAATTTTAGCGAGACGTAGTGTTTCACGTCTGCTTGTTACTTTCCTCGCTATTTATTTTACTAGTTAAATAGTCTCTCAAATCGGTGAGTTCTTGCAACAAATTCTTTGTGACTTTTATATCATTACCAAATTCTTTTTGCACTCCTTTTATTGTATATCCTTTATCATATAGCATGTATTTTACTTTCTTTATGGCCTCTATACACTTACGATCATATAGCCTTCTTCCTTTACGCTTTGTAGGCTTAATTTGATGAAATTGACCTTCCCAAAATCTCAAAACATGCTGTTCCAAATGTAGCTCTTCAGCTACTTCCCCAATCGTATAAAATAATTTTTCCTTGTTCATTAATTATTGATTGATTTTTTTATAATTTTTGAAGGCCTAAAAGAAACTGAATTTCTTGCCTGAATCATCACTTTCTCCGATGTATTTGGTATATTTCCTGGCCTTTCCTTCTTTTTTTTGACCAAGAATGTTCCAAATGACGATATTTTTACTATTCCATCCTTTGCCAAGCTCGTCTTTATTTCGTCCAATATATCATCTATTATCGAAGCAGAGTCTTCCTTTGATAATCCTATTTCTTGGTTTATATTTTCAGCTATTGTTGCCTTAGTTACTGCTGTGTCTTTTGTTATAACATGATCCATAATTGAGTAAGTATTGCAATATTTAAACACAATATAGCAACTGACTTAAGGTTCAGCTACTTTATTTTTTAGGGTATGTCTCTTTTGTAGCATAATTTAAAATACTAGCAACTGCCAACATTGCAAATATCGCAAAAAGCGCCATTTTATGATCTGTAAAAAGTGCTAACATTGACACTACAATTCCGCTGACAATAAACATAAACCCATTAGACTTCTTTCAAAATTGTTAGAGGGAGTGTAAGATGAAGTATTTGAAAGCATGAAATATAAGGAAATAGAAAAGTTAGAAGGAGAAAAGTTTCGACGTTTAACAGGGGTAAAAAAAGCAACATTTGAGCGAATGGTAGAAATTCTAGAAGTGGAGGATAAAAGAAAAAAAGCTAGAAGTGGAAGAAAAAGTAAACTTTGCATAGAAGACAGGCTACTTATGGCACTGGAATATATAAGAGAATATCGTACATATTTTCATATTGGGCAAAGCTATGGCATGAGTGAAAGTAACAGTTTTAAAATAATAAGATAGGTAGAAGACATATTAATAAAACATCCAGATTTTGCATTACCAGGAAAAAAAGAGCTATTAAAGAGTGATGTAGAATATGAAGTTTTAGTAATAGACGGAACTGAAACGCCAGTAGAGAGACCAAAAAAAAGCAAAAGCCCTTCTACTCTGGAAAGAAAAAAAGGCATACTATAAAAACACAAATAGTAACAGAGAAGAAGAGTAAAAAAGTCATATGCACATCTTTCTCGAATGGTAGAAAACACGATTTTCGGATGTTTAGAGAATCAAAGGTAGCAATATTACCGGACACCAAAATCTTAGCTGATGCCGGCTACAGGGGAATGCAGAAGATACACAAAAATGTTGTATTACCGCACAGGAAAATGAAAAAGAATCCGTTAAGCAAAGAACAAAAAAAAGAGAACAGGGCACTTATGAGCCAAAGGGCAATTGTTGAAAACGTAATTGGCTTATTGAAAAGGTTTAAAATCATCTCGGACAGGTATAGAAACCGACGAAAACGTTTTGGTTTAAGGTTTAATTTGATTGCTGCAATTCACAATTTTGAGCTCCATACATGAATTTTGAAAGAAGTCTAATGACATCCTCCTAGTAGAGATCGCTTTTGTAATTGCAACATTCGTGCAATCTTTAGCCATAATATTTAAGAAATTTACCAAACGAAAAAAAAGGCAAAAGAAGCCCCGTGGTTGGCTAATTACTTACATTATACTTTCAAGTATGGCGTTTTTTTATTCTAAACGTTTAATAACCGCGATTTAGCTGCTTTTAAGCCGCAACTAATCTAAATTATAAACGTTAAGAAATTTACTAAACAGAAAAAAAGGCAAAAGAAACCCTAAGGTAGCTAATTATTCACTATCCATTTTTTAAGTTGGCGTTTTTTAATGTTTTAAATGCTTTATAAGCGTATTTCAGCTTGTGTAGGTAAAAACCCAGAAATTTGATAAAGACATAGAGTGCACATAGTGCAAAAAATTAAACATGAGACGCCAGATACGTGAGTTTTTTTGTCATTTAATCTGTACAGAGAAGATAAATAAATAGCTTCAGTACCATGATAAGGGCGCTGGCGGAGTTTGTCAAGTAATTTTTTACATCTAATGCTCGGCCAGTGCCTGCATGATACCACGTATTATCTATACCAAGGAGTTCTGCTTGTAGATATTATACCAACAATCCACTATTTTTTTTATGTCTTGTGGTTTAGTTTCTGGACCTATACTGATTCTAATTGAACACTCTGCTTGCTCTTTTGTTGCCCCCATTGCAAGCAAAACATGGGAAGGCTCAACTTTTCCAGAAGAACACGCGGAGCCATTACTAACTGCAATATGATTCAAGTCAAAATGCATGAGCTGCACATCACTCTTTACTCCTGGCATATAAATAAAACTTGTGTTTGGCAGCCTCTTAGAGCTTTTACCGAAGATTCTTATGTCACTGGCAAGATTTAATAATTCACACTCTAATTGATCACGTAGCTCCTTTACTTCATCCATTTTTGATAGAAGGTCTGGAATATTTTGCAGTGCAGCAGAAAGGCCTGCAATCGCAACAATATTTTCCGTACCACCACGAAATCCCTTCTCTTGTCCACCACCTATTATAATAGGTTCTATCGCAAGTTCTTTATTGAATATTAAAACTCCACTGCCTGCTACACCGCCAAATTTATGGGCGGATAAAGTGAGTAAATCCACTCCTAAATCTTCCATATTAACTTTAATTTTCCCAACACTTTGAGCAGTGTCAGTGTGGCAAATTGCTCCAAATTTGTGTACTATTTCAGCTATTTCCTCAATAGGTTGAATAACTCCGGTTTCGTTATTTGCCATCATAACTGAAACTATTGCTTTGTTTCCTTTAAGTTCGCTTAGAATTTTTTCTAGCTCTAAAAAGTCAACAATGCCCTCCTGATTAACGGGTATTATATATGGATTACATGCAGAATTAAGAATTGAAGGATGCTCTATAGCTGAAATTATATGCAGATAGCCTGCTATTCCTCTCATAACAAGGTTATTCGCTTCAGTCGCACCAGACGTAAAAACTATTTCTTTATCACTTAGAACACCAATAGCACCACGTACGTTATCTCTTGCATCCTGAAGAATCTTCCTCGCTTCTTGTCCTCTTTTATGTAGCGATGATGGATTGAGCGTTTGTTTTAACAAGACCTCAAATATACTTTTTTTTACATTCTCGCTAATTGGAGCAGTTGCATTGTAATCAGCATATACGCAACCACTATTTTCTAAAGAGAATGGACTCATCTGTCACTTAAATAAGTTTACCATCAACTATAACCATAACTATGTACGTTAGCTTTAACACGATAAAAAATTTATTGCAAAAACAGCGAAATTAATACATAATTAATAACTCATGTCATCAATACCTGTCAAGCGGGTTCTTATTAGGAGTTACCATGGTTGAAGTTTTTTTGAATAATGCAACAAGAAAGATAGAAGGTGAATACCATCAAAGCAAAAATGCCAACGCGCCGGTTGTGCTGGTTTTACATCATCATCCTCAATATGGTGGTAATATGGATAGTAAAATTGTACATAGTACATATACGTCTTTTATCGACAACAATTTTTCCGCATTGAAAATTAACTTTCGTGGTGTGGGAAAATCTACCGGAACTTTTGATAAGGGTATAGGAGAATTAACTGACACTGCGGTAGCCATTGATTGGCTTCAGGAACATAATCCTAGCAATGTTCCAATTTGGATCGCTGGTTTTTCTTTTGGAGCATGGGTGGCTATGCAGCTAACAATGCGCCGCCCTGAGATAGTGGGTTTTATTGCTCTTTCTCTTCCGGTAACTAAGTACGATTTTTCTTTTCTTTCTCCCTGTCCAGTTTCTGGGCTTATAATACAAAGCAGCAATGATACAATCTCAGAAGAAAGCGATGTAACAGAATTAGCAAAAAGGTTGATAAATTCAGTAAAAAGTGATCACATGAAATACCATATAATAGACGATACTAATCACTTTCTAAGGGATAAAGAAGAGGAAGTGACTCAAATCGTGGACAATTATATAAAACTGCGCTTGAATAGTGCAACTATTTCTTCTCAAAAGGTCAAAAAAGAGGTAAGAGTAAAAGAATATGCCTAATCTTTACAAACAAGAGAAATAAGTGTAGTAATATAAATGAAAAGGTTTTGTTATGTTTAAAAAGCTATTATTTTTTGTTTTAGCTGTGTTTATGTTATCGGGGTGTTCCCTAAGTAAACAGCGTAAGTTAAGAAGTCCGTGTATAAAAAGCAATGAAAGCATTTCATGCGAGTTGTACTCTGTTAATGATCATTGGTTAGATAAGTATAAGGCATAGAAATTGTGCTATTTTTCCTATTCACAACTTCACTAATGATCGATCTCTCAATTGGAAAATGCAGTCTGCCTTTTCTGCAAGGAGATGATTGTGTGTTACTATAAGCATAGAGCTGTTATTTTCCTTTACGTATGAATGTAGCAGTAAAAACACGTTAAAAGAATTTGTTGGATCTAAATTTCCTGTTGGCTCATCTGCAAGTAAAAGCTTTGGAGAATTTACAATGCTTCTTGCAATTGCAATTCTCTGCCTTTCCCCACCCGAAACTTCAGATACCATGCTACTTGCTTTGTTTTCCAGACCAAATTTTCTCAACATTGCTTGCGAATTTTTTTTTGCTTCAGCTTTGCTTTTTCCTGCAATGAGTTGAGGAAGCATAATATTTTCCAACACCGATAACTCTTGTAACAAATAGTGAAATTGATAAACAAAACTAAGAAAATTTCTTCTTACATGGGTTTTATGCTTATTATTGGCTTGTGTGCAATTTATTCCATCTATCGTAACTATACCTGAAGTTGGCTTGTCCAACAAGCCTGCGATTTGCAATATAGTTGTTTTTCCTGCACCTGAATTGCCAATCAGCGCTACTACCTGCCCTCTTGTGACACTTAGGTTGATGTCTTTTACAACAGCAGAATTATCCTTGAAGCTTTTATCTACAGAAGTTAGTTCTAGAGCTACATTATCACCCATGTTTAAAAGACCCAGAAGGCATCTAAGTTTTAGTAATAATTAAACCGAAAAACTGTTACCACAACCACATTGAGACTTAGCAAAGGCATTCTTTATTTGAAAACCAGAACCACTGAGATCCTCAGTATAATCTATAACTGAATTATTCAAAAATTTTGCTGAACAATTATCAACCATTAATACAGGATTGCCATTTTCATCATTAATTACTATATCTTTACCTTTTTCGCTAAAACTGGAATGGCTTCTATAGTCCTCGCTTTCTTCATAATCATCATCTTCGTCTTCGTCATCAAACTCATCATCGTAATCATCATCTTCATCATCCAAAGATAGATTTTTATTCATTTGATCCATAAGAAAATTGTATTTGAAGCCAGAACATCCACCGCCTGAAACTGCAACCCGTAAAACGGAACTCTTATCTCCTTCCTTCTCTGCAAGAGAGTGGATTTTTTTTAGTGCATTATCAGTTAAGTTGATGTTGTAATCTGTTGACATAGTAACCACCGTTTATTATTGATAACTTATTATAGTAGAAATTTTACATGTCAAACAATAATTTTCTATTAAATTATGCATGCTTTCCAAGCAAAACAAAAGGGAGATACTTCAAAGAGCCAGAAGATGAGAATCGCAGCTGCTTTCAGCGTGATAGGGACCGTATCATTCACTCTAATGCGTTTAGAAAATTAGGGTACAAGACACAAGTTTTTATCAATTACGAGCACGATTACTATCGCACTCGGCTTACTCATAGCCTTGAAGTTGCACAAATTGCAAGGTCCATTGCGCGTAGACTCGGCTTAGATGAGGATATCACTGAATGCATAGCGCTTGCACATGACCTTGGTCATCCCCCATTTGGTCACACAGGTGAGGATGCTCTAAAGCAATCAGTTCAAGTTGATAATGAGAAGTATGAGTTTGATCATAATGTTCAAGCTATAAGGATTTTAACTTACCTCGAACAAAAACACGCTGACTTTGATGGTATGAATCTAAGTTGGGAGGTGATTGAAGGAGTTGCAAAACATAACGGTCCCTTACTTGGTCAGAATGCAGTATCTCACACAAATAATCAGCTATTGCTAGAATACAACAAAAAATATGATCTAAAACTTGAAGAATTTTCAAGCATTGAAGCGCAAGTTGCTTCAATTGCCGATGATATTGCTTACAGTGTTCACGATCTTGATGATGCACTCAGGGCGAATTTAGTAACCATCGAAGATTTGCTGAAGGTTCCTTTAATTGAAAAAATGTTTAAAGACATAAGGAGCAGATATTCAGAATTGCCTCAGAGCAAACTCATACATGAATCACTGAGTGGAACTATAGGAACTATGATAAGTGATGTTGTTTCTCAGACTGAAAGAAATATTGAAGATCACAAAATAAAAAGTGTAGAAGACGTAAGAAGTCTAAATAAAATGCTAGTCACATTTTCACCAGAAGTTGCGAATGCTACAAAAGAAATGAAAAGATTCAACATGGAGAAAATATACAGAAGCTATAAACTGAGTAGAACGATGAACAAAGCGAAACGCATAATACAGGAACTTTTTCAATGTTTTTATGAAAACCCAGGATTACTTCCCACAGAGTGGAGTAAACTCGCTTGTGAATCTCAGCGTTCAGTAATAATATGTGACTATATCTCGGGTATGACAGATAGATTTGCCATACACGAGCACAGAAGAATTTTTGATACCTCATACGAAATGACTTCTTTCTAATGACTGATGATCATTTCATGTCAATTGCATTAAGGCTTGCAGAAAAAAATCTTGGAAATGTTGCACCAAATCCTGCTGTCGGGTGTGTTATTGTAAAAGATGGTACAATTATTAGTGAGGGATATACAGGGATCGGTGGGCGTCCGCATGCGGAGGTAGTCGCTTTGCAAAACGCGAAAGGTTCAACTCAAGATGCAACTATGTATATCACGCTCGAGCCATGTTGCCACTTTGGAGTTACAGAACCTTGCACCGCAGGAATTATAAGAGCTGGAATAAAAAGGGTAGTAATTGCAACTATTGACCCAGATAGTAGAGTTTCAGGTGGAGGCATTAAAGCTCTGAAAGAAGCAGGAATTGAAGTGAAACAAGGAATTATGCAAAAAGAGGCAGAAGAACTGAATGTCGGTTTTTTCACCACTAAAAAACTACACAGGCCATTTATAGCCTGTAAAATCGCAACAACTCTTGACGGGAAAATTGCAACATTTACAGGCGATAGCAAATGGGTAACAAGTGAAGATACGAGAAATTGGGTACAGAAGCTTAGAGCAAAATATGATGCAATTATGATTGGCAGCAATACCCTTGTTAGTGACGATCCACTCTTAACTTGCAGGTTACCAGGGCTCGAAAATAGATCACCAATAAGGCTAATTATTGATAGCCAAGGGAAATTAAAGGAAGAGCATAACATTGCAAAGACTGCAGATACCTTATATAACCATGATTTAAGCAAAGAGCCAACAGCATACCTTTCGATGTCATTCCAGCGCGTGACGCTGGAATCTAGAAAAAAAGAAGAAGAATGGATCCCAGTGTCACGCACTGGGATGACAGGAGGTTCAACTTGGGTAATTACAAACAATGAAGTAAAGAAAAAAATAAAAAACATTAACTACTTAGTAGTTAATTCAAACAATGCTGGCAAAGTCTGCCTCAAAGACATGGTATCAAAACTTGTTTCAGAAATCGGTATAACAAGGTTATTAGTTGAAGGTGGAGGAGTGTTAATCACAGAGCTATTAAAGCATAATTTAATCGATAGATTAATAATCTGCCGCAGTGGTAAAATTTTAGGCAATGATGCCACTCCTTTTGTAGGGAATTTAGAGATTGAATCCATCAACAACTGCTATCAATTCAAAAAAGTAGAGATAATAGAGTTTAGTGAGGATGTAGTTGAGGTGTGGGATAGATTATCATAACCTTTACATGCTCAAATGAAAAAAAGAGGCAGAACCATCTCTACCTCTTGTGCTATTTAGACAGCTCCTGGAGACTTAAGTGCGTATTTGTTATCAAATATT
The DNA here is from genome assembly GCF_963931955.1 of Wolbachia endosymbiont (group A) of Longitarsus flavicornis. NCBI lineage: Bacteria > Pseudomonadati > Pseudomonadota > Alphaproteobacteria > Rickettsiales > Anaplasmataceae > Wolbachia > Wolbachia endosymbiont (group A) of Longitarsus flavicornis. Next base: position 557,587 of record NZ_OZ008337.1, on the reverse strand, counting down.
TGAGTAACATCAGGATTTCCTAAGGAAGCTTTAACTTTTTCGTTGAAATCGTTGTCATTAAGCGCTTCACCCTTAGCTCCCTCCATTACATTCATTTGCTGATATGAAGAATAAGCTTGTGCAGCAAAATATACAGCTGCAATAAATAGAACTGCAATTCCAGCAGGGCTAGCAACAAGTGCTAAAGATGCAGGTCCAGCAATTACTTTAGTAGCAATTAATATTGTTGTTATTGCTGCTGCTAAAGATGCAAGTGCAACTGTACCTTCAATACCCATTTTTGTTATATGTGCAGTGTTTTCCCACTTCCATATGTTTTGATCTTTATTTGTAGTCATAATAGTCCCCTTAAATAAGGCTAATAAAAAGATTAAGTATGTGTTAATAGATGCATGTTAGTCAAGCTATTTTTTACGTTATTATTTAAAGCATATATTTCAAGCTAAACTGTTACCAATTGTATATAATTAACTATGAAATATGGTTGGCTGAATCTCGATAAACCAATAGGAATTAGTTCTGCACAAGCTGTAACCCAAGTTAAAAAGATTTTTGGAATTAAGAAAGCTGGTCATCTGGGGACACTTGATCCTTTAGCTTCAGGTGTGTTGCCAATTGCTCTTGGTGAAGCAACAAAAACTATACCGTATTTATCTTGTGACTTAAAGGCATACGATTTTACAATAAAATGGGGCGAACAAAGAACCACGGATGATTTGGGTGGTGATATCATTAGAACTAGCACTATAGAACCTCAATATAATCAAATAAATTGTGCAATTAAAAATTTCGTTGGTGAGATCAAGCAAACACCTCCTCAATTTTCAGCAATAAAAATTAAAGGAGCAAGGGCGTATAAATTGGCAAGAAGTGGGCAAAAGGTGAATATAAAGCCCCGACAAGTCAAAATACATGAACTGAAATTGATATCTGTGGACACCATAAATAATAGTGCAAATTTTTCTATGATGTGCGGTAGTGGTGTATATGTGAGATCAATTGCTCGTGATCTTGGAATTGTATTAAATTGCTTTGGACATGTTATAAAATTAAGAAGAACTATGGTAGGTGACTTTAGAGAAAATGAATCAGTGACAATTGAGCAACTTACTAAAAAAAACACAACAACTTACTCTCCCCAGTGCTTGACACTGGGATCCAGATATACAAACACTTACAAATCATGTAATAGACAAAAGATTCTAGGAGCATATGTCAAAAACAATATTCGTGATGAAATAGGCTGGATCCCAGTGTCAGCTACTTGGATGACAGAGGGGGGTGGGATGACAGAAGATGATGGAGTGACAGTGAGTAATGCAAAAAGTTTCGTCATCCCCATTGAATCAGCTTTAAAATCAATGGTCAAAGTTGAAATTTCCCCAGAAGATGCAGGGAAAATCAGAAAAGGTCAGGAAGTTGTATTAAATAACTTGCGTAATTTAAAGAATTATGATACTTGTTGTACGATAGTTGGTAGTATACCTATTGCAATCTGCAGTTTTATTTATGGTTGTGTGAAACCTATTCGTGTTTTTAATATTTAAAATGAGGTTTAGATGTCGATAACATCCGAAAAGAAAAAGAGTTTGATAAATATATATGCAATTAAAGAAGATGATACAGGTTCATCTTTTGTACAATGTGCAATTTTGACCGAGAGGATCAGTAATTTAACTGAGCATTTTAAAGTGCACAAGCATGACCATCACTCTAAGCGTGGTTTACTTATATTGATAGGTAGAAGACGCAAACACTTAAATTATATAAAGCGTAAATTTGGTAATGAAGCCTATCAGGAATTAATAGAGAAGTTAGGCATTAGAAAATAATCGAGGAATTTAATATGTTTAAAATTATAAAAAAATCTATAGAGTGGGGTGGTCGTGCCTTATCTTTAGAAACAGGAAAAATAGCACGCCAAGCTCATGGTTCAGTAGTTGTAAATTACGGTGATACTTCCGTTTTAGTAACTGTTGTAAGTAAAAAGAAGGAAGAAAATGTTGATTTCCTACCTTTAAATGTGCAGTTTATCGCGAAAAGCTATGCCATGGGTAAGATCCCTGGTGGTTTTTTTAAAAGAGAAGGCAAGCCATCTGATAGAGAAACTTTAATCTCAAGAGTAATAGATAGAAGTGTAAGACCACTATTTCCAGAAGGATTTAATGATGAAGTTAGTGTGGTGTGTAATCTATTAACTTATGATACAGTCAATCCTCCTGAAGTGCCAGCATTGATTGGTACTATTGCAGCTCTTGCAATTTCTGGTGTTCCTTTTCACTTTACTATAGCTGGAGTGATGGTTGGTTGTGATGAAAATAATAACTATATACTCAACCCTTCTGTTCAAGAGATGAAAGCAAGCAGCTTGGATCTGTTTTTGTCTGGTGATGAAAATTCAATTTTAATGGTTGAATCAGAAGTGAAAGAGCTCTCTGAAGAAAATGTTTTTAATGCAATAAAGTTTGGCCATGAACATCTTAAGCCTGTCATTAAGCTCATAAAAGAGTTTGCTGATACAATTGGCAATAAACCTGAGAGCTTTGCCCCTATTGATACATCAGATATAACACAAGAGCTCGAAAAATACGGTAAAGATTTTGAAAAAGCATATTCGCAAACAGTAAAACAAGAGCGAGTTCAAGCTCTAGAAGCGGTCAGAGAGAATATATTGAATGCTCTTAAAGAAACTGGAAAAGACGAAAAGTTAATTACGTATGCAGTAAAAAACTTTGAAAGATCTTTAGTACGTGAAATAATTAGGAAGAAAAGTGTAAGGATAGACGGTCGTAAGCATGATGAGATACGTCAGATAGAAGTTGAAGTTGATATTCTGTCCAAAACTCACGGTTCTGCACTATTTACAAGAGGCAATACTCAGGCACTGGTTGTTACTGCTCTTGGCACTACTCAAGATGAGCAAATTGTGGATGATATTGAAGGGGATAGACGTGAGCATTTCATGTTGCATTATAACTTTCCCTCATTTGCTGTTGGAGAAACTTCTGCTGCGCGTGCACCAGGAAGAAGAGAAATCGGTCATGGCAAACTTGCTTGGAAAGCAATTCATCCTGTTTTACCCGATAAGTCTGAATTTCCTTATACAATAAGAGTAGTGTCCGAAATTTTGGAATCTGATGGTTCTTCTTCTATGGCAACAGTTTGTGGGACTTCTCTTGCTTTAATGGATACGGGTGTACCAATAAAGGCCCCTGTTGCTGGAATTGCTATGGGCCTCATCAAAGATAAAGACGAGTATGTAATACTTTCCGATATACTTGGTGATGAAGATTATCTTGGTGATATGGACTTTAAAGTAGCAGGAACTAGTGAAGGGGTTACGGCACTACAAATGGACATGAAAATTTCTGGTATAAGCTTTGAAATTGTTGAAAAATCTTTAGAACAGGCAAAAGCTGGAAGATTACATATTTTAGAAAAAATGAATGCAGTGATTTCAGAACACAGTGATGACGTCAAAGACCATGCACCAAGGATGTTATCATTTTACATAGATAAAGACAAAATTTCTGCAGCTATTGGTGCTAAAGGAAAAAATATACGCAGTGTGTGTGAAAGAAGTAATGCAAAAATTGAAATAGGAGATGATGGTAAAGTTTCTGTTTTTGCCACAAGTGGCACTGAAGCTGAAATTGCAAAGAGTATGATGATTGATTCAATAACAGAACTAGAACAAGGTTCTATAGTTGATGTCAAGGTTGTAAGAATAGAGAAGTCTATTGTAGAGCTTGAATTTCTTAATGGCAGAAAAGGAAAAATGCACATAAGTGAAATAGCTAATGAACACATAGATTCTATAGAGAGCATACTTAAACAAGATGATACTTTCAAAGCACTAGTAATTGACTTTGAAAAAGGTGGATGTCCAAAGTTGTCAAGACGTCGGGTTGATCAAGAGACGGGAGAGTTTTTTGAAGGTGAGCTTTACAACGAGGAAAGGAAAGATGGTCCAAATGACAGGGATAATTATTACAATAATTCATTTAATAGAAAACCTGGAGGAAGTCACCATAAGAGGCCTCCTCGTCCTCGTTCTGGTTTCAGCAACAGAAACAGGCCGAAATTTGGTAATAATGATTCATCATCAGGTTTTTATTAAGAGTAAACTTCTTGCGTTACCTCCATAAGTGTTGAAAGTGTCAGAAACATAGTTATTGTAAGTTAAAAATATGATATAAATGAAGCAAGAGGGAAGATAACCCTACTCACTATAGGAATAGGGCTATCGCGGGCGTCAATGTAGTACCTTTCAAATTAGATAAAGGTTTAAGTAAAATAAATTTTCTGTGTTTGAGTATCACACGTCAGAGTGACACTGAAAATAGCAAAGAGTGAGGTGGGCAGAATGGAATCTGGAAATCGTACATAACCTACCTGAGAAAATACTATAGCTTTCATATAATCATAGAGATGGTTGCGGGAGTAGGATTTGAACCTACGACCTTCAGGTTATGAGCCTGACGAGCTACCGAGCTGCTCCATCCCGCGTCGTTGCTTATTTAGTTATTATACGTACAATAATGGAAAATAAAAGGATAAAATTACATTATGGTGTATATTTTGTGTATTTATTAACTTTTCTTGACATAATAGTTAATTATATACGTCATAACCTACGCAATGAAAAATATAACTTGATACTGTGGTTTCCTGTTCTTCAGTGTGCAGGAATTTTAACATATTTTTCCCTAAGTTTTGAACCAAGCTGCATATCTATTTTTCTTTTGCTTTTACCCACACTAATTTTGATTGCAATATTATACAGAAAGTATGCAATATTATGCATTGCTTTAATTGCAGTGCTCATAGGATTCACAGCCAGTAAATTAAGAACAGCTTTAGTTGATACTCAAATTCTTGATAAAGAGAGATATGTAAAAGATATCGTTGCCACAGTGAAGGATATTAACGACAGGGGCTCACACAAACAATTTCTGCTTTCTATTACAAAGCCTTCCACCATTCCAGAATCCTCCTCTGTCATCCCAGTGCCCCCTTCTGTCATCCCAGCGCCCTCTTCTGTCATCCCAGTACTTGATACTGGGATCCAGAAAAAAAAGATATGGATTCCAGCGTCACGTGCTGGAATGACACCGGATAGAGCTCTAGATAACATCAGAATATCAGTTAGAACCAAAGTGGAAGAAGGCATTAAAATAGGCGATCAAGTAAAATTATCAGCAAAACTCTTCCCTCTAAAGATTGCGCCTTCGGAGTATGCATATGATTTTGCAAGAATAGCATATTATCAGAAAATAAGTGCAACAGGTTTTGCAACAAGCAAAATAGCCCTGTACAAAAAGACTGAAGCAAGGAAATTTCTAGAGTATATAGAATCTTTCCGTCAATACATTTATGAAAACCTGCAGCAAAATATTAAAAAACCACATGCAGACATAATTTCTGCATTACTGATCGGTAAAAAAGACGGCATAGATCAAAAAACTATGGACGCGATACGAGATTCAGGTATAGCACATTTGTTTGCCATATCTGGTTTGCATTTATCATTCGTTGCTGGTCTGTTTTTTGTAGTGTTTCGTAATTTATTCGCAATATCTGAAACTTTGACTCTTAAGTATAACACCAAGAAAATATCTGCATTTCTTACCATTTTGCCAACCACGTTTTATTTGTTGATTACCGGCATGCAAATTTCTGCTCAGCGTGCCTACATCATGGTGATTTTAGTACTCGTTGCAATAATGATAGGGAGAAAATATCGAGGGTTAATAGCAATTGCGTTTGCCGCTTCAGTGATACTTATCATAGAACCAGAAGCAATTTTAAAGCCTGGCTTTCAGATGTCATTTTCTGCTGTTTTGGCACTGGTTGCCAGTTATCAGATCAATAGACTTCTTTCAAAATTCATGTATGGAGCTCAAAATTGTGAATTGCAGCAATCAAATTAAACCTTAAACCAAAACGTTTTCGTCGGTTTCTATACCTGTCCGAGATGATTTTAAACCTTTTCAATAAGCCAATTACGTTTTCAACAATTGCCCTTTGGCTCATAAGTGCCCTGTTCTCTTTTTTTTGTTCTTTGCTTAACGGATTCTTTTTCATTTTCCTGTGCGGTAATACAACATTTTTGTGTATCTTCTGCATTCCCCTGTAGCCGGCATCAGCTAAGATTTTGGTGTCCGGTAATATTGCTACCTTTGATTCTCTAAACATCCGAAAATCGTGTTTTCTACCATTCGAGAAAGATGTGCATATGACTTTTTTACTCTTCTTCTCTGTTACTATTTGTGTTTTTATAGTATGCCTTTTTTTCTTTCCAGAGTAGAAGGGCTTTTGCTTTTTTTTGGTCTCTCTACTGGCGTTTCAGTTCCGTCTATTACTAAAACTTCATATTCTACATCACTCTTTAATAGCTCTTTTTTTCCTGGTAATGCAAAATCTGGATGTTTTATTAATATGTCTTCTACCTATCTTATTATTTTAAAACTGTTACTTTCACTCATGCCATAGCTTTGCCCAATATGAAAATATGTACGATATTCTCTTATATATTCCAGTGCCATAAGTAGCCTGTCTTCTATGCAAAGTTTACTTTTTCTTCCACTTCTAGCTTTTTTTCTTTTATCCTCCACTTCTAGAATTTCTACCATTCGCTCAAATGTTGCTTTTTTTACCCCTGTTAAACGTCGAAACTTTTCTCCTTCTAACTTTTCTATTTCCTTATATTTCATGCTTTCAAATACTTCATCTTACACTCCCTCTAACAATTTTGAAAGAAGTCTAATGCCAACAAATTATTCAAAATAAAAATAATGAAATATTTTGTGTCGATAATGATCAGCTCAGTAATAGCAAGTTTAGCAACTGTTCCGTACACGATATACAATTTTAATTATTTTTCAATTAGTGGCATTATCACAAATTTAGTTGCTATACCAATAGTTACATTAATTATTATTCCACTTGGAATAATTTATGTTTTGTTAATTCCTTTAGGTATTGAATGGATTATAGCGCCATTTATAGAGCGCCCAATTGACAGTATTTTGTATATAACAAATGCAATCGCTGGTTTTCAGTATTTGGTTATTCCCATTCGTACTTTTCCTGCCTCATCAATTATTATAATAACACTTGGTTTATTGTGGCTGTGCTTATGGGAAAGAAATTGGCGTTTTTTCGGAATTTTCTTTATTGTACTAGGTATTTGCTTTAGCACCGCATATAAAACCCCCGACATCCTAATAAATGCTGATAATGTTGCTGTAAAAGAAAGTGATAACTTACTATATTCTCTCACCAGAAAAAATAGGAACTTTGTTGTCAAAACATGGGCGAAGCAAAATGGGCAGAACCAAATTTTGAATCATACAAAATATAGCAATCCAGATAAAAGACTAAAGTATAGCTGCATATATAATAAAGGAAATAATAAATCAGTGCTACTTGCTTACAAGGAAGAAGATATCTTGAGAAACTGTAATAGTGTTGATTTAATAATTCAATTAAGTGAATTCGACTATTCAGTTTGTAGTACTAAAACTATTAAATACACCAATCTAAAAACATATGGCACACATTCAATTTGGTTAACAAATCGTTACGTAAAGATTAATACAGTGCGCTCTAACCGGCCTTGGCATAAGTTAAAAAGCTTGATTTCAAAGCGTTATTAATATATAATTAATTAAATTTAAATGTAAGGAAATTTATGGGTCCAGCTCCTCAGATTGATTTTAATATCAAGACTCCGGTAAATGATATTACCGGTTACTCTACTAAAGTATGGTACACAATAAAAAAGTATTCTATAAATAACACTCTACCTATAGCAGCCGTGAATACTTGGCTTCAATTTTCTCTAGCTTACGTAACTGCAATGGTAATAACCCTTAACGATTTAAGCTTTATTGCTACTTTTAACCCAACATTAATGCCAACTTACTTTCTGGTTTCTGTTATTCTTGGAGTGGTTTTATTAACCTCTCTTGCTCTAAGATATATATACAAACAAGAAATAGAAAATGAGAAATCAAAAGATGGTGATAGCCCAATAGATATAAAAATTCGAGGTGGAAAAAGTGATGAAATAAATGAGATTGCCCAAAATGCATTAACAATAGAAATTATTCCTGATTTGGTCGATAAAAAGCAAGGTTTTTCAATAGTTTTACCAATCTCTGAAAAACAGGGAGAAATATTAGAAAACAAAAGACAAGAGAATAGAAATAAAGTTATTTTGCTTGCTGTGCCATATGTGCTGAGCGGTCTAATTGTAGCTGGTTCATTGATACAAAATAAATTTAGTTTTGCCAATGTTCAGGGCTGGGCAGAATGGGGTTTCATTGCATTCGTGAGTGCTGTCTTCATTGCTGGAATATGTATAGCATTGAGTAAATTAAAAAGTAATGAAGTAAATAACACATACAATGTTGTTAAAAAATTCAATAACTTAGATATTCTACTTCCATGTAGAAAAGGTAGTGTTGTGTCGGTAATGGAAAACAAATTTGAAAGTAAAGAGGAGAATGATCCCATATCTCGATTGGAAAGATTATTTGATAAACACCTAACTGACCTTATCAATAAAATTTGCTATTTATTTAAGAACGATCTTTTAGGGCCTGCAAATGCCAACATCGAAAAAACACTTGATGGTATGAAAAAGGACGTTGCAACTTTATTGAATAAATTAGAGGAGATCATAAAACAAAATTTAGATGGAGTAGAAGCAACTGCGAATGAAGCAATAACTCAATGTTTGGTCAATATTGATAAAAGTGTTGATGAGTTATGCAAGGGAGTTAGCAAAGACGTAAAAGGTAAACTGAGTGAAGTGGATGTAAAGAAGGTAATGGACACAATAAATGCTATTAAGAATGCAGTAGAGACTATTGATGATAGAGTAGCTAGGTTAAAGCCAGGACAATATACGGGACTAGCGGGAGCGACTTTTGCAAATGAAAGATTACCTAATGTACCTAGAGAAAGCAGAAGTGACCAATCACCTCAAGGCGAACGGGCAAGTAGTAATGAAGAACATGATGAAGAACATGCACAACGAGTGGATTGGGAAGGAGGAGTAAAAGAGATAGGGCAGCTAAAAAAGAAAATAGAAGCATTGAAGAGGGCATTAGAAGAAAAGGAAAATAATAGTGGTACCAGTCCTCAAACTAGCAGCACCACTTCTAATGGCCCACAACGAGATGAAGAAGAAATATTGGATGAAGAATTAGCACGACTAGGAAAAGAAGAAAGGATAGAAGAGAAGCGAGAAAAAATAAAAAACCTTAAGGAAGCACGCCCTAAACAAAAAGAAATAAAGGAGTGGAAAGAAAAAATCAACGGCAAACCAAGTGACTTTCTATATTATTTATTAAAATTTATTAAGCTGGAAGAAAAAGATAATAAAGAAAAAAAGGTTGAGGCAACACTACGGGATTTTGATAACAAAATAATAATTCACTGGAAAGATGGCTCTCAAACAATTTGCCATATTAAAAAACAAGGTGATCTTCCTAGTACAAAAGTTGATTTTGTAGATCAAAATATTCAAGCAGCATTTAAAGTAGCGTGTGCAGGATAGATATAACCTTAAACATTAATAGTGATGAGAAAAAATTAAGGTTAGACACCTATATAGCTGAAAAATGCAACATATCACGCAGTAAAGCGCAAAGATTGATACAAAATGAGCAGGTAAAATTACTTGGCACATCGATAATTAATAATGACCACATAGTAAAACCAGATGAAGAGTATGTGGTGCATCTCGTTCAACCTGACATATCCACATCAATTGAGCCTAATTATGACATAAAACTTGATATCGTCTATGAAGATGAGGACATTATAGTTCTGAGTAAACAAAGTGGATTAACAGTGCACCCAGGTGCTGGGACAAACAATGATACGCTTTTGAACGCAATTATCGCTCACCTTGATGTAAGACCAGGAATTGTTCATAGACTCGATAAAGATACCAGTGGGCTAATGGTAATTGCAAAAAATGAAGAAGCCCATAGTTTTTTGTCTGAATTGTTATCAAATCGTAAAATAAAGCGAGAATATTTAGCAGTAGTTTGGGGAATATTACCTTCTGACCAGGGAACTATAGAAACTAACATTGCTCCCAAACGCGGTAATAAAGAAATGATGTGTGTTACAAAAACAACGGGCAAATTAGCAATCACTCACTATTTAGTGCAAAAAGTTATAGGACAAGTAAGCCTGGTTAAATGCACTTTAGAGACAGGCAGAACACACCAAATTCGAGTCCACATGAGCCACATAGGACATTCCATAGTTGGTGACCAAGTTTACGGAAAAAATAGTAGTAAAAGCACAAAATATGCTAAAAACTCTAGTTTCATTCGTAATTTCAACAGACAAGCACTACATGCTTATACACTGGGCTTATATCACCCAAAAAGCAAGGAATACATGGAATTTGTCTCTGATTTACCGCAAGATATAAAAACTTTAATTGGTGAGTTTGACAACATATCTTAATAACATTCGTATTAACCTGTCAATATTATCATCCATGTTATCAAGAAGTTAATTAATGAAAGAAAAACTGCTGCACTACCTAGATCTTTCACCTTTTTTGAAAGTATGTGTTGTTCACTGGAAATACGCTCAATTGTTGTTTCAAAAGCAGTGTTAACAATTTCCATAATTAACACCAGGAATAGGCTGCTTATCATTACTGCACGTTCTAGATTACTTACATCCAAAACAAACAAAGTTGAAACACATACTATAAAAAGTAGTAACTCCTGTCTGAACGCAATTTCTGATATAAAAGCTGATTTTATTCCTTCACAAGCGTCAAACAGACGAAATCTGTCAAACCAGGAAGAAACTCCCAATTTAAGTTTTGAGTAATTTCTGATATAACTTTGTGAGAAGCGCTTTTGCAGTTATAACCGACCAAGTCACTGGTGCCTTTAGTGCCCGTTCGTAAGCGTGGTTTTGGGAGGAACGGTCAAATCATTGATGGAGTTTTTGTAGACTACCTCGGTTAGGAGATTGTACTATCAACCGTTCCAAGCTGAAGCGTTTCCCTATTACAAATTATACGAAGGAGTTGCCATGAAAAAAGCAAAAAGTAAATTAGAAATAGTGAATCCTGATGCAGCAGGGATTGATGTTGGTTCATCTGTACATTATGTATGTGTACCTGAAGGAAGAGATGAACAACGTATCCAAAAATTTGGCTGCTTCACTGAAGACCTTCATAATTTAGCACGGTGGTTGAAAAAATGTAAAGTTACAACTGTAGCTATGGAATCAACAGGAGTATACTGGATTCCTTTATTTCAAGTACTCGAATCATATGGGTTTGAAGTAAAACTGGTAAATGCGCGACATGTAAAAAATGTACCTGGAAGAAAGTCAGATGTTCAGGACTGTCAGTGGTTACAACAACTACACAGTTATGGACTACTTCATGGATCATTCAGACCCGATGATCAAATTTGTGTATTGCGTAGTTATGTGCGGCAACGTAAAAGTCTTACTGAAAGTGCATCTACACATGTTCTGCGTATGCAGAAGGCATTAATTCAAATGAATATACAGCTGCATAAAGTTATAAGAGATATTACTGGAGTAACTGGTATGAAAATTATCAAGGCTATAATCGAAGGCGAAAGGGATCCTGAGAAATTGGTTGAATTCAGGGATGCACGAATAAAAAATGATCAGTCTACTATTGCAAAAGCGTTAGCTGGTGACTATAGAGAGGAACACTTATTCACGCTAAAGCAAGAATTTGAACTATATAATATCTATCAAGAAAAAATAGCAGAATGTGATAGAAATATTGAGGCCTATTACAAAACGTTCGAAACAAAACCTGGCGAAAGTAAACAGTTGAGTAAGGAAAAGAATAAGCATAGAAAAAGTAAGCCAAACTTTGCTTTGCACGAGGAACTGCACCGGATAACTGGTATGGATTTTACTAAAGTTCCAGGGCTTGATGTACTAAGTGTACAGACCATAATTTCAGAAACTGGTATAAACCATAGTAAATGGTCAACAGAAAAACACTTCTCATCGTGGTTAGGACTCAGCCCTGCCAATAAAATTACAGGAGAAAAAGTGTTTAGCACAAGAACGCGTAAAGTCATTAATCGTGCTGCGAATGCATTTCGAATGGCTGCTAATTCTGTGGGAAATAGTAAAAGTGCATTAGGTGCATACTACAGGAAATTAAAAAAACGATTAGGAGCGCCAAAAGCAATAACAGCTACTGCAAGAAAGATAGCGTGCATATTTTATAGTATGCTCAAATACGGACAGGAATATGTAGAAAAAGGAATGGAATACTATGAAATACGCTATAAAGATAGAACTGTAAAAAATTTGATCAAAAGAGCAAAGGAACTTGGCTATCTCTTGGTAAAAAAAGATGAGTTAGTTCAAGGAGTTTCTTAGGAGAGTATTGAATTGCTTTTATTAGACGAATAATGTCCTTCTTCATTATTACTCATAAAACCCTTTAATCAAAATTTTGACTCATTTGGATTTGCTACACCCTATAACATTTTTATCATTTGTTCACCCTATTGGCTTTGAAATTAAGATTTACTGCAGCTGCAATTAGTACTCTTATCATCACATTTTGGTGTTAAGTCAGGATAGAACGTGAGTATAGCGTCATTCTTTCTTATAAACACTGATTGATAATTGTCATCTTCCATTTTATATAGGCACATTCCATCTTTTCCTAACTCCTTAAACGCCTTAGTTGCAGAAATTAAAATATCATCAGCATGAAGGTTATATGCATATCCATTTGGGCATTTAACTTTCACTTCTCCATCCTTACCTAAATATTTCATTCCAAATGTATAAACTGGTGGCTTAATATCTGATTTATTGCATAGGGACTTATCATTCCAAATTGCACCTGCCCATTTATCTTCTTGAGCTTCAACATATCTACCTATAAAATGCATACCACCTAATTTATCGTTTGGCTCACCACAAAAAATATGTCCAAACCCTATAGTTTCTTTTTCACTTCCACTATTTGTAAACCAAATGTTAGCCAGTTCATCTTTAAATAACTCCAAATCCGCATCTGGTGTGACAATTTGATGATCAAGCTCATCATATATTTCTTTCACTACTTCTTGATGCTGCGGACAACTAAGTAAAATTTTGAAATCTTCTTTATCTGGATGTGCTCCCCAATCTCCACAAACTTTCAACACTCCTCTATCAAAGTCAGTTAATTCTGGAAACGGTGGTATATAACCTGGTTGTGAACTGAAAAATGGTTCAAAATTGACCTCAACATTTTCTTCTACATAGCCGGTGTGAAAATAATGATCCATAATATAAAAAATAAACCCTATTATTGGTATTATTAAACACAAAATTAGTTTAACTGTCTTCGACATAATCACGTTCACAAAAAAGCTAGCTTACAAGAAACAATTTAAAAAAGTTTTAATCTAATCATTTTTGCAGAGCAGCAACTCCCGGCATTTCATCGCCACTTAACCAATCTAAAAATGCTCCTCCACCAGTGGAAGCATATGTAAAATCCTTATCGGTAAAGCCTGCAGCGCTTATTGCAGATAGACTATCACCTCCCCCTATTATGCTGGTTAACTTTCCTTTGTGCGTTAAGTCACTTACGACTTTCATTACCCCTATTGTACCACTTGCAAAAGCTGAATGTTCAAAAACACCAATAGGTCCATTCCACAGCAGAGTCTTACTGCTCGCTATTATACTGCTTATTGTACTCAAAGTTTGTGGTCCGATATCCAAAATTATATCACCGTCCAAAATGGACTCAGTTTTTCTTGAAATACTAGTGCTGTAATCAGAGTTTACTGCAACCAGAACGTCTTCTGGCACAACTATTTTGCAATTGTTTTTATTTGCTGTTTCAATAATATTATGTAGAAGGTCGTCAACACCATTTTGAAAGAAAGATTTCCCTATATTTACTTTGCTAAATGACAAAAAATTATTAGCAATTGCACCACCAAGAACTAGGTAATCAACCTTTTCTGTTAGCTTCATAAGCACTTTTATTTTAGTTGATATTTTAGCTCCCCCAACTATCGCAGTAATAGGTTTAGCTTTAAACGATACAGCTTTTTCAAGATACTTTAGCTCATCTTGTAAGCAAAATCCCGCGTAGGAAGGTAAAAACTCTGTAATGCGTGAAATAGAAGCGTGAGCTCTGTGAGAGCAAGAAAATGCATCATTGACATATATATCCGCCAGAGATGCTAATTGTCTGGCAAAGTTTGCATCATTCTCCTTTTCACCTTCATAAAATCTTAGATTCTCTAGTAATATTATATCTCCTGCATCCATAGCACTCACTGCTTTTTGCACTTTTTCACCAACGCAATCATCAATGAATTTCACTTTTTTATTTAGTAACTGTGATAAAGTGTCAATTATATTTTTTAGCGACAGATTATTGTCTCTAGCTTTTGGGCGTCCGAAATGCGATATAATAATAACCTTTGCACTCGCATTCACTAAATACTGAATAGTAGGCAATGCTCTCAAAATACGAGTGACATCACGAATTTCTCCATCTTTTATAGGAACATTGAAGTCAACTCTGAGTAAGACGACTTTATTGTGAAGATCACAATTTTCTATACTAGGTATATTCATTGTAAAACTCAAGCTATAAAGTTACTATACAGCAGTTTGACCTAAAGTAAAGTTTTAAGTTTACAAACGTTTAATTTGAAGGAAATTTGCATACCGAATGGTGTCATGAAAGTAGCTGACACTGGTTTCCATCTAAAAGTGGTGTCATCAAAGTAGCTTGACTACTTGGATCCAGGAAAAAGGAGGGTGTCATCCCATACACGTCAAGTTAATGTATTGTCTTTAACATCAACCTCAATTTTTTGAGTATCAAGTAACACCTTTACAACTTCCACATGTCCATTTTGAGCAGCAATATGTAAAGGTGTCTTACCATCAATATAGTCTTTTACGCTAGAATCAGCTCCTGCTTCAATCAACTCCTCTACTGTAGCTTTGTTTTCACTCATAACAGCAAAGTGTAAAGGTGTACTGCCTTCGATAGTTCTTGCACCAACATCAGCTCCTTTACTTATTAGTAACTTTACTACGTCTGAATGCCCTGAATAAGCAGCCACGTTCAAGGCTGTAAATCCAACTCTATCCTTGATATTGACATCAGCTTTTGCACTAAGTAACGACCTAACTTTGCTTATTTCACCACGAAAAGCAGCTGTATGTAATGGAATACTATCATCTAAGAACCTGTACATGATCTCAAGAAAGGAATAAACTAAGAGATAATGTATATAAGTTAGGATATATGAGGAGTTTATACCCAAGTAATATAAGTCGGGAAAGATTTGAGATTATATTACCAGATCTAGAGTCCTGTAGAAAAAAAACAAAACCAAGAAAACTTGATTTGTATGATGTATTTTGTGGAGTGTTATACGTTCTGAAAAGCGTTTGTCAGTGGAGAATGCTACCAAAAGAGTTTCCAAAATGGCGCAATTGTTACGACTATTTTAAGAAGTGGAGTGAAAAACCAGATGCAAATAAAGAAAGTGTTCTGGAGCTGGTGTTAAAAAAAAATAGTTGGCGTAGTCCGACAAAACAATGGTCGGAAAGAAAAAACCAGCTTCTGCATAATTGATGCACAGAGTGTAAAAAATGCAGATACTGCTGAAGAAAAAGGCTACGATGCAGGCAAAAAGATTTCAGGAATAAAACGCCATATTGCAGTAGATACGCAAGGTTTGCCACATGCAATTTATGTAACAACAGCAGAGATAACTGACCGTAGCAGTGCTGTGAGAATGGTAGAAAATGCAAAAGAAAACCTCTCGGGAGTTAAAAATGTACTGGTTGATGCAGGCTATACGGGAGAGAATTTTGCAACACAAATAAAAGCAACTATTGGTGCAACTGTTGAGGTAATAAAACGCAGTGAATTACATACCTTTGCTGTATTGCCAAAAAGATGGGTTGTAGAGCGTTCTTTTGCTTGGTTGGAAAAATGTAGACGGTTATGGAAAAATTGCGAGCGTAAACTCAACACCAGCTTGCAAATGGTAGTTCTTGCTTTCACTGCTTTGTTCCTCAAAAGATTATGAACAGGTTCTAAGAGCCATTGAAGTGTACTGAACATATTTATCCTCTATCATATACAAAATGATATTATATCAGAATGAGTAGTATTCAAACAAGAGTATTTTATATCGCATCCGGCAACCTACTTGAATTTTTTTTCATGCTTGCTATATTCACCAACTTATTAAAACTTCTGGATTCCAGTGTCACGCGCTGGGATGACAAGAGGAGCGTATTGTTGCTTAAAGGAGCCATTATGGATATTATTAAAACGATAGAAGAAAAGATACGCAATTCGATAGATGTAATTGATATCAACATTATCGATGAATCAGCAAAGCATGCTGATCATTATTTTGCTTCATCTTCAACACTACCTTCACATATCAAGCTAATATTGATATCTGACAGCTTTATCGGAATGAACACTCTCAAAAGGCATAAACTGATCTATGAATTATTAAAGAGTGAGATAGAGCTAATACATGCAATTTCTCTTCACTTGTATACACAAAGTGAATACAATTTAAAAAATAAATAATAGAAACGTGAAAGAAGAATCTTTGTTGGTTAAAGCAGGAAGAAAATTTAATGACTATAAAGGTTCTATGAACCCGCCAGTTTATCATTCTTCTACCATATTATTTCCTACTTACAAGGACTACTTAAATGCTGCAAATGGAGAAAGTATATACGATGTAATTAACGATGGTGTTGCAAGGGATTATAGCTACAGTAATGTTGGTACTCCCACTGTCCATTATCTTTCAAATGCACTGGCTGAAATTGAAGGCAGAGGACAAGCGTTAATCTACCCTTCCGGACTATTTGCACTTACTTTTGCTATTTTGACTTTCACTAAAGCAGGCTCGCACGTTTTAATTCAAGATAATAGTTATTACCGACTCAAGAGATTTGCCGAAAATGAGTTACCAAAAAGGGGAATAGAAGTAACTTTTTATGATCCAACACAGGATATAACTGATTTAATTCAGAGTAATACTTCATTGATAATGATCGAGACTCCTGGTTCTGTAGCGTTTGAGATTTCGAATGTAGAGCATATAGTAAAAGTTGCTAAAGAACGTGGAATCGTAACCGTTTGCGACAATTCATGGGCCACTCCTTTGTTATTTAAGCCGCTTGATTATGGAATTGATGTTGCACTATATGCGGTGACAAAGTATCTAGCCGGTCACTCAGACTTATTGATGGGGGCTATTATTGCTGAAGGTGAAATTTTTAAATTGCTTTATGAGAGCTATAAAAATTATGGAGTAACCATTCAATCGCACGACTGCTACCTTGCACACAGGGGACTAAGAACACTGCACACACGTATGAAAAGGCACCAAAATACAGCAATGGAAGTGGCAAAGTGGCTAGAAGCACAGCAAAAAGTTAGAAAGGTTTTATATCCAGCACTTCCCTCCCATCCTCAACACGAATTATGGAAAAGTTATTTCAAAGGAGCAAGCGGCGCATTTAGTATAGTACTGGGTAGAGAATATTCATGTGAAGAACTAAGCTGCATGGTTGATCACATGAAAATTTTTGGTATCGGTGCTTCTTGGGGAGGGTGCGACAGTTTGATATTACCAATAGATCGTAGATCTATGTCAAGATCTGTAATGAATTCAGATTATGGTGGAAGTTTTATACGGATATTTTGTGGACTGGAAGATTCTGAGGATTTGATCTCTGATTTGAATGCTGCACTAGCAAGACTGCCATGTTCTGACATTAAAACTGACGAAGTAGAACGTGAAACTGAGAGAATTACTGCATAGTATCATTGATGTTGACTTTGATATTGAAATCAAGGGCGTTACATGTAATCCCAAGAGAGTCAAGGAAGGTTATCTTTTCGTTTGTGTGTCAGAAAGGGATAGGATTTACATAGATCAGATATTATCTTGTGGAGCTAAAGCGATAATTGCAAGTGATTGCATAACAAATGGTGTCATTCCAGTGCGTGACGCTGGAATTCATATTTTCCACCCAAACCCTCAAGAAATATACAGCGAAATAGTCAGCAGGTTTTATCAATTCAAACAGCCCAAATATGTTGCTGCTGTAACTGGTACAAATGGTAAAACTTCAGTAGTAGAATTTTGCCGCCAGATCTGGCAAAACGCTGGCTATAATGCTGCGTCTATTGGAACACTTGGAACATGCATCAATAATGGCAGAAAAGGTAATAGCAACAGCCTTACCACTCCAGGTGCAGAAGACCTTTACGCAACATTGCGTGGTATAAGTGTAGAACACTTAGTGTTGGAATCATCAAGTCATGGGATTGATCAATACAGAATCCATGGATTAAAGTTGAGTGCTGCAGCTTTTACTAATTTCTCGCAAGATCATTTAGATTACCATAAAAGTCTTGGTGGATATTTAGAAACTAAAAAAAGGTTATTTTACGAAGTATTACCAGAAGGAAAAACAGCGATTTTAAATGCGGATATAGATAAATACGGCGCATTGCTTAAAATAGCTGAAAAACGCAGCAACAAAATTATCACCTATGGAAAAACAGGCTCTGATATTACTTTATTAGAGCAAACACCAACTCCAAGTGGTCAATACCTTACAATTAAAATTGGTGATGAAATTTATGACATGTTTTTTCCAGTTTTGGGGCAGTTTCAGGCATATAATCTGCTATGTGCAATTGGTATAGTTACCTCGTCTGGACTGAATTACAGAGAAATGTGCGTAGAAAAACTCGTTTCTCCACCAGGAAGAATGGAAAAAGTGAAACCTTTTGCATTTGTAGATTACGCTCATACTCCAAGTGCACTTAAACAAGCCCTATTGTCTTTAAAATGGCACTTCAATAAAAAAATAGTTCTAGTTTTTGGATGCGGTGGAAATCGCGATCAAACAAAACGCGCAGAAATGGGTAAAATAGCACAAATGTATGCAGACAGAGTGATAATCACAGATGACAATCCGCGTGATGAAGATCCGGCAAAAATTCGCCACGATATTTTATCTGATGCACTGGAGATAGGGGACAGGAAAGAAGCCATAGAAAAAGGCATAGATATTGCCTATAATGAGGGTATGATTCTGCTAGTTGCAGGAAAGGGGCATGAGAAATTTCAAATTATAGGGAATCAAATTTTTGAATTTAGTGATGTTGAGGTTATTAAAAATCATGCCTTAACATACTGATTTTCGCAATGGGCTTACCTCCGCTAATGTGCGAATATTGAAGCAAAAGTGATGTCATCCCAGTGTCAAGCACTGGGATGACACCCTCCTTGGCAAACAATTTTCGTACAGCTATGTGCGTGACGCTGGCACTGGAATCTAGAAAAAAATAGATCCAAGTAGTCAAGCTACTTGGATGACACTGACTGCTAATTTTTTATGCAAGAGGTCCAATCATTCACCGTTCTTGCAAGCGATAGCACTCTCACTTCTTTTGCACCGGAGTTTAAAATTTCTTGAGAGCAAGATCTTACAGTTGCTCCGGTTGTTACCACATCATCAACTAATATCACGATTTTATTTTCGATAATTTTCTTGTTGCTTATGCTAAAAGCCTTCTTTAAATTTTTTTCACGCTGTTTAAGTGAAAGACCAGCTTGAGGCGTGGTATGGCGAAGGCGTTTTATTGCAAATGGCGTATAGGATAAATTGGACAACTTACTCAACTCTTTTGCAAGCAGTGCTGCTTGATTATATTTACGTTTAAACAAACGCATTTTATGTAACGGTATAGGAATTACGACCTCTGCGTTCTGAAACGTATCCTGATTAGCTTGGTATATCCACTTTGCATAGATTTTTACGTAATTCAAATTATCAAAAAATTTGAAATTTATAATCATGTTTTTACTATGTTGATCATAAGCAAAAACTGATCTTAATACTTTAAACGATGGAGGATTGATGATGCACTTACCACACGTATAAATATTGTCTGAGATTACTATGCCACAAACATTGCAGTAATGCTTAGTTAGAAAATTGATTTTTTTGTTGCATTCACTACACAGATTAAGATTTTCATCAATGATGCATTCACAACTTACGCATACGTTTGGAAATATGAGATTTGTAGCTTTTTTTAGTAAGAGAAGGTTCACAATTCATTAAATATATTATAAAATTTATATAGTATAGCTAAAGTAACTTAGATTTACACCCTTTCACTTTTTATTTTATTTCAATATAGTTCATACTGCTGAGTGCTGTAGCTAGTGCAACCTACGTCATATCAACTATGTTTTTTTAAAATTTTTTGAATTTAGTTTTATTACAACTCTTGTTTATAATTTTGTATTTTTATTCAATTAGAAAATGCATTTTTGACAATAAACACCCTAATTCATCATAGAAAAATTTTATATCAAACAACAGTTACTGCTTAGAACCTGTTCATAATCTTTTGAGGAACAAAGCAGTGAAAGCAAGAACTACCATTTGCAAGCTGGTGTTGAGTTTACGCTCGCAATTTTTCCATAACCGTCTACATTTTTCCAACCAAGCAAAAGAACGCTCTACAACCCATCTTTTTGGCAATACAGCAAAGGTATGTAATTCACTGCGTTTTATTACCTCAACAGTTGCACCAATAGTTGCTTTTATTTGTGTTGCAAAATTCTCTCCCGTATAGCCTGCATCAACCAGTACATTTTTAACTCCCGAGAGGTTTTCTTTTGCATTTTCTACCATTCTCACAGCACTGCTACGGTCAGTTATCTCTGCTGTTGTTACATAAATTGCATGTGGCAAACCTTGCGTATCTACTGCAATATGGCGTTTTATTCCTGAAATCTTTTTGCCTGCATCGTAGCCTTTTTCTTCAGCAGTATCTGCATTTTTTACACTCTGTGCATCAATTATGCAGAAGCTGGTTTTTTCTTTCCGACCATTGTTTTGTCGGACTACGCCAACTATTTTTTTTTAACACCAGCTCCAGAACACTTTCTTTATTTGCATCTGGTTTTTCACTCCACTTCTTAAAATAGTCGTAACAATTGCGCCATTTTGGAAACTCTTTTGGTAGCATTCTCCACTGACAAACGCTTTTCAGAACGTATAACACTCCACAAAATACATCATACAAATCAAGTTTTCTTGGTTTTGTTTTTTTTCTACAGGACTCTAGATCTGGTAATATAATCTCAAATCTTTCCCGACTTATATTACTTGGGTATAAACTCCTCATATATCCTAACTTATATACATTATCTCTTAGTTTATTCCTTTCTTGAGATCATGTACAGGTTCTTAGATTTTATGGTTTGTGCTTTAAGTGTGTGTGGACGCACATATTCGTTAACTTATTTTCTATGCAGATTTTTTTAATTCATATTAACTGCTTCTTTAAGCCTGGCATTAGCAATAACCATAATTTTACGCATTAGAGCTTACCATCTTCTTCTTACCACTTTCAATGAGCTTGGAATAAAAGGCACCAAGTGCAGATTTGAGCAGCCATTGCAGCCGTTAGTACGAACATTGCTTCTACCGCCTGTTATTCTTCGATAACCAATAGCTTTTCCACTTTCTTTTGGATGCGCCAGCAAGACTTGCTACTTCTTTTCTGTTTAAGTAGCCAAGCTCTGGCATCAGACACACAAAATCTTGAGATAACTTTGCCTGGCACTGTTCTCAGAATTTTTTGGCGCTTCTGTAACTCTAGATTTTTATCAATAGACTTCTTTCAAAATTGTTAGAGGGAGTGTAAGATGAAGTATTTGAAAGCATGAAATATAAGGAAATAGAAAAGTTAGAAGGAGAAAAGTTTCGACGTTTAACAGGGGTAAAAAAAGCAACATTTGAGTGAATGGTAGAAATTCTAGAAGTGGAGGATAAAAGAAAAAAAGCTAGAAGTGGAAGAAAAAGTAAACTTTGCATAGAAGACAGGCTACTTATGGCACTGGAATATATAAGAGAATATCGTACATATTTTCATATTGGGCAAAGCTATGGCATGAGTGAAAGTAACAGTTTTAAAATAATAAGATAGGTAGAAGACATATTAATAAAACATCCAGATTTTGCATTACCAGGAAAAAAAGAGCTATTAAAGAGTGATGTAGAATATGAAGTTTTAGTAATAGACGGAACTGAAACGCCAGTAGAGAGACCAAAAAAAAGCAAAAGCCCTTCTACTCTGGAAAGAAAAAAAGGCATACTATAAAAACACAAATAGTAACAGAGAAGAAGAGTAAAAAAGTCATATGCACATCTTTCTCGAATGGTAGAAAACACGATTTTCGGATGTTTAGAGAATCAAAGGTAGCAATATTACCGGACACCAAAATCTTAGCTGATGCCGGCTACAGGGGAATGCAGAAGATACACAAAAATGTTGTATTACCGCACAGGAAAATGAAAAAGAATCCGTTAAGCAAAGAACAAAAAAAAGAGAACAGGGCACTTATGAGCCAAAGGGCAATTGTTGAAAACGTAATTGGCTTATTGAAAAGGTTTAAAATCATCTCGGACAGGTATAGAAACCGACGAAAACGTTTTGGTTTAAGGTTTAATTTGATTGCTGCAATTCACAATTTTGAGCTCCATACATGAATTTTGAAAGAAGTCTGATGATTTTTTGTATGGCATTATTGAGCTTATTTATCTGACTGTTAAAAAAGTCAATGGTTTTTTGGCAACTTTTTTTGTATAGTCATTTTCAGAACCTACATTTCTCTTGGGCTCTCATTTGTGTAACGACGTTGACAAACAAAGTTGATTGTTCTTTAGAGGTAGGGAGAAAGAGTTCTATGACGCATACTGAGCAAGAGCCATTGCATCTAGACTTTGCTAAAGTTCCGTGAGACAAGACAAAGCTTTTGGGCAGCGATATTCTTGTCAATAAGAAAATGCGATGAACCAATTTCCTGTATTTTCTAAAGTTACTAAAGAATTAGGTAAGATATCTGAAAACTTTTTAAACAATTGTTGCCAACCAGAAGCATTATTATCAAATTCGACAACACTCTTCTGTGTGTGAACCGCAACAACATTTTTAAATTTTCCGATGTCAATACCAATAAAGTTTTGATAAGATGTAACCATATTAATAACCTCGATAGTTTATTGATTTAAGATTGTAAACGGGTGCATACATATGTCCCATGCAACTATTCAAACGTATCGAGGGATAGCCTTGATATAAATGGTTGTCAACGCCGCGTTGGTCGTACACGCCCGCTATTCCTATAGTGAGTAGTTCCCTCTTGTTTCTTTTTAACATATTTTTAACTTACAACCGCCGCGAACCTTCATACCGTCACGGTATCTCTAGATCCCGCTGCGGGATGACGGTTGTCGTTTAGCCATAAACATTAAGAAATTTACCAAATGAAAAAAAAGGCAAAAGAAGCCCCGTGGTTGGCTAATTACTTACATTATACTTTCAAGTATGGCGTTTTTTTATTCTAAACGTTTAATAACCACGACTCAGCTGCTTTTAAACCGCAACTAATCTAAATTATAAACGTTAAGAAATTTACTAAACAGAAAAAAAGGCAAAAGAAACCCTAGGGTAGCTAATTATTCACTATCCATTTTTTAAGTTGGCGTTTTTTAATGTTTTAAATGCTTTATAAGCGTATTTCAGCTTGTGTAGGTAAAAACCCAGAAATTTGATAAAGACATAGAGTGCACATAGTGCAAAAAATTAAACATGAGACGCCAGATACGTGAGTTTTTTTGTCATTTAATCTGTACAGAGAAGATAAATAAATAGCTTCAGTTTCATGATAAGGGGGCTGGCGGAGTTTGTCAAGGAAGTTTTTTCGTTTCTGCGGGCTACTGAATAACGGCTACAATGTTTGTACAGCTATGTACATAGCGCTGAAACCCAAAAAAAGAACCAAGTAGCCTTGGCTACTTGGATGACAAAAGGTAATACAAGAAATCTATTGGCTCTCGTATACCTTAGTGAAACTTAACAAGTTTATCTATAGTTTTAGTGATGATTCTTGGAGTATCCGGAGAAACTGCTGAGCTCAGCCTATTTAGTCGCTCTATAGCAAACTCGCTGTTCTCATTTGTTATGAAATCACATAAAATATTTTCTATATCCTTAGTAACACTTTCATGCTTCCTCAGAGGATGATTATGTGGATACCTATTGATGGTTCTGATGCTAGAATACTCAACAAAAGCTTGATCCTTAAAAGCAAGTTGTCTCAATTTCTCTTTGAATTTTCCTTCTTCCTCTTTTGCTAAAAGGCGAGACTTCATCAGTGATTTTATAATCAAATTTATAGCTTGATGCATTTCAGAATGCACTATAACTTTAATGGTATTTTCTTCTGCTATACAATCATAAATACTTTTTTCGCTTTTTAATGACTCTATAAGCATTCTGCTATTTTGTGAATTCAATTCCAAATTCTCTTCACTCATAGGAGTTATTATAAAGGTATTCTTATTTACTCTGATATTAAATTGTGGAAATCCTTCAGAAAAGGAAAATGCTACATCCTTAGATTCAAGTGCGTGATTGCATGCAGAAAAAAGGGTATGTGCTATGATGCTGCTTGGCACTTCCATTACGTGTTTACTCAGGTGATTCAATACATTTTCAATATCATGATATGTAAAGCCTGTATCTTTTAGCAATTCAACAACTTCTTTGCCGTTGTGCTGCTTGTACTCTATTTTCACTTCTTCTGTAAAAAGTGTTTTAGCTGCTATATTCTTATCAAGCACTGTGAAAATTTTGATGAAATTCTCTAAATCTTGTTTGTTAACTAATTCGATACTAATTAAGTTTCTGCTAATAATTGAAATATTTTTTGTCATTTTTTCCCACTAAAAAAACTCACTAAATGAATTGTATTTTTAATTCATTAAGAATTGTTTAAAGTGAGCATACTAGCTTTTCACTCGTGCATTACATGACAATGAAAGCGAGATAAAAATTATATAAAATCATCGTGTAGTACAACGCCTTCTTCATATTCGTCATTGCTACTTGTGTAGGTTGTGACATCAATGTGATTGTCATTATTATTTAGCATATCATCCAACTTTCCTTCTTTTTCAAGATCCATCAATTTGTCACACCCCCCAATGTGCTTATCGTTGATAAAAATCTGTGGAACTGTTCTAACGTTATACTTTGATTTTATGTCGTTAAATAGATCTGAGCTTTTGAGCACATCGATTTCTTCATACTTCACACCTTTTTTATCCAGCAACTCTTTTGCTTTTTTGCAGAATGGGCAGTGCTGCTTTACATATATTATAACTTTTTCTTTAGTATTTTTCACAATTTATCTCCGTAGCTTACTAAAATATAGTTATTATATATAAGAAATATGTAAAAACATCAAATTGTATGAAAATTATTTATAATTGTGAGCAAGAGATAGAAAACAATGTAGCACTAACCTTCGGAAATTTTGATGGCATTCATTTAGGACATGAATTTGCAATTTCCACTCTAAAGAAGGTAGCACAAGAAAGAGGATTACCCTCTGCAGTTTTAACTTTTGAGCCTCACCCATCAACTGTTTTATTTGGCAGAAACAATTTTAGGTTAATAGACCAAGAACAAAAAAAGGAACTGATCAGCAGCTATGGTATAGATTACTTGTATATTATTAATTTTAATAGAGGTTTTTCTGAGGTTGGCTGCGATGACTTTATCAGTAAGATTTTAATAGATAAATATGGCGCTAAACACATAATTGTCGGAGAAAATTGCACTTTTGGTCATAAACGATTAGGTAATATATTAACTCTAGAGCAATATTCTGAAACGTATGGATACTCTTTGACTAAATTAGAGCCATTAATAATTGACGGCAAAATTTGCTCTTCTTCTTCAATAAGGGAGTATGTACAAAGGGGCGAAATAGAAATTGCTAATAAATTGCTCGGCAGACCTTATCAAGTTTCTGGTGTTGTGACAAAAGGTGCATGTAGAGGTAGAGAAATAGGATTTCCAACCATAAATATTCCTATAGAAGATTACATGATAAAACCAAAATTTGGTACATATTACGCCAAAGTGATGTTTTCTTATAATAACCCAAATTGGTTATATGGAGTAGTCAATATTGGTATGAGACCTACATTTAAGGATCTGAAAAAGCCCATAATAGAAATGCACATATTCGATTTTAATGAAGACGTATATAATCATAAAGTCAATATACAACTTCTAAAATTCATAAGGTCAGAAAAAAAATTCCATAGTATTGAGGAGTTAACAAAACAGATAAATTATGATATACTTAAAGTTTATAGGTTAAAGGCAAATTTATGAAAAAGTTATGCTTAATTATTATATTAATTATAGTATTGATTGACCAAACGAGCAAATTGTACATAAACTCATTGATTGATGAAGGAGAATCAATTGAGATCACTAGCTTTATAAAGCTAGTTGAAGTTTGGAATTCAGGTATTAGTTTTGGAATGTGTAGCGCTTTGCCACATGGCGGTTTCTTTTTTTCAGCATTTTCAATACTAATAATTGGTATACTTGCATACTTGATATACAAGTCTGACGATCAGTCAACTTACCTTGGTTTTTCTCTGATGATTGGTGGAGCAATCGGAAACGTAGTTGATAGGATCTATTGGGGAGCTGTATATGATTTCATATATTTTCATATTGATGATTGGTATTGGCCAGCCTTTAATTTAGCAGATTTATCTATAGTTTGTGGAATGTTTACATTGTTATATAAGTGGTATATATACGATATGCTTATTTCTAAACAAAATGAGGAATAAAATAATTATGTTTACATAATGTTGACATCGCTATATAAGTGGTATACATATGATATGTTTATTTTCAAACAACAATGAGGAATAAAATAATTGTTTTTATATTAGGTCGAAATAATGCTTCATAAGTTTTTTAGTTTTCTTATACTACCTGTACTTTTTTTTACTTGCTCAATTTCTTTGAAGGCTTTGAGCATAGAGCACAACATAAAATATGCTAAACTCAGTAACGGACTAGATGTCTATGTTGTTCCTAATCATCGAATTCCATCTGTTTTACATGCAGTAATATACAAAGTTGGGGGAATGGATGATCCAATCGGCAAAGCAGGATTGGCTCACTACTTTGAACACTTAATGTTTAAAACTACAGGAAAGTTTAAAGACATAGAAGCCACTATGAGTAGCATTGGGGCTAAATTTAACGCATTTACCACTAAAGAATATACCTGTTATTTTGAGTTGATCCCCAAAAAAGATTTACCACTTGCAATGGAAGTTGAAGCAGATAGAATGGGCAACTTTAATGTTACTCAAGACAAAATAGATAGAGAAAAAAACATTGTACTGGAAGAAAGAAAAATGAGATTTGATAACCAACCTCATAACTTGTTGTGGGAAGAAATGGATAGTGCATTTTACCGTAATGGCTATGGTAGATCTGTTATTGGCTGGGAGAGCGATATCAAAACTTACAATCAGGATGACATAGTGAGGTTTCACGATAGTTATTATCACCCTGGTAATGCAATATTGCTGATTGTGGGTGATGTGGAGTTTGATGAAGTAGTGAAATTAGCAGAAGAAAAATATGGCGAAATTAAAGCTAAGCCTGTAATGAGACATTACCCAAATCAGGATCCAGTGCATAATGCAGGTCTATCGGTGACCTTAGAGAGCACTGAAGTAAAAGAATCAGTTTTATATTTTCGTTATCGTGTTCCCTTATTTGATCACATAAATGAAGCCTCTGCTGCTCATTTAGCGGTTGACATTTTAGGTGGCGGCAAGTCCAGCAAACTGTATAAAGATTTGGTTTTAGATAAAGATGTGGCAGTATCAGTGTTTGCTTATTATAATAGCCTAGCTTTTAGTGATGGCTACATTGATATTATGATAATTCCAAAAAGTGGCGCTAATTTAGATATTGTTGAAAGAGAGTTAGATAATACTATTAATGGCTTCGTATCTAAAGGGGTGACGAGCGAGGAATTACAAAGCTCAAAATATAGATACAAAGCAGCACAGTTTGATAATCTATCTGACTTAACTCATATAGCAATGTTTTATGTGCCGCACCTAGCACTTGGCATTCCACTTGATGAAATAGATATTTCATATAGCAAGATTAATGATGTCAATCTAGAGGATGTAAATAATAAAATCCGTGCTATTTTTTCTGCTAATAAGTTAATTGGTCGTTTATTACCAAAAGGAGATAATAATGAGAATAAGTAAAATTATATTTCTATTTTTTTTCTGTCTAGGCTTTAATTTACAAGCAAGTGGTAACCTAAATATAGAGGAGGTCACCACCCGTAAAGGATTTAAGTTTTTATTTGTAGAAAATCATGATTTGCCAAAAGTTTCACTCAATATATCGTTCAAAGATGCAGGTTACGTGTATGAGAATGCGGAAAAACAAGGGCTTACTTGGTTTACTTCTCTTGTAATCCAAGAAGGGGCAGGAAAAAATGATGCCAAAGATTTTGCGAAAAAGCTTGAAGATAAAGGGATTAGTTTAAATTTTATTGCTGATTTAGAAGCATTTAGGGTTTTATTAAATACTTTGTCTGACAATCTAGAGGAAGCAATTTCATTACTGAGCGATACTATAATGCGTCCTAAAGTTGACCCTGAAGGGTTGAATAGAGTTTTCGAGAAAGCCAAAGTTGATTTTAATAATCTTGAAAAAAATCCTGGCTTTGTTGCTGTAGAAGAATTGAATACGTTGTTGTTTAAAAAACACCCTTACTCAAAAAGTATGTACGGTACTCTTGACACTAGAGTGAGCATTACTAGAGACGATGTTTTAACATACATAAAGCGTAATTTTGCTAAAGATAACATAGTTATCAGTGTTGCTGGTTGTGCAAAAAAAGAAGAAATTATTACGCTATTAGATAAATATTTATCTAAATTGCCGTCAAAAAGATCAAAAGTGAGAAAAATACCTGTGAAAAATGATTTTGGTTCTGCAGAAAGTAAGAACATTTTTATGGATATACCACAAAGTGTGGTACTTTTTGCTCAAAAAGGTATAGCTTATGAAGATCCTAATTATTATAACGCTAGTGTCTTAATTGATGCACTTGGTGGCATGAGACTGAATTCAATATTAATGACAGAATTGAGGCAAAACTTGGGTATTACTTATGGTGTTTATGCAATGATTATTCCCAATAAACATGGAAATATTATATCTGGATTCGTGAATACTGATAGTTCTACTGCTGACAAAGCTATATCAGCGGTAAAAGATACATTGAGCAGGATAAAAAAGGAAGGAATTGACGAACAATTGTTCAAGGATGCAAAAATTGGTTTGGTAAATAATCTTGTCCTTCGCCTGTCTAATAACACAAATATAGCAATGCTGCTCGATGGTATGCAGATAAATGATCTTGATGTTAACCGTATAAATAATTATGCGAATGTCATTAATGATGTTAAATTAGAGGAAGTAAATGAACTGGCAAGTTCTTTACTGGAGCCCGAAAATTTATTTTTTATTGAAGTTGGAAAAAACGCTCAAGGTCAATAATTAATACTTTCTGCTATTGACCTTACTGCTTCTACATAACACTTATGCTCCTCAGCTAGAATGCGTTCTGAGAGGCTTTGAACATCATCATTTGGTAGCACTGGCACAGCAACTTGAGCAATTACGGCTCCAGCATCAACTTCAGGAGTGACATAATGTACAGTACAACCTGTAATTTTTACACCTGCTTTTAGAGCTTGCTCTTGAGCGTTTAGGCCTTTAAAAGACGGAAGTAAAGAGGGATGAATATTTATCACCTTGTTATGCCATTTACTCAGAAAATCAGCTTTGAGAATTCTCATAAACCCTGCAAGGCAAATTAAATCAACCTTCTGTTGAACAAGTATTTTGTGAATTTTATCAGCATCAAGTGGTTTATCTTTAACAATAAACGCTGGGATTCCTGCTTGCTCTGCTGTTTTCAGACCAGCAGCTTCGCTATTATTTGTGATAACACATGCAACTTCTGCGGGAAAATTCTGATCTTGACATGCTTCTATTAAGGCCTGCATATTCGACCCCCTACCTGAAATTAGTATTCCGAGTTTTATCTTTTTCATTATAGCACAGTTAGTTTAGAATTTAGTTAATACTAACAAAACAGCTCAAAAGGAAAACTTATTTTATAGCAAAGAAGGCAGACTAAACTCTTTATATAAGTGGACCTCTAATTTTGGACCTCATTGGACAACACAAAAATAACGAATAGCCTCATGTACCCAGCTTAAACTAGCTTTAATGCTTAGATATTGTGCTATTTTTGTATAATATACCACTATAAGTATATATTTTTGTAATCGCGTTATTATTTATTTAACAAAGTATTAGTATAATTTATTACACTGGATTAAATGGAGAAAGTTCAATGAGTAAATTACCGAACAATGCAAAAATAGGTAAATCTCAGGTTACTCAGTGGGAGGTAATAAAAAATTGTGAATATGCTGATAATTGCTTGTCAAAAATAGTAACTTTGTACGTTATTAGAATAACTCAGCTATCAGATTTTTATACGAGTGACGAACCTGAAATTAACACTGTTTTAGCAAGAATAAGCGTGACAAGTGAAAATGTATTTTTAAACAAGGCTACTACTATTGAAGTTATGGAAGGTATTTTTCCGTATAAATTTAACAGCAAGAAGAGAAATAACATATTAAGGTTAGAAGATTTATATAATTATTTATGTTCTATTGTTAATAATAGCCTTCCAAAAGAAATGCTTGAAAGTCTTGTAAGGGAATATAAGGATGCTGTTAACTTATTTAAAGCAATTACTTAACTGAACGTAGTATTTTTAAGATTTTGTTTTCTATTTCAGAAATGCCGCTTTCAAGGTTTTTATCTATCAAGCATATGGTAGACAAATACGTTTTTTGCTTGCTTTCAACATTGATAGTTAAAGTTCCGGGAGTGATTGTGACTGAATTGGCAAATAACGCAATGCTTTCGTCATTATGCCCTTTGCATTTTCTTAGGATAATGATCGGTTCAAGCTTAGATTTGAGTTGTAGCACCTTTTTTGTTACATAAACACTTGATAAAATGATTTGGTACATTAACCACGGTATATAACTTACTAACTTATAAAACGACAGTCTACTCGTACCATTTAAAATCTGACTCAGAGCGCTTTCAGCGTTTATCAACCGTCTAAAGATAAACAATGTGAATATAGAGGAAAACACTCCACAAAAAATAAAAAACGGTTCAAAATAACCAGACAGTATAATCCATAGAACAAATAAAGTTATAAACGACAGAGAAAAAAATTTGATTTTCTTCCTAAAGTTGAGGTTTTTCATAGTCTGTAATATAACTTAAATGACTCTTTAAGGAAAGATATATTATGAATTAAGTCAAAAACTCTGTAATATATTGAAGCTTAAAGATATCTTTAGATATGGAAGTTATTGCAGAAAATAGGAAAGCAAGGTTTGAATATTTCATCTTAGAAGAATTTGAAGCAGGTATGGTCTTATTAAGTAGTGAGGTAAAGTCACTAAGGGAAAGAAAAGTAAATATTTCCGACGCTTACGTTATTGAAAAAAATGGTGAAATATGGCTACATAACATGCACATTGCAGAATATAAAGCTGCGAACAAAAAAAATCATAAGCCAAAAAGGGAACGTAAACTGCTTTTACATAAAAAAGAGATAAACAAACTAATTGGTCAAATCAAAACCGCTGGGATAACTGTTGTGCCGCTTTCGGTCTATTTTAACGATAAAGGATTGGCAAAAACTAAAGTTGCCATTGTAAAAGGAAAAAAACTCTACGATAAGAGAGCAACCATAAAACAGAGAGAGTGGGATCGTGAAAAAAGTAGATTGTCTAAGAATAATTTGTAGCAAAATATGTCTTTAAATCCAGTAATTTTCAGCATCGGTCCTGTTTCTATATATTGGTATTCCTTAGCCTACGTTTTGGGTATAGTGTTTGCATATTGGTATTTACATAAGCTAGATGACCAAAAAATATTTACTAAGAATTTTTACGATTCGTTATTAACAGCCACTATTGTAGGTATTATCCTTGGAGGCAGACTTGGCTACGTATTGATATATGATCCAGTTCTTTATATAAGCAACCCTATCGAGATATTGAAGACCTGGGAAGGAGGGATGTCATTTCATGGTGGTGCTATAGGAGTTTTGCTTGCAGTAATAATTTCATGTAAAAGACATAACATTCCTATATTTTATGCACTGGACCTAGTTTCTTGCGGAGTTCCCATAGGTTTATTTTTAGGTCGCATAGGCAATTTTATAAACGGAGAGTTATTTGGCAGAGTAACAAATGTGCCGTGGGGCATGGTATTTCCAGAGAGTGATGATAATTTGCTACGTCATCCAAGCCAGCTTTATGAGGCATTTTTTGAAGGACTGCTACTTTTTGCAGTTGCAAATTCACTGTTTTTTTTGACTAGAATAAGACTATATCACGGTGCATTAACTGGTATTGCAGTTATGTGGTATGGAATAGCACGTTTTTTCGTTGAGTTTTTTCGCGAACCAGACTATCAAATTGGCTATTTGTGGCTTGATTTAACTATGGGGCAGTTGCTTTCTATACCTATGGTTTTGCTGGGAATGCTTGTATATCTAGGCGCATTAAATTTAAAATTTAATACGAAATCTGTTACATAGAGGAAAGGTGAGTTTAATAGAAAAATGTAGCCAGAAGCCCCACATCATGCACAATTGTACGAATTTTCTGCGTTGTAGTAGAATAAATATGAGATCCGGTGTCATTCCAGCGCGTAACGCTAGGCCATAAAAATTCCTTGACAAACTCCGCCAGCGCCCTTATCATGAAACTGAAGCTATTTATTTATCTTCTCTGTACAGATTAAATGACAAAAAAACTCACGTATCTGGCGTCTCATGTTTAATTTTTTGCACTATGTGCACCTTATGTCTTTATAAAATTTCTAGGTTTTTACCTAATATAAGCTGAAATGCGCTTATAAAGCATTTAAAACATTAAAAAACGCCAACTTAAAAAATGGATAGTGAATAATTAGCTACCCTAGGGTTTCTTTTGCCTTTTTTTCTGTTTAGTAAATTTCTTAATGTTTATAATTTAGATTAGTTGCGGTTTAAAAGCAGCTGAATCGCAGTTATTAAGCGTTGAGAATAAAAAAACGCCATACTTGAAAGTATAATGTAAGTAATTAGCCAACCATGGGGCTTCTTTTGCCTTTTTTTTCGTTTGGTAAATTTCTTAATATTTATGGCTAAACGACAACCGTCATCCCAGTGCTTGACACTGGGATCCAGTTTTCTTTACAAATTCACAAAAAGTGCTTCATTCTATAACGCAAAACCCATACTCACCAAACCCAATGCATTACTTGCAATTAAGTTTCCTGGATCCCAGTGTCAAGCACTGGGATGACAGGGGAGGGAGGCTACTTTCATGACATCATCATAAAGTAAAATGAGATCCCAGTGTCTGGGCACTGGGGAAGGGGCTACTTGGATGACACCCTTTTGGATGGAAACCAGTGTCAGCTACTTGCATGACACCCTTCCTAGTGTAATTTATTCGGGAGATTTGCTGAGCGGTAAGATTTTTCCTGATACGCTGCAGTTTTCAGAAGCTAATTCCACGAATTTATCTGTTAGTTTATCGGGTGACACTAATTCAGATCCAGGAAATGCCTGCTCACTACCCACAGGTCCTTCTGGATATACAGCATTTACACATAATTTTGTATGTTTTGTTTCAGATGCATATATTTTCACCATTATTTCCAGTGCAGCTTTACTTGCAGTATACGGCATCCAATATGGATAAGAGGAAGGAGAAAGTGTCACTTCTGAAGTCATGAATATCGCTCTTCCAGCATTAGACTTTTTTAGCATTGGATCTAAGTTTTTTAGTAAGTACCAATTGGCAGTAAAATTTGTATTCATTACGTTCTGTAGCTCTTCAATCTCACAGTCGTAAGTGGGGTTCAGTTTGCCTAAAATTCCAGCACATGCAACTAATATATCAAGTGCTCCAGATTCTGATAATTTCATGCTTTCTATCATGTTTGTCAGTATCTTTACATTCTCAAAGTCTAAAAGATCAAGCTGTATTAGCTTCACAGAGCCTTCTTTAAATTCTTCAAGCCCTTCAATTTCATTATATAGTGGCTTGAGGTGATCGATAGACCTTGAAATCAGAATCACACATGCACCTTCTCTTACAAACCTTTTTGCAACAGCAGAGCCTACTCCATCTGAAACCCCGGTAATTAAAGCTACTTTACCTTCTAACTTACCCATTTCTTTTTCCTTAGCGAGATTCATTGAAATATTTTAGCTGAAAATTAAATTTTGCTCCATATATAAAAATTAAACTGAGCATATAAAAAAATAGTAATGACACTACCACACCACCTAAACTTCCATATATCAAATCCAGTTGGTCAAAGGAAGCTTTTAAGTATTGCTTAAAAGCTGAAGCAGAAATCGTCCAAAGAATAACAGCTACACAAGATCCAGGAAATACGTCTGATAAATTTTGTTTTATGTTTGGTAACATAAAATATAGCCAAGAGACTACTGTGAAAAGTACAAATTCAATAAGTAAATACCTAGTATAACTTAGCCCCTGATAGGAAAAATCAATTAGCATTGGTACTAGTGTAGAAAACACTATAGTTAGAGTTATAATAAGCGTGATTACTAAAAATTGTAATATACTTAGTACTCTTCTTAATATATAAGGCGGCGAAACCGGAACTTTATAGGCCTTATTGAGTATTGTTCTAAGCCCTTCAATTGTCGATGAAGCGGTCCAAACAGCACCTACAATTGCCAAAGTTAGTAAGCTTTGTGGCGGGCCTGATATTATCTCCCTAATGCGCGGCATCAAAGATGATAAAATATCCTGTGGCATGTTATCAATGATAAATACCCAGCCAATGTTATACTGGTCTAAGAAATTTGCGAATGTTGACGCCACAGCCATTAAAACAATAAGAAAAGGAAATATCGATAACAGGATTAAAAATGATAGATACCCTGCGTGCTCCACTCCATCATTATGAATTGTGTCAATCAAAGCACGATAAAGGCAATAAACGATGCTGTAAAATTTCTGTAGCACTGTAATATAAACGAACCAAGAAAAGTATTCTAAATGAAATAAAGGATACTTTTAAGCAAAAAAATCCTCACCGTTTACTTAAATTTAATCAAAATGATAGATAATCCAGCGTTAAATAGAAATTATCGGAGGCGTAATGAAAAATTTTCTTCTACTTGTGGCGTTAATTCTCTCCTTTGCGTTTGATGCGCATGCTAATCTAGATGCAACATCAGCAGTGATATGCAAAATAATGGGTTATGCTCACGGTATAGGTGGGCCGATGATCACAATAGTGATAATAGGTGCAGCTTTACTTGCAATATTTGGCAGAATGCCGTGGCCAGCACTTTTTGCACTCGGTGCATTTACTGCTGTGTTTTTTGGTGCTCCTGCCGTCGTTTCAAAAATAGCACCAGGCACAGCAAGTAGGTGCGAGACATGTACGGGTACTAAAACATTGCAAGAGGACCCTGTAGGATCAGGGAATTATAAGTGTAAATAAAAGTATTGGGTAAGTGATGCTTCTTGTATCATTTACCTAAATTTAATCAAAGGGATAGATAATCAAACATGAAACATAAATTATAGGAGGCGTAATGAAAAATTTTCTTCTAGTTGTAGCTCTAATTTTCTCCTTTGCATTTGATGCAAATGCTGATGAAACAGCAGATACAATCTGTAAGATAGTAGGTTATACTCACAGCATAGGTGGGCCGATGATTACGATAGTGATAATTGGTGCGGCACTGCTTGCAATATTTGGTAGAATGCCTTGGCCTGCTTTATTTGCATTAGGTATGTTTACCGCTGCGTTTTTTGGTGCCCCTGTAGTCGTTTCAAAAACAACACCAGACGGTGTGATTTGTCAAAACGGTGCAGTAGTGAATAAGCCATAGAAATTATTGGAGGCATAAACGTAGTTTTCTTTACTTGAAAGTGGTCAAGCTGAACACTTTCAGTGTCTATAACTACCTAATAAATTCTCTTTCTGTAATCATATCAGTTAAAGTCTGGATTCCAGCGTCACGCGCTGGAATGACAGGGTGGAGTGAATAACCATAGGGTGTTATCCCAGTGCCCTGACTACTTGGATCCAGGAATTTTATTAAGTTGGTAAGCATAAAAATAGCTGTTTTACGTTAAAATACAATGTTTTTGATGATTATGGAAAGGCTGGATTCCAGTGTCAAGCACTGACCATTTGTTGTAAACTTACTTTTTCTTGATTTTTTGGTTTATCTCGCCTACCTATTTTGCCACTTTGCTGAACGGATACAACTAAACAATAGGCCTATCTATCATTCTGATGTGATTTCAGTTTTTTTTACGTGCAAACTCTCTAATCCCACCTTGTAGTTAGGATAAATTAGAGAGACATTAAGATCTTTTTTAATTTTAACATTACTTACTCTCTTTGATCCTAAATAAAAACTCTGTGCATAATCTGGTAACTCAATTGGCTCTGGAGGGCTAACATTGAGAAGTTTGGCTGCATACATTACCACTTCAGATTGTGTAGTGGGTAAATCGTCTGCACAATTGTATATTTCACCAGGTTTTATGTTTTGCATGGAAGAAAATAAAATATTCGATATATCTTCAACGTGAATACGAGAAAAAAAATGCCCTTCTTTTTTCACATTCCTTGCTTTGCCAAGCTGCAAGTCAATTAACACGTTCCTACCAGGACCGTATATTCCAGCTAAACGAAAAATATGTACAGGCAATCTGCTATTCAGCCACTTCCTTTCAGATTTAAGGCGCTTTTCTCCTCTGATTTCTATAGGTTTTGTTTCAGATTCCTCATCCACCCAATTACCAGAGTGATCACCATAGACGCTAGTTGCAGACAAATAACCGAACCATTTAACATTTTGCAGGCAATCACCGTATCTCTCCACAACATCATCACCATCTGGAGGAATAGAAATTAAAACGTGCGTTGCGCTTTTAAGCAGATCTTGGCTAACCTTCTCATAATTAAAGAGGATTACATTTTGTATATCTTTACTTCTTGATGTGCCACTGACTTTCCAACCTAAGTTCAGTAATTTTTTCGATAAAAATTTAGCTACATATCCATAACCAAAGCAAAACAAGTGCATGAAAATTAATTTTTAAAATTCTTCTTGATAAATTCTACTCCTAATTTTATTCCCTCTTCATTAATAATATGCCCTAATGCATGAATTGGGTGCCCTTCAACATTTACCCCTGTTTCTTTCAGAGCTTTAACCGCTAAGTCGAGGGACGAAAAAGGTACCACGTCGTCAGCATCACCATGGATAACACATATGTTAGGTTTTGATTTGATCTCTGGTGCAGCTTTTGAAGGTGAAAGAAACCTACCAGAGTATGCAACAACTGATGCACAGGATTGAGAGCGGGTGAGAGCTGTATGTATTGCAAGCATTGCTCCTTGAGAAAATCCAACTAAAGAAAGTTGCGTATCTTTTAAATTAAGCTCCTTTAATTTTGTATCAATGAAATGATTTACAATTGATGTAGCATTTTTTACTCCATTATATAGCGCCTCCTCACTACGATCTTCCAAACTGAACCACTGATAACCATCACCTATTTCTCTCTTAAACGGAGCATTGGGTGCTACAAAATATGAACCCAGTAAAAACTTGCTCATAACTTTAGCAAGGTGAACAAAATTATCACCACTTGAGCCCCAACCATGTAAAAAAACAATCAAATTTTTCTTGTTTCCATCTGCACAAATTTCTGGGCCTTTAAGTTTAATCATCTCTTTTCCTTTTGCGTTTATATTTTTATTTAACACTAATTTTCAAATTTGTAAAAACCCATGTGCAATTACGTTCCCGATACTATAGATAAAGTGACTTAGGTTCACCGACAACCGTCATCCCGCTACGTGTTAGCGGCTGAGATACCGCGCACAACTGTACAAACATTGCAATATGGCACATAGTAAACGATGTCATGAAAGTAGCTGACACTGGAATGACAGGAGAGGGGACTGGAATGACAAGAGGAGAATTCTAAAACGACAAGTTTCAAGGAAATCTTATGTAAAATCTAGCATTAACGAAAATTATACTATTTTCATGCATGCTATGGTTTTTGTAATTAACGGAGGGTAATATGCATTCAACTGATAAATTGAGTGCTTTGAGTAATAACACATTAGGGGAGCTTATAGCTGAGTTAAATAACAAATTTGTTAAAACTGATGGTTCCAATATTACAACTCAAGCAGATAAAGGAAAAGCCTTAGTGGATGTTCTAGTTCCTGCTCTTGCAACAGTTGGTACTGATGATACTAAGAAAGTTTATACTAAAGGCACAGCGGATACTAGTTTTGTTAAAACTGATGGTTCCAATATTTCAACCCAAGCAGATAAAGGAAAAGCCTTAGTGGATGTTTTAGTGCCTGCTCTTGCAACAGTTGGCACTGATGATACTAAGAAGGTTTACACTAAATCAGCAGCAGAGACTGCATTAGCAGATAAAGTTAACGTTACTGGTGACAACGCAACTGATGATGGTGTAAATGCTATGTTAGACAAGCTTACAAACAAAGTTGCTAAAATTGATGGTTCTAATGTTACTGAAGCTGGTGCTAAAGCTATTTTAGGTCAACTTAAAGGAAACGACCAAGTCGCTAAAATTGATGGTTCTAATGTTACTAAAGATGGTGTAACTGCTATGCTAGGCAAACTCACAGACGAAGTTGTTAAAACTTCAGAACTTAAAACAAAAGCTGCAGCGAAAGATGTTGTGGATGCTATAACTGCTTCTTCTGATTTTACAAATAAGGTATATATTAAAGCTGATCAAGCTGATGAAGTTTATACTAAAACAGCTGCTGATGCTGCATTTGTTAAAGCTACAGAGCTTAAAACAAAAGCTGCAGCGAAAGATGTTGTGGATGCTATATTTGATGCAAAAGATGGCAATAACAAAATCTCTGAAACCAAAATAGGTGCTACTTTTGCTAAGACAACTGATTTAAATAATAAAGTTAATGTTGCTGGTGACAATGCAACTGATGCTGGTGTAACTGCTATGCTAGGCAAACTTATAGATGCAAATAAAGTTCTTAAGGTTGATGGTTCTAATGTAACCGAAGCTGGTGCTAAAGCTATTTTAGGCCAACTCAAAGGAAATGACCAAGTTGCCAAAATTGATGGTTCTAATGCAACTGATTCTGGTGTAACTGTTATGTTAAACAAGCTCGCAGACAAAGTTGTTCAAACTTCTCAACTTGAAACACTAGCTGTAGCAGAAAAGGTACTTGGTGCAAAAGATGGCAACAAATCAATTTTAGTAGATAAGTTAGGAAGATTCCTTGATAACTCTACTGACAATAAGTATGGTGTCAACAGTGATCAAACAGCAAAGGCTTTCTTAGCCGCAAAAGGGATGACACCAACAGCTGCTGAAATAGCTGATCAGCCAGCTTTACAAGCTCATGCAGCACAGATAAAGATAAGCAGTCCAGAATTTAAAAGAGCTGTGCAAGAGGAAATGTCACAACCGAAATTTGACATTCCAGCAAGTGATGATGTTGCACTTGACTGGACTTGGTAATCCAGCGCTAGATCCAAGTAGTCACGCTACTTGGATGACGTCATACGGTCCTCGAATGACGAAAAAAAGGACTCAGATAACACCCTACAATGTCATTCCAGCGCGTGACGCTGGAATCTAGCCTTTTCATCCAAGACGGCAGCGCCTCCTTCTTCTGTCATCCCAGTGCCTTGACTACTTGGATCCAGGAAAGTTTGCTTGTGAGCAAGCAAACTAGCATAGAAAGTGGTTACAACATTTTCGATGAGATTATATGGAAAACTGGATCCCAGTGTCAGCTACTTGGATGACATCATCCTTTTTTGGGATTCCAGCGTCACACGCTGGAATGACATCACAGGGACACTGGGATGACACCTCTCTTGGACTCTTTTAGCTACAAACATTAAGAAATTTACCAAATAAAAAAAAAGGCAAAAGAAGCCCCGTGGTTGGCTAATTACTTACATTATACTTTCAAGTATGGCGTTTTTTTATTCTAAACACTTAATAACCGCGATTCAGCTACTTTTAAACCGCAACTAATCTAAATTATAAACGTTAAGAAATTTACTAAACAGAAAAAAAGGCAAAAGAAACCCTAGGGTAGCTAGTTATTCACTATCCATTTTTTAAGTTGGCGTTTTTCTATGTTTTAAACGCTTTATAAGCGCGTTTCAGCTTATGTAGGTAGAAATTTTATAAGACATAAGGTGCACATAGTGCAAAAAATTAAACATGATACGCCAGATACGTGAGTTTTTTTGTCATTTAATCTGTACAGAGAAGATAAATAAATAGCTTCAGTACCATGATAAGGGCGCTGGCGGAGTTTGTCAAGTAGGTTTTTTGCAATACCAGAGGATAATTTTAACCATAAACCCCTACCAATAAATTTTAACAAAAATACTTCAGTGCATTTTCAAATATAAGCATTCCATCGCCATATTTTGGTATAGCCACTCCTAAACGTTTACATTTTTCTTTTTCAAGAGGCCAATTATCTTGCTGAGTAAAAAATATTCCCCTTTCTGGATGGGGCATTAAAGCCAATACTCTCCCACTTTTATCTGATAAAGCTGCCAGATCGTATGTAGATCCGTTTGGATTGTGAGGAAATTGCAGATTAGCATAGCTACTATTATCATCTATATAACGTAATGCTGTGCAATTTTTTTCGATTAATTGATTCAAAGTATCTTGATCCATAAAAAACTTGCCTTCTCCATGAGCAATAGGGAGATATAGTTCACTCAGGCCCCGTAGCCAAACAGAATTACTCTTTGAATTAACTCTCACTCTAATCCAACGGCATTGATAATTGCCTATATCATTATGGATTAAAGCTAGACTAGAGAATTCTGGAATTAACTTTACTAATATCTGACAACCATTACATATTCCTATAATCAGCTTGTCCTGAGATAAAAACTCTTGAAACTCATCCAACAAGTTGTTTTTAATGCGTAAAGCAAATGCATTACCAGCACCAGTGTCATCACCATAGGAAAAACCCCCTGGAATTGCAAGTATATTGCTTAATTTCAGTTCACCTGGATTATCTATGATATCGTTAATGTGAACGATTTTTACTTCAATATTACCAATACCAAGTTTTCTGCTGCATTCCATAAATGCAAATGCGGTTTCTTTTTCGCAATTTAAGCCATAACCAGATAGGACTGTGATTTTCATGAATTGCTAAAAATTAAAAAATTCGAATTTCCTTTTTACAAAATTTGCTACTAAATTTAACGCAAATAACACCAATAATAAAGCTATAATTGCGATAGCAGCAAGTTCAACAAATGCAATTTCAGGACTGCTTGACCATATGTATATTTGCACAGGTAGAACAGTTGCCGGATCGAAGAAGGACATAGGCGTATCAGCAATAAATGCTACCATACCTATCATAAGTAAAGGGGAAGATTCACCTAAAATCCTTGCAATTGCAAGCACAGTACCATGTATTATTCTTGGTAATGCAATCGGCAGAGAGTGATCTAATATCACCTTGATGTGAGGTGCACCGAGCGCAAACGCTGCATCTTTTATCGTAATAGGAACATTCGCAAAGGCATTTTTTGTTGCAATTATAATATTAGGTAACATCATAAATGAAAGAGTCATTCCACCAACAAGTGGTGAAGAGCGTGGTAGCCCAAATATGCCAAGATAGAGAGTTAAGCCCACTACACCAAATATTATTGAAGGCACTGCAGCAAGATTATTTATGCTAATTTCTACAATATTAGTCATTAGCCTATTTTTAGGCATAAATTCATAAAGACAGATGCCCGACATAATTCCTATTGGTAATGCTAATGCTAGGCACACTATAATTGTCATTAATGAACCGATAAATGCCCCTAAAATCCCTGCATTCTCAGGTTCACGAGAGTCAGATTTAAGGAATAAAGACTTATTAAAAAATTTTTTCACTCTCCTCTTTTCTTTTAGCCAATCAAGTAATTTAGCATAACGATCATTCAAATGTTTATCTTTATTTATTGAATTAATTATACTTGACGCGGTAAACCAGATCTCATATTCACCACTATCTTTTACTTTCTTACGAAAAAATTTCTCTAGTTCTTTGTAAGAATTACGACTTAAAATTTCGTCACTGTCTTTAAAACCAGTTCCTTTAAACACCTTACGTAAAGAATCGTTGAGTAAGCCAATGGACTTATACCGCAAATCACTAGGATTACTCGCCAAAGTAAGATCAGCATTTATTTCAACTGGCAATAAAATTTTCGTTACTGTTAAGGCACTGTAAGAGTTAACTAATATACTCAACAATATGCACACAGGACAGCCAAGTGAGATAACTAGTGCCGTGAAAGAACAAAAGCGTAACGCTCTGTTCTTTTTATTTTTCCTTTTTATACGAGCATGTACACGCCTTGACTGAAGTAATTTAAGGAATTTTTTCTTTATACTCATTTATTTTTCTTTACACGAGGATTTGAAAAAACTTTCCCCTTTTTTGTCATGCAAGTAGCTGACACTGGGATCCAGCAGGCTTTGCCTGCAAATAATTTTTACATTTTCCATGAAAGCACAAACCAAAAGGAGAATAATGAATGCTGGATCCCAGTGTCGGAGCACTGGGATGACACAATGGATATCATTCTCCGTTGTACCTACTTAGATTTCTTTTTAACATAAGTGGTACGTTCTTTGACCCTTGCAGCTTTTCCAAACAGTTTGCATAGATAATACAGTTTTGCTCTACGAACCTTTCCTTTTCTTGTCACTTGCACTGAAACCAGTGCAGGAGAATAAACAAAAAACTGAGACACTATACTTTCCCCATGGCTCACTTTTCTGACTGCAAAAGAAGAATGTAACCCGCGGTTCCTTTTTGATATACATACACCTTCAAATATCTGTATACGTTCACTTGCACCGTCAACTACTTTAAAAGTGACCTTCAAATCATCGCCAGGACGAAATTCTGGTATTTCTTTAGCTAACACTTGCATTTGCTGTTCGTTAAATTTTTTAAGTAAATTTGTCATTTATCTCTCCATTCAATAATTCAGGCCTACGCTTTTTTGTTATAACATGAGACTGCTTCTGCCTCCAATCACTTATTTTTTTGTGATTGCCAGATAACAAAACCTCAGGTACTTTATATCCCTTCCACTGCTCAGGTCTAGTATATTGAGGATATTCAAGCATACCACCATCATAACTAAAACTTTCTTCAGTAATACTATCGGTATTATTTACTACACCTGGAAGAAGTCTAATGCATGCATCAAGAACCACCATCGCAGCTGGCTCACCTCCTGAAAGTATATAATCTCCAATACTTAACTCATAAGGAGTATACGCATCAATTATCCTTTGGTCAATACCTTCAAATCGACCACACAATATTGTTATATGAGGAAACTCTAATAATTCTCTGGCAATATTCTGATTAAACTTCGCGCCAGATGGAGTCATGTAAATAAACTTAGTGTTTTTATGAACAGAGAGCATACTATCTACTGCATCACCAACTACATCAGAACGCATAACCATTCCTGCTCCACCTCCATATGGAACATCATCCACAGTTGAATGTTTATCTTTCGCAAAAGAACGAATATTTATTACTTCAAGGTTCCATATTTTTTTTTCTAACGCTTTTCCGGCAAGAGAATAGTTCAAAAACCCCGGGAACATTTCTGGGAATATGGTTAATATTGTAAC
This sequence comes from Wolbachia endosymbiont (group A) of Longitarsus flavicornis, assembly GCF_963931955.1. Classification (NCBI taxonomy): domain Bacteria; kingdom Pseudomonadati; phylum Pseudomonadota; class Alphaproteobacteria; order Rickettsiales; family Anaplasmataceae; genus Wolbachia; species Wolbachia endosymbiont (group A) of Longitarsus flavicornis. Next base: position 513,661 of record NZ_OZ008337.1, on the reverse strand, counting down.
ATTGAATGCCATTAAGGTTTATTTTAAGTTATTTGGGGCTATACTCTAAGAATAGTAAATTGATATAATATATAGTTAAATTAAACATGTCACTGAATAAAACGATATACGAAGGTAAAGCGAAAGCCATTATTGAAACTGAAGACTTATCAATTGTCATACAGCACTTTAAAGATGATGTTACAGCATTCAATAAGGAAAAATATGAAATAATCGATGGTAAAGGAATAATTAATAATCATATTAGTGCTTTTATCATGGAAAAGCTTGAGAAAGCAGAAATTAGCACACACTTTATAAAAACTCTAAACGAAAGAGAACAGCTAGTCAAAAAACTCAAGATAATACCTCTTGAGGTAGTAGTTAGAAATGTCGCAGCTGGCAGCTTTTGCAAACGTTTTAATATCAAAGAAGGTGAGAGGCTTGCATCTCCTATAATCGATTTTTTTTACAAAAATGATGACCTAGCCGACCCAATGGTAAGTGAAAATCACATACTGTATTTTGATTGGCTATCTAGCAAAGAAATGGATGAAGTTAAAACTACAACTTTAAAAATCAACGAAATATTAGTCCACCTATTTTCAAATGCAAGTATATATTTAGTTGATCTCAAGTTAGAATTTGGCAGATTAATAAATGACAGTACTAAAATCGTTTTAGCTGATGAAATTAGCCCTGATAACTGCAGATTATGGGATAAAAATACTTATAAAAAGCTAGATAAAGATGTCTTTCGTTTGAATTTAGGAGATTTAAAGGAAGCATACCTAGAAGTTGCAAAAAGACTGTCAGTAAAGTTAGGTTAACTAAATACTACTCTATCAAGTGGAGGGTTACATGCCTCATCAAGTTTTCCAATAATTTCAATTTTTTCTCCACGTTTTTGGAAATGATTTTTCACGTTTTGCATATTCTCAGAACTTACGATCAATACCATACCAATACCACAATTAAATGTTTTTAGCATTTCTTTCTTCTCTATTTTACCCTCCTTTGTTAGCCATAAAAATATATCTGGCCATTTCCAGGAATTAATGTCTATGTTTGCAAATAAGTTTTTTGGAAGAATCCGCGGAATATTATCTATCAAGCCACCACCTGTTATATGTGCAATGCCTTTTACCTTTGGCATAATAGGCAACAAAGAATCAACATATATTTTTGTTGGTTCGAGCAACACTTCTTTCCAAGGCTGATTATTCCATGGAGACAAATCATTATAATTTATACCTAAATCTTTAAAAATATGGCGCACTAAAGAAAACCCATTTGAGTGAATTCCACTTGACTCTAAGCCAATTATATAATCACCTGCTTTCATCATGCTACAGTTTGGAAGAATTTGCTTTCGATCAACTACACCAACTACAAATCCTGCAAGTTCATAGTGATTATTGCCATACATTCCAGGCATTTCCGCAGTTTCTCCACCAACCAATGCTATTTTAGCTTGCTTGCACCCCTCTGCAATGCCCTTAACCACAGATAATAAAACATCTTTGGTCAAAACGCCTGTTGCAAAGTAATCAAGGAAAAACAAAGGCGTTGCTCCTTCTGCAAGTAAGTCATTTACACACATTGCAACTAAATCTATACCTATAGTATCATGCTTATTTACCTCTTGAGCTATTAACAGCTTTGTGCCCACTCCATCAGTTGAGGAAACGATTACTGGATGGTCATACTTCTTACTTAGTGCAGCAAAATCAAACAACGCAGAGAATGAACCTATTTCGCTGATTACTTCTTCTCTAGTAGTCTCTTGAGCAATAGGCTTGACTTCTTTTATTAACTTATTATATAGTTCAAGATCTATTCCTGATTTAGCATAAGTGTTCATAACTTTTTCAAAAATTTTATAATTATTAATACTACATTAATGCTTTAACACAAAAAGTGCAACGAAACTTTCTCTTAATTGACTATTATATGCTTACCAATATAGGGTAATTTAAATCATTTATAACTATCCAATGAACAAAAACATCAAAAACATACTGTTAATAATGGAGCTGCTATCAGGACGGCTGCTTCATGACTTTGCTAACTCTATGAATGGAATAATGTTTGGCTTAGAAGAGCTTGAAGTAATAGATAAGAACCATGCTGATACGCAGAAGGAAGCATTGTCACTGCTTAAAGAAAGCTCTGATGATTTAATATATAAACATAAAGTTATGAAGCAGGCATATTCTTCTTCAGTGGATAATTACAGCTTTGATCAGACCAAATCTAATATCGAAAATTATTTATTAAAAAAAAAGTAAAGCTCACATGGAAAATAGATGCATACTCTACAAAAGGTAAGGAAGATTTAATTGAAAAGATAAATAAGATAATTTCTAATATGGTGCTAACTATAGCCAGTGCAGTGGCGGAAGTTGAACTAGTGTCTGTTTTACTGAGTCAAATAGAAGATAAAACGCTATTAACTATAAAAATTCTAAATGAACACAAACCAATAAGCAAATCATTAGTAGACAAATTAATCAAAAAAAATGACACTAATTTAAATACAAAAGATATTAATATCTATATGACTTCTTTATTATTAGAGTACTATAACACTGAAATGCATTGTATTTGCAAAAATAATTTGCTGGAGATAGGTTTAATTATAACTTGAGTTGCATATTTGGTTATTACAACTTTTCCTTCGTTTCAAGGCAAAACATTCCCCGACAAGGGATACCAAATCTAATTTTTGTAATCACTTAAGTCTAGTACTATTCTATTAATGTAGCGCTCATTTGCATCTTTGATGATAAACTTCATACCATTTTTATATTTAATGACTTCATCTACAGAAGGCACTTTACCAGCAATCGAAAGAATCAAACCACCAAGTGTAACATAGTCTTCTTCAGGGTCACGTAATTCTATTTTTAGATCATCTTCTATATCCTTTATAAGAGCCCTTGCTGACACTTCAAACTTATTTTGAGACAATTCAGTAATGGCATATTCTGAATTTATTTCGTTCTCACTATCAATGTTTGGTATTAGCTCCTCTATAAGATCGGTCATCGAAATTAAACCATCAGTTCCACCATATTCATCCAATACGATAGCTAAGCATGATTTAGAAGATTTCATTCTAATAAAAAGATTAGTTGTCTTCATCGAGGGCGGAACAAATATTACGCTTTGTATAATATTTCTCAGATTAAAATTTTTATCCCTATTTAAAATAACATCTTTTACATAAAAAAAGCCTATTACGTTATCAAAGTTATTTCTATAAATTGGTATTTTAGTGTGGCAAGTGTTTTTTATCTTCTTTATTATTTCACGCTCGCTTGACTCAATGTTTACTGCGTATATCTCTGTACGTGGAGTCATTATATCCATTATACCACAATCGCGGAATTTTAATAGACCATTAAATATATTAAGGTCTGGCAGATTTTTCATTAATGCCTCAGTTGCACACTTTTCCAACACAGAAGCTCTTTTGAAAAGGAAGAGAAAAATTTTGTATACTATTTTTTCTACTAAGGTTCTTTTTTTACTCAATTTATTCTCTGTAATGGCAAAAACGTTTTCAGATTAGATTTATCAAGAAAACTGTTATTAAATGTTTAATAAGCATGTGAATAATGTCAAATTAATTTGTGAATTATTTGTTGATATAAAATACCAACAATTGATCAACAACTTTTTCAACAACATATACATAGTTATGTAACAATGCATGATGGTAAAATATTTTCCATAAAAGAAAATTACTAACACTCTGAATATCTTACTTATACACATAAATCATAACAGAAAATCAATAGCATACAGAAGTTATTAACATATTTATCCACAAATTGAACAACACCAATTTTTACCGAATTTTAAGTTAGTAACAAGTTGTTGATAGGACTATTATTACTACTATACTTTAATATACAGAAGAATAGATAAAATAGATTGGAAAGCAGTAAAACAACAATAGTAGAAGTTATCAAACGAAATGAGCCAAGTGAAAGAGTGCCTATTTGGCTAATGCGTCAGGCTGGCAGGTCTCTTCCTGAGTACCGTAAAGCAGTGGAAAGCATGGGCAATTTCATGAAGATGTGCTACAACACAGATTTGGTTGCAGAATTAACGTTGCAGCCAATGACAAGATTTGACGTAGATGCGGCGATAATTTTTTCAGACATTTTAATAATAGCTGATATTTTGGGTTGTGACGTGAATTTCCTGCGCAATGTGGGCCCGAGAATAAAACCTATAGAAAGTCCTAAAGAATTGAAAAGTCCACAAGACATTGAAACTAAAACCTTACCAATTCTAAACGCTATAAAAAAAGTCAGAAGTCAACTATCAAAAAAAAAGTCTCTCATAGGATTTGCTGGAGGACCGTGGACAATAGCTTCATATATTATAGAAGGCGGAAGCAGCAAAACTTTTTCCAAGGTACTAAATTTTTGCCCTTCATCTTTGAAAGAAATAATTGACCGAATAACGGAAGCAACAATTATTTATCTGATTAAACAGATAGAGTTTGGAGCAGATGTTATTCAGCTATTTGACAGTAATGCTGGTGCATTATCGGAACCATTGTTTAAAGAATATGTTATTGAACCAACAAAGAGAATTGTCTTGGCAATAAAGGATAGATTTTCTGATTTTCCAATAATAGGTTTTCCAAGGTCTGCTGGAAATCTTTATAAAGATTACTGCGAACAAACAGGTGTATCTGCAGTAAGTATAGATTATGACGTTCCAATAGAATGGGCGAAAGCGAATCTAAAAATTCCTCTACAAGGAAATCTTGCTCCTAATCTTTTAGCCTATAATAAAATGGAAGCAATAAAAGAGGCGAAACGTATAATAGATTGCTTTAGAGATTTACCCTTCATATTTAATCTTGGACATGGAGTACTCCCTGACACTCCAGTTGAAAATATTGCTGCGTTGGTAAACCTGGTAAAAAGCTACTAATACAATACACAAAATTCTAGCTTTTTTGTTGTACGGGGTTTATCATTTGAATTTAGCTTCAGTAAGATATGTCAGACCTTGCAAAAAGAATGTCCCTAATAAAACCATCACCTACGATTGCTGTAACTGATAAGGCAAATAAGTTGAAAAATGAAGGAAAAAAGATCTGTATTTTAGCTGCAGGAGAACCAGATTTTGATACTCCAGATCATATAAAAAAAGCGGCTATTCAAGCAATAAGTGAAGGTAAAACTAAATATACTACTGTTGATGGAACACGTGAACTGAAAGAGGCAATAATTAATAAGTTAAGAAGGGATAATAACCTCGAGTACACACTTAACCAAATCTGTGTTGGTACAGGTGCTAAGCAGGTGTTATTCAATTTGTTCATGGCAACAATTAACTCTGGAGATGAAGTTATTATTCCAGCTCCTTATTGGGTTTCATATGTTGATATGGTAAATCTTTTTGGGGGCTTACCAGTTGTAGTGGAATGCAAACAAAATTTTAAACTGACAGCGGAATTATTGAAAAGCAGGATAACTAAAAAAACTAAATGGTTAATTCTTAACTCACCGAACAACCCTGCAGGAGCTGTGTACACGTGTGATGAATTGAAAGACATAGCACAAATATTGCTTGAATATCCACATGTGAATGTCGTTACAGATGATATTTATGAGCATATAATATACGACGAAAAGTTTTTTACTATCGCTCAGGTTGAGCCGAAGCTTTATGATAGAGTTTTTGTAGTCAATGGAGTATCAAAAGCCTATGCAATGACAGGCTGGAGAATAGGGTATATTGCAGGTAGAAGTGATGTAGTAAAAGCTATCTCTACGCTGCAGTCTCAAAGCACTTCTAATCCAAATTCGATAGCACAAGCAGCAGCAGCAGCAGCATTAAACGGTGACCATAGTTTTTTGAAGGAAAGAACAAGGATTTTTAAGAGTCGTAGAGATTTTATGGTGAAAAAGCTAAATTCTGCCCCGGGATTATCAGCATCTGTTCCACAAGGTGCGTTTTATTTATTTGTCTCATGTGAAGGATTGCTCAGTAAAAGCACAAAAAGTGGTAAGATAATAAATAATGATTTAGATTTTACTGAATACTTACTGGAAGATCATTTGGTTGCTGTGGTTCCAGGAATTGCATTTGGTCTAGAAAATTTTATCAGAATTTCTTATGCAACCTCTCAGGAACAATTAGAAATTGGATGTGATAGTATTACTAAAGCGTGCCAGGAGTTAAAATGAAATAGACTATCCATTAATTACCCATTTCACCGCGTCAAAAATATTCACTAAGGTTATCTTGAATGCTCTAATTTGTGTTTTTCTATGGAAGGCATTTTTATTGATTGAGCAAGTGTCTTTCTAATATTGAATTCCTCATTTTTTTCATTTTGTTGCAGTAAGTTAATGTTATTTATTTTATTTACTAAATCTTTCCCCTTTTCCAGAGTCTTTAAATCACTTTCGTTAATGTGATGTTCATTGTAAAATTCTGCAACAATTTCTTTTCTTTTCGGGTAAGTATTTAAAAATTCCGACACCTGATGTTTAGCAACAGCTTGAATAAATTTCTTATTAAATCTTGAATCGTTATATAGATCTTCTAAATTTTCATCGTAGTGTTTTGCTTCATTTACAGCAAGCTTTATTATCTCTTCTATACCACTTAGAAGTTTCCTATACAATTTGTCGTATCTATTGCCTAGCACGTGTGTAGCGAATGTTTGTTCAATGTATTTTGTTATGTAATTTTGCAGCGTATTATCTATCGTGCTTATATTCATCAGCCTGCTTTAATATTATATTAACTATTTTACACATAAAAAGGTTAATATTGAATTAATAGAATACTTCTGAAGTCAAATTTTACTGAAAATTATGGTATTTAAGATATAATTGTCAGCATGAAATAAAAACATAAACAAAATGGATCTTGTAACAAAAGTGAAGCTTAAGATAAAGATGAATAAGGGTAAAATCATAAATATACTTATCATTTGTGGTGTAATTTTTTTCATATACCTTATTCATGAGCCAGTTGTAGATATGGTAGAAAAAATTATAAGTAAAATAAAAGGTCTCTTTTAAAAATAGAAAAAGTGAACTTTTTCCATCATCCAAACTTGAACCTGGAAAATTTAGTTAATGCATAAACTACTTATGTTGGCTATGAGTTCAACTGTATAAAATTCCGGTAAATTAAAATAAGTATTCATAAAAGTATTGTTTTCTATAAACAGAGTATCTATAATACTAGCTTTGGGGTAAAGTATTGCAGAGGAATTTTTAATCTGGTTGTTGGCGTCACTGTTTTATGCATACCAATATATATTACGCGTAATTCCAAACATAATTGCGCCTGAATTGATAACAAAATTTAACATAAGTATTGCAGATGTTGGCCAGTTTGGTGGGTTATACTATGTAGGCTATACGCTGGCTCACATACCTATTGGTCTTGCTCTTGACAAATTCGGGCCAAAATTTGTTTTGCCTATTTGTATTGTCTTAACATTTACCGGAACATTACCACTTATATGCTTTGATGAGTGGTATTATTCAATACTTGGCAGAATAGTCGTTGGAATTGGGTCATCCGCTTCAGCAATTGGGCTTTTTAAAGTTGCAAGCATGTATTTTGCGCAAGAAAAATCAGCAAGAATGGCCAGCTTATCTATAATTATAGGAATTTTGGGAGGGATATGTGGCGGATTACCTTTAGACTTCTTACTCGATAAATTTGGCTGGAATTATGTTATCTATACCTTCTCAGCATTTGGGTGTTTACTTGCTCTGTTGCTGTTCTTAGTAACACCTGAAAGCAATGCTCAGCAGAAAAAAGTTAGCATTAGAGACTTAAAAAACATACTTTTCAACAAGCATATTATTCTAATTAGCTTTTTTGGTGGACTCATGGTCGGTCCAATGCAAGGTTTTGCGGATGGTTGGGCAAAGGCATTCTTTTTTGAAGTATATGAAATGAATGAAGACTTAGCATCTTCTCTCTCTTCCGTAATATTGATAGGAATGTTAACAGGATCATTCTCTTTGGCTTATTTATTGGAAAAATATAAAAATAAGCATTATGAAGTAATAATTGCCTGTTCATTTGCAATGATCGCCGGTTTTTTATTACTTTTTACTCAGATTGGTGGCTTGTATGTTGTATTACCTACGCTTTTTATTATTGGTTTCGCATCTGGATATCAAGTAGTTACAATTTATAAAGCACTAAGTTATGTGAATAATAACTTGGTAGGCCTGGCTACAGCTGTGTCAAACATGATAGTCATGGGTTTTGGCTATTTTTTTCACACTGGAATCGCAAAAATAATAGATTTGTGTTGGGATAGAACAGTAATACAAGGAAATCCTGTGTATAGTGTTGAATTGCTGATAAAAGCAACATCAATTATTCCTGTATGTTTGCTAATAGCTGTTTTTGGGCTCTTATGGTTAAAAAAGCAGGATAAGCAGTCTTAAAATTGCTTGTGCATCTTAAAATTAAAGCGAGGTTTGATCTATGATGAGTGTTTTAAAAAAAATCTGTGGCTCTAAAAATAGTTTAAAATCTTTTGATAACGAGGTTTATCAGTCTATAGAAAAAGAATTACAACGCCAAAAATCACAATTGCAATTAATTGCATCAGAAAATTTTGCAAGCAAAGCGGTAATGGAGGCACAAGGCTCTTTTCTGACTAATAAATATGCAGAAGGTTATCCAGGCAGAAGATATTACTGTGGTTGTGAGCATGTGGACAAAGTTGAAAGTCTGGCTATAGAAAGACTTTGTAAGTTGTTTGGTGTAAAATTTGCAAATGTTCAGCCTCACTCTGGTTCTCAGGCAAATCAAGCAGTGTTTGCTTCACTGCTTACTCCAGGCGATACAATACTTGGATTATCACTGAGTTGCGGTGGGCATCTAACTCATGGTGCGGCACCAAGCCTTTCTGGTAAATGGTTTAAGTCAATTCAATATACAGTGAATAAAGACACTTACTTGCTGGATATGGATGAGATAGAAAAGCTGGCGCTGGAGCATAAACCGAAATTGATCATAGCTGGTGCTTCTGCTTATCCGAGAAAAATGGACTTCAAACGCTTTCGCGAAATTGCAGATAAAGTTGGTGCTTATTTGCTTGCAGACATTGCTCACTATGCAGGGCTTATTGCAGCGGGCGAATATCCATCCCCTGCTGAATATGCACATGTTATGACTTCCACAACTCACAAAACTTTGCGTGGTCCTCGTGGTGGAATAGTGATGACCAATGATGAAGCATTACACAAAAAAATTCAATCTGCAGTTTTTCCAGTATTGCAAGGCGGGCCACTTATGCATGTGATAGCTGCAAAAGCTGTTGCATTTAAAGAAGCATTAGCGCCAGAGTTTAAAACTTATAGCAAGAAAGTCGTGGAAAATGCGAAAGTGCTGGCTCAAGAATTGCAAAAGCATGGACTTGACATTATAACCGGTGACACTGACTCTCATATAGTGCTAGTTGACTTAAGATCGCAGAAATTAACTGGAAAAGACGTTGTAGATAGCCTTGAGAGGGCTGGCATTACCTGCAATAAAAACTCTGTGCCATTTGACACAGAAAAGCCAACCATCACCTCAGGGCTACGTTTTGGCACCGCTGCTGAGACAACACGCGGACTTGAGGCAGAAAATTTTAAAGAAATAGCCGGCCTAATAAATGAAGTGGTTCAGGGATTAATCAGCGGAAATAGCCCTGATATTGAAAGAACGGTGAAAACTAAAGTTGAAAAGATTTGTAGTAATTTTCCTATTTATTAATTTATGTGGCGTTATTCAAGTAGCTCGCAGAAACGAAAAAACTTACTTGACAAACTCCGCCAGTCCCCTTATCATAACAGTGAAGCTATTTTATTTAACTTCCCAATCTGTGCAGATTAAAACGACAAGAAAACTTGTATTTGGCGTACTATGCTTAATTTTTTGCACTATGTGTACCTTATGTCTTTATCAAATTTCTAGGTTTTTACCTATATAAGCTGAAACGCGCTTATAAAGCGTTCAAGACATCACCCAACGTCAAATTTTAAAATAGAGAGTGAATAACTAGCTACTGCGGGTTTTCTATGCCTTTTTTTTCTGCCTGGTAAATTTCTTAAATATTAAAGCTAAGGTTAGTTGCATTTAAAAGCAGCTAAATTGCAGTGTTTAAGACTTAAAAAACGCCAATACTGAAAATAGATAATAGACTTCTTTCAAAATTCATGTATGGAGCTCAAAATTGTGAATTGCAGCAATCAAATTAAACCTTAAACCAAAACGTTTTCGTCGGTTTCTATACCTGTCCGAGATGATTTTAAACCTTTTCAATAAGCCAATTACGTTTTCAACAATTGCCCTTTGGCTCATAAGTGCCCTGTTCTCTTTTTTTTGTTCTTTGCTTAACGGATTCTTTTTCATTTTCCTGTGCGGTAATACAACATTTTTGTGTATCTTCTGCATTCCCCTGTAGCCGGCATCAGCTAAGATTTTGGTGTCCGGTAATATTGCTACCTTTGATTCTCTAAACATCCGAAAATCGTGTTTTCTACCATTCGAGAAAGATGTGCATATGACTTTTTTACTCTTCTTCTCTGTTACTATTTGTGTTTTTATAGTATGCCTTTTTTTCTTTCCAGAGTAGAAGGGCTTTTGCTTTTTTTTGGTCTCTCTACTGGCGTTTCAGTTCCGTCTATTACTAAAACTTCATATTCTACATCACTCTTTAATAGCTCTTTTTTTCCTGGTAATGCAAAATCTGGATGTTTTATTAATATGTCTTCTACCTATCTTATTATTTTAAAACTGTTACTTTCACTCATGCCATAGCTTTGCCCAATATGAAAATATGTACGATATTCTCTTATATATTCCAGTGCCATAAGTAGCCTGTCTTCTATGCAAAGTTTACTTTTTCTTCCACTTCTAGCTTTTTTTCTTTTATCCTCCACTTCTAGAATTTCTACCATTCACTCAAATGTTGCTTTTTTTACCCCTGTTAAACGTCGAAACTTTTCTCCTTCTAACTTTTCTATTTCCTTATATTTCATGCTTTCAAATACTTCATCTTACACTCCCTCTAACAATTTTGAAAGAAGTCTAATGACTAGGGTTTCTTTTGCCTTTTTTTTTATTTGGTAAATTTTTTAATATTTATACGGAAGGTGTCATTCCAGCGCGTGACGCTGGAATCCCAAAAAAGGATGATGTCATCCCAGTGCTTGACACTGGGATGGCTTTGTTGCATAGCAACTGAAAAAATCTGGTGGCTACTGACAAAATTCATTATAAAATAGCCATTTAACCCTGGAAGAAAAAATATGCCACAAAAAATGAGGGTCAGTAACCATAGCGAATATAACAAATTTCTAGAAAAAAGAGGAAATATTTTTCATTATATCAACGAAGCCATAGAAAAGTGGTACGAGAATGGTCCAAAAATACCAGGTGGCAACAATATTTATAGCGATAAAGTTGTAATTTTGGTGCACATAATAACTTGTTTATTTAGAATAGGCCTGAGGCAAACAGTTGGGTTTATAGCAGGATACCTTGAGCAAATTGGGAAAAATTTGCAAGTTATCAGCTATTCACAATCATCAAGAAGGTTTAAGAAACTCAATATTAAGATCAATGATTGCAGAAAATAATATGGAAGATATCGAAATTGCTATAGACAGTACAGGAATTAGTATATACAACAACACTCCTGAAGGAAAATAGCGAAGATAGAAAGTATCGCAGCTATGAACAGACAAGAAAATTGCATGTAATGTTGAATACAAACAGCAAAAAAGCCATAGCTGTAAAATACAGTAACGGCTGATCACTATGGAGCTTGTGATTTGCTAAAAGAAGTCGATTTTCAGTATGTCATAAAAGTACTATATGCAGATAGGGCATATGATAGAGAAAAGCTCTATAAGCTGTGTAATCAATACGGTATAAAAACGAAAATTCCTCCGAAAAACAACGCAGCAGAGCATCCAAAATTGGATTATATGCTTGATAGAAATGCCGCTATTCAGTTAATGAAATTACATGGTGAGAATGGTATAAAAAGATGGAAAGAAGAAGTAAATTACGGAAAAAGATCGTATATTGAAGGATTTTTCTCAAGGTTGAAGCGAATATTTGGGTTTAGTTTTAGGAGCAAATCTGAGATTAATCGTGAGAAGGAACTGCTACTCAAGTGTTATTTGCTTAACAAATTTACTGAAATAGGCATGGCTAAGTTTGAGATAGCTTCATGAATTTATTGTACGTTACCTACTATCCGAAGTGCGATGCAACAAAGCCATCCCAGTGTCAAGCACTGGGATGACATCATCCTTTTTTGGGATTCCAGTGTCAAGCTACTTGGATGACAGCAGTCCTACGTCATACCGCCGCGAACCGTCATACCGCGATTCATTCGCGGTATCTCTAGATCCCGCTAACAAGCAGCGGGATGACGATTGTCGTTTAGCCATAAACATTAAGGAATTTACCAAATAAAAAAAAAGGCAAAAGAAGCCCTGGTCATTGTCTATTTTCAGTATTGGCGTTTTTTAAGTCTTAAACGCTGCAATTTAGCTGCTTTTAAATGCAACTAACCTTAGCTATAAATGTTTAAGAAATTTACTAGGCAGAAAAAAAAGGCAAAGAAAACCCGTGGTAGCTAGTATTCAAATTCTCCCTTGTCTATTTGACGTCTTTTACTGTCTTAAACGCTTTATAAGCGCGTTTCGGCTTGTATAGGTAGAAACCTAAAAGTTTTATAAAGACATGAGGTGCACATAGTGCAAAAAATTAAAAATAAGACGCCAACTACGTTGTTTTTTTGCTGTTTAATCTGCACAGATGAAGATAACTGAATACCTTCACTGTCATGATAAGGGGGCTGGCGAAATGTGTCAAGCAAGTTTTTTCGTTTCTATTTCCAATAAAAGTTTGTTATATGGTTATGCAAGAAGTCTAATGAATCGCGGCATGACGTCTTAGCTATAGATGCTGGTTTGTGTGATTTCAAGAGAAGCTTAGTAGATAAGTTGTGTTTTAAACCAGATTCGGTATTTTAAACTGAACATTTTCAATAATACCACCTGGCATAACTGAAATTTTTACACTCAGGTTTACTTTTAGGTAGTCCATTAATTCATCAACCAATATGTCAGGAGCGGAAGCACCTGCAGTGATTCCTATCTTTTCTACGCCCTGAAACCAGCTTTTATTCACACATCTGTAATTATCAATTAAGTAGGCTCTTTTTCCTCTGGCAGTGCACAGATCTAATAAGCGGTTTGAATTTGAGCTATTTTTACTTCCTACAACTAATACCATGTCTACAATTTCAGCTAGCTTTTTAACAGCATTTTGTCTGTTTTGCGTTGCATAGCATATGTCCTTTAAATCTGGACCTGTTATGCCTAGAAACCTTAATTTCAGGGCAGCAATAATGTCACGGGTATCGTCGATGCTTAACGTGGTTTGTGTAACATAAGATAAATTATCTGGATCTTTAACCTTTAAATCATATACATCCTGCAAAGTTTGCACTAAAGTGATAGGATTGTTTACTCTTCCCCTAATTCCCTTAACTTCTGGATGGTTTTCATGCCCAATGAGAATTAATTCTTTACCACTGTTTTCATACCTTTTTGCTTCTTTATGCACTTTGCTGACTAAAGGACATGTTGCATCAATCACTTGAATACCCTTTCTTTTTGCCTCATCTTCTATATTTTTTGACACTCCGTGCGCGCTGAAGATCAGTATTCCTCCATTATCTTCAATTTCCTCGATACTGTTTACAAAAACCACTCCTTGTCTCTTAAAGTCCTCTACTATATATTTATTGTGAACAATTTCGTGTAGCACATAAACTTGGCACTTGTTTTTGTATTTTTCTAAAGTAATAGCTAATATGTCCACAGCTCTTTTTACCCCGGCACAAAAACCTCGCGGCTCAGCTAAGATGATTTCCATTTTTGTCAAATCAAGCAAATATGCAAGCATTACTTAAAAATAAGCTCCGCTCACTGTATTTTATAGTACCACTATTTATATTTTATATAATAATTATTTTTCGCATATTCTCTTTCACATTTGATCAACTTACTACTTCAGAAAATTTTAGAAAAGATAATATAGTACATAAACAACCCGATATTTTAGATAGAAATGGAGTGGTAATAGCAACAAATGTGCCCACAACATCACTATATATAGATGCAACCAAAGTAAAGAATCCGGAAAGTATAGCAGCACAACTGTGTTCTACTTTGCATGACCTCGAATACAAGAACTTATATAGAGTACTTACTTCAGAAAAGAAATTTGCTTGGATAAAGCGGCACTTGACTCCAAAAGAATTACTAGCGATCAAAAACGCTGGTGTACCAGGAGTAAATTTTTATGACGACATAAAGCGTATATATCCTCACAGTAATTTATTTTCACACGTGCTTGGTTACACTGACATAGATGGCAATGGTATTGCAGGAGTTGAGGCGTATATAAGTAAAAACAAACAACATTCTGTTATCCAAGTACCTGATATACAGTTGTATGAATGTTGCAACTTGAAAGCAATTCCTGCACAGCAATTCCCCACACAACAGATCCAGTGCGTGACACTGGGATCCAGATATAAAAATACTGACAAATTACGTGATGAACAACGGATTCCAGAAACATATGTCAAAAACAATGTTTGTGATGAAATTGCGCATAAAACTGGATTCCAGTGTCAGTGCACTGGAATGACACCAGACCAAATTTCTGCACAATCTTCTGTCATCCAACAGGGATGGTCACGCTCTGCTGATCAATATGTTCAACTATCCTTAGATACACGAGTGCAAAGCATAGTGCATGAAGAGCTAACTAAAGCTGTAAGCAGATATCAGGCACTTGGCGGAGTAGGAATTGTTTTAAATGTGAGAAATAGTGAAGTCATCTCGATGGTCAGCCTACCTGATTTTAATCCCAACTTACAGAATAAGGCAGAAGACGTACAAAAGTTTAATCGCGCCAGTCTTGGGGTATATGAGATGGGGTCGGTATTAAAATACTTTACAATAGCCGCAGCGCTTGATGCGAACGCTACAAAAACTAGCGATTTATATGACGTATCAACACCAATCACCATTGGAAAGTATAAAATTCAGGATTTTCATAAATCTAAAATTCCAAAAATTACTGTGCAAGATATATTTGTAAAATCATCCAACATTGGTGCAGCAAAAATTGCAGTCAAACTAGGTATTGAAAAACAGGTAGAATACTTTAAAGCTATGAAGCTATTTTCTCCTTTGAAAATAGAAATACCAGAAAAATCCACACCGATAATCCCGGATAAATGGAGTGAAAACACTTTAATAACAGCATCTTATGGTTATGGCATAGCTGTAACTCCTATACATCTTGCACAAACTGCAGCAGCATTAATCAATAATGGGATATTTCATAACGCAACCTTGATGTTGAATAAGAGAAGTATAGGAGAGCAAATTATCTCAAGAAGAACTTCCAGGGAAATGAGAAAATTATTACGCGCAGCAGTAACAGATGGCACTGGCAGAAAAGCAAAAATAAAGGCATATTCAATAGGAGGAAAAACTGGATCGGCGGAAAAAGTTGTAGATGGTAAATATAGCAAAGATGCGAACATAGCATCATTTATAGGAGTGCTAACTATGCTTGACCCAAGGTACATAGTGCTAATTGCTATTGATGAGCCTCAAGGGATGCACCATACCGGGGGAGTAATTGCTGCGCCTATAGTAAGAAACATTATAAATAGAGTAGCACCTATACTAAATGTTACACCTGAGATGTAAAATTATGATTGCTTTACTATAATTTCAAATTTATCATTACCAAAATCCTTATTAATATACCAAGAACCATCATCTTTAGTTATAAATTCAAGACCTTTAAGGTCTCTTTTTATTGTCTTTCCATTTTGACCATCGATAGCGATATTAATATCGAATGTAATAACGTCTAGATTTATCATAGCTTCTTTCCCGCTGTACGAATTTAGACTGAACTTGCCTAACATGACATCATTAAAACTCACTTCTCTTGTATAAACATCACAATGACCATCTACACAAAACACACCTTCAATATAGAAAAGATCTGACATACAAAATACCTTGCATCTACAAAAAAAAGAACTAAACATATACGGCCACACCGCTAACAAGTAGCAAAGTGTCAATAAACCTAAGTTACTTTAGCTACATAGTCATAATACAGCTAGAAATGTAAAATTCAACAGTTAAGTGATTAATAGAGAAGTCTTATTTAGTACACCTTATAGGAATGGCTGTTTAGTTTTTTTGTTAATCTTTTTTACCATGCTGTCAATCATATGCTTTATCCCTTGATATACAGAGTATGTACTTTCGTCACTACGCATATAAGCAGAACAAGAAAATACATTATACTCTTCGTCTTCTATTGATAACCCTGTATCGCACTTTATGTGTTCGCCGCCAAGCTTTTCTATCAACTGTTCTTTGTCATCTCCTATAGTTACCTTAACCTTACTTTCTTCTTTACCTATCTTACTACTTAAAATTGAAACAATGATAGCTGGAGATATGCATATCGCTCCTATTGGCTTTTTTGTAACAAAGAATTCTGAAACTAATCTTTCAAATTCAGGCATTACTGTCACCATGCCTTTATTTTCAGCTAAGTCAGATAAATTTTTCGCAACCCCGTATCCACCAGGTACAACTAGCATGTCAAAATTTTCAGCTTTGGCTTCTTTTAAGTCATATATTTCGCCTCTTGCGATTCTTGCTGCTTCCACAAGTACATTCCTTTTTTCTTTTGTTGCCTCTTTTGTTCTATGATTCATAACTTGTGTGATATTGATATCAGGTGCAAAGCATTTAACATCCACTTCCTGCTGATCAAGCACAAGCAAACTTAAAACCGCTTCTCTTACCTCTGCACCGTCAAGGTGACCACACCCTGATAAAACCACAGCAGCTTTTAATTTTTTTTCACCCATAAAGTACCTTAATTTCATGTAATCTAGATATTTTAATACAAATTCTATATTTGGAAAGAGGTTATTATATTAATTACCTCATATTTATTATAATATAATTAATAACTAGCATGTATAATTAGGCATATCCATAGTTAATGAAGCTGAATATGGCACCTACAAACAGTACGTTTTTTGACACTGACTACCCAGAACTAAAAAAAACTATTTCAGATATGATAGAAAGCATCGCACAATCCTCACAGGAAGAAAAAGGAAAGTTGTTTGAGGCCCTATCAGAACAAGTTAGAGGGATGAATCTCAAAGATTTAGGTTTAGCAATTAATGACCAAGGCTTGCAAAAGGAGGTTAACAAAGAATTATTTATAGAATTCATTGAAGAAGCGCTTGAAAATTCAAAGCCTGAAGATATCGAGCCAAAGATAATAGAAGAAGCACTACAATCTGTTAATCAGCAAGCAATAAGTAATGTTATAAATAATAATAAAGGTCCGCTGGATAATCTAGTCAATTATTTTCAATCAGCATCTGCAAATGAAAAAATAGGAATAGCTTCTGCTGGAATGGTATTAGGAGTAGCATTTTCTCCGCTTATTGTGCTTGCTACATTAATAGCGCTTGTGGCTATTGGAGCACGTTATGTAGGAATAGGTATAGGAAAGGCAGGGGAAAAAATAAAAGAAGGTGCGATTGATGCAGGAAAAGCAGTGAAAAGTTTATCTAAAAATTTAGGGGATAAATTGCCTGAGGTTGGGCCAAAAAAAGATAACTTTAGTAAATTATACAACAGTTTGGCTCAAGAGATTATAGGCTATAATATGTCCGAAGAAGGTGAAAAAATAAAAAACGCCCAGAGTAAAGCAAAGGTCATAGGCATGCTTCAAAATGAAGGGCAGCGATCTGCTATACAAGAGTTAGTAAAGAATGGAACTATTCAAAATTTTTCAGAAGATGACATGAAAAAGCTTAGAGAAAAAGGTACTAGTACTTATGAAAGTGATAAGGAAGCACTTGAGGAACTTATGGAGAAATTTCAATCTAAAATTATGGCCATTGGTGAGGGTAAAATAGAGGAGGTAGAAAAAATTGTTGATGAGAAAGTTGCAGCAATGAAGCCATCTTCTCACTTAGGTATTTCAAGTGCTGCACGAGTTAGTGAAGGAGGAATCACAGGACCAAGTTGATGCATTTTTTTACGCAAAAATTACTATCAGAAAGTGGGGTTACGCTACTCCTTTTTATCCACTTTTTTGAGCAATCCACTTCCACATCTAACACACATCTCAGTGATTATAATATCCAATTTTTGATCATGTTTTTCTACAGGTAAATCTTTACAATATTGTTTCTCATAGGCTACACCTATAAATATTTTTCCAAGTGGCCGCAGTTTTTCTATCATTGTATCATACCAACCACCGCCAAAACCCAATCTATTAAAATGATCATCAAAAGCAATAACAGGAGTAATGATTGTGTCGGGAATTACATCTTCATTTGTTTCGTTCCATTCCTCAAATTTTAGTAACTTATTTTTATTAGGAATTGCTACTTTATAATCTAAATCGAGTAAACTATGCATCAAAGGCACAACATCTATTTCCTCATCCATTGGAATGTAAGCTGCTATTGTTTTGCCTTTAACGTAGCTTAAGTTCTGATTAAAGAGATTAATAAGGGAATTTGCCGCATAACTGGAATAACTTTCATCAATATCTTTTCTTATAGCTCTATATTGCTCTCTTATTTCCTTTTTGTGCTGTTTAATATCTTTGAACATGATCTATCCATTTTGCAGTAAGTTTTTCTTGTAAACTATTTTGCTTCAAGCGCTCACTTAAAAAGTCAAAGTCAACACACTCCATATCCTGGTCTTGATTACTGCAACTATAAACAAAACTCTTTTCTCCTGTTTTTGCATTTATATGTTGTTGCACACACTGAGCGCAGATTTCTTTCATCATACACTGCATAGGAGAATTAACTGATGATATTGCTATGTGGCCTGATTTCAGATATGGCTTTAAAATTGTTTTTCTAGCTTCATTCACAGCTTTCATCATTTTGTCAGAACCAATAGTGATAATTTTATCTATAACGTTCAAATTAATACCTAATCTTCCTTGTTGATAAGAGACTATTGCATCAACTATATTACCATGAAAGGATTTATCTTGATCTCTGCTTGTTTCTATCAATCCTTCTTCACATGCCCAAACTACTGCATTTGATGCACGCTCTATCAGTGCTCGTTTAAATACATCACTTAACTTCTTATAGCCAGCGAAGTACAAAACCTTGTTATTATTTTCAAGACATGCCTTCCCTATCGAAAATAACACTGCATTTCCAACTCCACCACCAATTAGCATTATGTTCTTCATGTGCTATTTTAACTATATTTGTTCAAATTTTTTGAAATTTTATAGAACAAAGGCACACAAAGACAGAGACAAAGACACTCTCTGACTTCAACTATACCGATAACTGATAGCTGCATTTTTACGCATATCATCCAATAGCAGGTTGCTTTGTATCATAATCTTTTGTTGGTACATCTGCTGTTTAATTGCTTCTATACCCGCTACATTACTCTTGATATCACACAACATCATCAACTTTGCAGTGCCATTTTCTCTCAATTCTACTATTTCATTCACACTTGTTTTACTAAATAAAATCTGTAAATCAGGATTTAAATCTCGCATTTTTATTTCAAATTCCTTTGCGTTTGGCAACTTAAAATTATCTGCCAATTTATCAAAATTTAAACAATTAACTTTTTGCTCCTTGAGATTATCTAATAAACTTTCTGAACCTTCAACCACAATCTGTTTTAATTTTAAAGTGCTTTCCAGCAGTGCATGATTAAGTTGTACTTTATCTATTACTTTTATAACAGAGTAACCTTCACTAAAACTGAATGGACCTGCTATGTCGCTGACTTCTAATCCTTCTAAAACGCTCTTGAGTTTGCCTTTCAACTGACTTAAATTAACTGTTGCTTTACGCATCTTTATTAGAGATTCTGGGTTATTACTGTTGCGTAATTTTTTTACTAAATCTTCAGCTATACCATAAACGTCCTTGTCTTTTTGATCAGGAATTATAAACTCTTGGAACGTGATAAGATAATCCGGCTTTTCTGTTTGCCTTTTTACATCATTTACTTCTTTATCGCTTATATTAATAAATGGCACAATTCTTACTTCAATAATTTTGCTCCACAGTAACTGACATTTTATTTGTTTTCTTAAAATACTAAGATCTATATTATGCTTTTCTATGTATTGATCAACTTCATTAGCCTTAAGTTTAAAACTTTGGGTTAAAAATAACATGACAGCATTATCTAACTCCTCGTTGCTCAATTTTATATTCAGCCTCTGCGCTTCATTGATAATGATAATTTCGTCTATTAGCTCCCTAAGAACTTGAGACTTTGCTTCTTTTTGATTAACGCTTTGAGTGCCAAACAATGAATTTATAAAGTTGATGCGCTTTTCGATATCTAAATTTGAAATTGGTTCACCATTTACATCTGCAACAATTTCAATCTCGGTTGCAAGCAACCTAAGTGGCAACACTATTAACAGTAAAATTAGTATTCTATACATACAAGCAAAGTTGTTTAGTTAATAACCAATTCTATAATAAATACTGAGTCAATGCTAGCCAACTTTTTAATAGTTAAAGACGGAAATAAAAAAAACATTACAACAAGATCAGGTAAACAGGCTAATATAGCGAATTTAAACCGTGCTAAAAACAGTATACGGAAGGAGAGGGATTCGAACCCTCGATACGACTTTTGGGTCGTATAACGGTTTAGCAAACCGCCGCCTTCAGCCGCTCGGCCACCCTTCCAAATTTAGAACCTAAAGATTATATAATACCAAGACCTCCACCGCCTGTCTAATGCTTTTAATTGCAATATTTACCCATTAAAAATAACAACATTTTTCCGAATAACTGTAATTCCAGGCTAAATCAACGCAAACTAATTTCTGCTTTTTTCAATGATTTTCTTTGTTTCTTCTATACCAACCCATTCTCCAATTGTTACCGTTTTTCCCTTTTCTAGATCTTTATAATGAGAAAAGAAATGAGCAATTTTATCTAATAGGTTTTTAGATAAGTCAGAATAGTCCTTTATATTGTCATAATAGCTATCAACACTGGAAACAGGCACAGCTAATATTTTCTCATCTTCTCCTTTTTCATCTTTAGTGAGTAATGCACCTATTGGACGCACCGATATTAAAACACTAGATGCTAAGGGAAATTGAGTTAGCACCAAAACATCCACAGGGTCACCATCACCTGCGCAGGTATTTGGTATAAATCCATAATTGCAAGGATAAGTCATTGAGGTAGATAAAAATCTGTCAACTTGTAACAACCCAAGCTCTTTATTAAATTCATACTTTACAGGCTCAGCATTTGCACTTATTTCAATTACCACATTCACCGCATTTGGTCCTGCTGTTATTTTACTTAAATCCATAAATTACCTCTTAACTTAAGAATAAGCATTATACAATATGTACTTTTAAGTTGCTACATTTATGTAGTTCTAAGCTTGTTTTGCATGGAGCGGTCCTAAATTTTCATTCGTCATCTTATTGACTGTTGAAAGTGGTGGTTCCTGTGGTGGTTCCAATAATTGAAATAAGGCATATACTATTACGATAGTAAGCACCGCACCAACTATCAGGTTAGTAAGGTTGTCTTGTGGCAAAACATTTTTTATTGAGTTGAACAATTTTTGCTCCATAAAGAAATAATCAGCAACATATAACCCAACAGATAATACAAACATACCTAAAATAAGTTTACAGACTGTGTTTTTATGGTCTTTTTCTTTTTTCTTGCTGGTGATAGGATTTGGCCTACATTCATTCTCTTCTTGCAGCACTGAGTAGTATATATTATCAGGGCTCGTTACTAATTGTTCAAATTCATCACTATTCTGGTTTTTTAGCAATTGCTTCAAGGTTGGTCCAATGCTTTTAAAGGTTGGGAAATCTTGATTATTTTGATCTGCCAACATATTAAATGTTCTGTTTAGGCTACCTATCTTTTCGCGATTCAGCGTATATTTAGTAGATCTATTCTCACTTGATAAATCGATACATGTTAACATTTTAGCTAATAATGCTATTAACGGGCTCTTATCTAGCTCTAATACTTCTCTTTTTACTGTTTTGTTAAATGGTGAAAGTTCTTCATAGTGACCACCTATAGAAAGCAGTAATACTATATCCTTGTCTACTTTTATGTCTTGATGAATAGAATAATAGTTGCTGATAACGCACTGATTTACAGCAAATTCTCTGTCATATTTGTTTAATGTATTTCCTTCACTTAGTAACTTTCTAACACCAATGAGTACTTTATTTTCAAAATCTTCTTCTGTTTTAAATATTGGTTTTCTCTTTGGATTTGCTAAGATGTTAAGTAAATCTAATTTTCTTCCATCTACTACTTCATTTATATTTCTATTTAACTCAGACCCTTTAATAACTTCATATATTTTATCTATGACATCTTTAGTATTCAGGTTATTACTTTCACTTAGAATTTTATAAGCTTGAGCATAAATTAAAAACAGCCCTTGTAGACTAAATTTTAAGTTAAAATATTTATCTAATGGTTCCTCTTTTTTTCTAATGAATGCAGACAAACCAAAATGATTTCTGTGGTCCATACTACGACCTAAATCAGCATGTTGAAAGCCACCTAAAAAAATAAACAAAGTCTCTAATAAATTACCCTTACCAACAATTTTTATTAGTTCTTCAATTTCTTTTATCATTGCTGAAACCTATAATGTTCTACTTTATAGTATAAGGGATACATGGCAAAATAGCAATAAATGTTATTAGACTTCTTGCATAACCCAAACTAAGTAGAAAAAGGTATAGCTATACCGCCGCGGTATCTCAGCCACTAACAAGAGATCCCGCTAACACGCAGCGGGATGACGAGACTTATCTTTATGCCGCCGCGAACCGTCATACCGCGATTCATTCGCGGTATCTCTAGATCCCGCTGGGATGACGGTTGTCGTTTAGCTACAAACATTAAGAAATTTACCAAACAAAAAAAAGGCAAAAGAAGCCCCGTGGTTGGCTAATTACTTACATTATACTTTCAAGTATGGCGTTTTTTTATTCTAAACACTTAATAACCGCGATTTAGCTGCTTTTAAGCCGCAACTAATCTAAATTATAAACGTTAAGAAATTTACTAAACAGAAAAAAAGGCAAAAGAAACCCTAGGGTAGCTAGTTATTCACTATCCATTTTTTAAGTTGGCGTTTTTTAATGTTTTAAATGCTTTATAAGCGTATTTCAGCTTGAAAACCTAGAAATTTGATAAAGACATAGAGTGCACATAGTGCAAAAAATTAAACATGAGACGCCAGATACGTGAGTTTTTTTGTCATTTAATCTGTACAGAGAAGATAAATAAATAGCTTCAGTTTCATGATAAGGAGGCTGGCGGAGTTTGTCAAGCAAGTTTTTTTGTTTCTATTCCCAATGTTATATGGTTATGCAAGAAGTCTATTGTATGTTTACACTCTGCATTAAAGCTTTTAGTTAAGAGCATATCCATCCACCGCCGATAACTTGCTCATCTTTATACGCTACACAGGCTTGACCTGGACTGATGCCAAAGTAATCGTCGTTTAAAATGACACAGGCTTTATTTTTTTCGTCAGTTGAATGTATTGTTGCTAAACTTCCCGCATGTGATGATCTCAGCTTCACAGTTACTTCCATACCTTCCTTTGGTTGTTCTAACCAATTTAACTCCTTGATCAATATTTTTTTTTGCATTAATACGTTGATCGGACCTACTATAACCTCATTATTTTCTGTATTAATTTTTATCACATAAAGAGGTTCATTGTGTGCGATACCCAAGCCCTTTCTTTGCCCCACTGTAAAATTTACTATGCCACTGTGCTCGCCTAGCACTTTTCCATTAACATCCACTATTTTACCTTTCTGTACAGATTGTGGAGCTAATTTAGCTATTGTTTTACTATAGCTTTCGGAAACAAAGCATATATCTTGACTGTCTGGCTTTTCAGAAATTTGTAAACTGAAATATTTTGCTAATTTTCTTATATCACTTTTATAGAACCCACCTAGTGGAAATCGCAAAAGCTTTAACTGCTCCTTAGTAGTTGCAAACAGAAAATAGCTTTGATCTTTACTTTTATCAATGCTTCTGCACAACTTTACCTCACCATTTTTTTCTAACCTTCTCACGTAATGTCCTGTTACGAGCACATCCGCACCAAGATTTTTTGTAACTTGCAATAGATCACGAAATTTTACCGTTTGGTTACATCTCACGCATGGTATGGGAGTTTCCCCACGCATATAGGTACTCGCAAAATCCTCTATTACTTCCTTTTTGAATATTTCCTCGTAGTTTAAAATATAGTGAGGAAAGCCAACACTTTCAGCTACACGCTTAGCGTCGTAAATATCCTGTCCAGCACAGCATGCACCTTTTCTCGCATTAGCATTGCCATCAGTGCCATATAGCTGAAGAGTTACACCTATCACCTGGTACCCAAAGTTATATAGCAGTGCTGCAGCAACGGAGCTATCAACTCCCCCGGACATTGCAACAACAGCCTTGGTCTGGTGCGGAGCTTTATCTTTTAGCAGAGGTTCTATTTCAAATTCTTTTAGCATAATCGCCTTAATTTATAAACACAAACTTGGTGTCATGCAAGTAGCTGACACTGGAATCTAGTTTCTATTACACAATTTCATCGAAACAGCATACTTGTTTATAGTCAATTTTTCTGGATCCCAGTGTTGGCTACTTGCATGACATCTTTATGCTTGAGGTAAAATTTGCTATAAAATTCGATGAACTACCTTTAAAAATAATTTAATCCTGCTTAAATAAAACATGGCCAAAATAATCCATGTTTTCAAGCACTTTTCCGCTACCCAAAGCAACACAACAAAGTGGGTCATCTGCAACACGAACTGGTAGTTTTGTTGTTTCACTGATAACTTTGCCCAAGTTACGCAATAATCCGCCACCACCGGATAAAATTATTCCTTTATCGACTATATCAGAAGAAAGTTCAGGTGGAGTGCTCTCCAGTGCAGTCCTAATAGCAGAAATTATCTGATGTACAGGCTCTATTAAACTCTCTGCAACTTGGTATTCTGATAAAAGCATTTCTTTTGGCATGCCACTCACTAAATCCCTGCCTTTAATTATCATTCCCTCTTTGTTATTTTCACCTGGCAGACTGGCTGAACCTATGCTTTTCTTAATTTTCTCAGCGGTTGTTTCACCGATTAATAATTTATGATTTTCACGAATATATGACTTTATTGCCTCATCCATAATATCGCCACCTACTCTGGCAGAACGTGAATAAACAATTCCACCTAAAGAAATAATTGCAACTTCAGTTGTACCGCCTCCTATATCAACAATCATAGAACCTTCAGGTTCGGTAACCGGGAGCCCAGCTCCGATTGCTGCAGCCATTGGTTCTTCAATTAAAAATACTTCATTTGCACCAGCGCTTTCTGCTGCATCTTGTATAGCACGCCTTTCAACTGGCGTGGACCCAGATGGAACGCATATGATAATATTAGGTTTATTAACAGTGAATTTTGTGTTTGCACTGCGTATGAAATATTTTAGCATTTCTTCCGCACTTTTAAAATCAGCAATGACTCCATCTTTTAAGGGCCTTATCGCCTCTATCTCTCCAGGCGTTTTTCCAAGCATCATTTTAGCTTTTTTACCAAAAGCATAAGGAACGTAGCTTCCTTTTTCTTTTATTCTTGCTACAACTGAAGGCTCATCAAGCACTATTCCCTGATTTTTCTGATAAACTAAAGTGTTTGCAGTGCCAAGATCTATAGCAATATCGCTAGCGAATAAACCTTTGAAAGTGAAAAGGCTACAAAACTTTCCGGTTAATTTTCGAACAAAATTCATACATAACTCAAGAAAACCATTTATTAAGACAAATTATACTTTCCAGATAAGTAGCTAATGCAGCACTCAACGTCTAAACCCTTACCTGTTACTTTTTTTAGCAGTTCCAGGCCACACTTTGCACTGTATATATTTTGAGATAACCAACTGATAAGTAAACTAAAATCTCCTTTTATTATAGCACTTAATGATTCGTAATGATTCTTTTTAACGCAAGAGAAAATCTGCACAGCAGCAATTAAAGCAATAATTTTTATAGGAAAGTAGCCCATAACACCGCTTGCCCAATATTCATCTTGAAAATAAGTGTTTAGCTCATTTTCAGCTTTTACTGGAATTTTATAGTGCTTCATACCTTCCAGCCACGCATCATGCAGGTCTTTGACTTCCAATGTACCATTTATTATATCTTGTTCTAACCTAGTTCTCAACATAATATGAGCTAACAGA
This sequence comes from Wolbachia endosymbiont (group A) of Longitarsus flavicornis, assembly GCF_963931955.1. NCBI lineage: Bacteria > Pseudomonadati > Pseudomonadota > Alphaproteobacteria > Rickettsiales > Anaplasmataceae > Wolbachia > Wolbachia endosymbiont (group A) of Longitarsus flavicornis. The sequence goes on along the minus strand of NZ_OZ008337.1, from coordinate 487,224 downwards.
CTAAATTCATCTGCATTTTTTAAAAAAGAAGAAAGGTTTATTTCATTGAAAATCAAGTACAAATTTTCAACACTGCTAACTTTCTCGTTAGTTTTGCTTTTTATAGCAAATTTCTCTTTTATGTGTGGTTGAATGAACTCAATAAATTCTCTGGATGTTCCAATCATCCTTTCCATGAATAACCCTTGAGTTTCATACATAACATGTCTCGTAATTGGGCTACTCATAGAATTTTGCGCTAAACATTTTTGATAAATTGCATAACCACTATGCCGTAAAAGTGAAAATAAACCATAACAAAAGTCAGATTCATCATAATCTATAGGGTAGTAATAAGAAGTACGAACCTCATGCAGTGCGACACCCATTTGCTGTAAACATGACGAGCCAAGTTCAATCTGCTTCTGAGTAGCAACTTTTTGTATATTAGTAACCTTATCCTTTTTCTGCTTTTCAATTATTTTATCTACATTTCCACTAAAAAATTTGCCTACCTTGGGAAATATTTCCTTTATATTCTTTTCTGTGATATCAGAGTCATAATCAGCAAGCAGTGAATCGTATTTTGAGCATTTTAATTGCTGCGATTTTATAGAAGCTACTTCGCGAATGAGTTTGATTAAATCAGTGAAACGTTCTTTTAGTTTTTCCAAGTTACTGGCTTCAGAATTGGTTAGCCTCCATAAACTTTGGCATTCAACTTTAGCTTTGGACAAAGATTTTACTAAATCAATAGGAACAGCACTGTTGCTCTTATGTATTCTCTCTATTAACTTTAGCTGCCAAGCATCTGCACTCTTTTTGTTGTCAAGAGCATCTGCTAATGATTCCTTTATTACGTCATGAGAGATAATTTCATGTCTGATTTCTTCTAGAAGACCTATTTGTTCAACTTTGTCCTCTGCATTCAATTGGCTTTGGTTTAGTACTTTTAGCGTATTTTCGATATTCTTTACCCTATGTAATACTCCCTCTAAAAACTTATAAGATTTCATAATTTGTTCATTATTTTAGAAAACATCTGTTTAATATCGTAATAGATTAATAATAAAGTTAAAAGTATATTTGCTTAAAGTACAATAAAAAATTGCATATTTTATTCCTTTATTGGATTTTTCTACTCAGAGTCCAGCATATTATAAGAAAATTAATTGTAAGGTTGTAGAAAAAGTATTTAGTATTTTATTTCTCTTGACTATATTACAATATGGAGAGATATTAGGTGCTGAAATTAAAGTTACGCACTATTTTAAAATTTATGGAGGTTTAGTAATGTGGAGTAGACTGGTTATAATGTGCTGTTTTTGTTTACTACTTACTGGTGTAAGTTCTTGCCCAAAAAAAGGAGCAAATACAACAAATAAAATGAATTCTGTTGTTAAGCAGATAGGTGATAAAAGAGTTTTCTTTGGTTATGATGAATTTAGTATTACTGAAGTAAGTGCAGATGCATTACTTGACGTAATGGAGGTGTTACAAGATAACCCTGACGCGAAGGTTACTTTAACTGGTCACACTGACAACCGTGGTTCTCATGAATATAATCTTGCGCTAGGCGCTAGAAGGGCAGATGCAGCTAAAAAATTTATGGTTAGTTGTACACCATACATAGAAAACAGAATAAAAACTGCTTCTAAGGGTGAAACTGAGCCTTTGGTTAATGTAAAAGATGATTCTAGAAATTCTAAATATGAAAAAGAGCATGCTAAAAATCGTAGAGTGGAATTTTCATTTTCTGGGATAAAGAAATAGATTAAAACCTGGATCCCAGTGTCAAGCACTGGGATGACATAAAGAAAGGGCACTGGGGTGGACAAAAAAGGACAAACTTGTCATATTTCGTTGCTTGTTAGCGGGATCTATATATACCACAAATAAGTCGCTGTATGACGTAGAGACTATCTGGCCATCAAGAGGCATAATGGAATTAGAGTTATTATTTCAAAATGTGGTTAATAGTTTTGCTTTCTATAATAATCAAGTTGCAGTTGCAGTATCAGGTGGTGTAGATAGTATAGTCTTACTGCACTTAATGAATAACTGGGCAAAAAAAAACAAGCTTCCACTTCCTATAGCATTAACAGTAAATCATGGGTTACGTTCAGAGTCTCAAAAAGAAGCTGATTTTGTTGTAAGTTATGCAAAAGAACTTGGAGCAAAGGAATCGTTCATATTAAATTGGGAGAAGCAAAATATTAAAGGTAATATTCAGTTACAGGCACGAAAAGCACGGTATAAGTTACTAGCAGAGTGGTGTAAAAACAATAATGTTAAATGTTTGCTTGTCGCTCATCACAAAGATGATCAAGCAGAAACGTTCTTATTAAGATTAGAGCGAGGTAGCGGCGTAGATGGATTATCATCAATGGACTACAAGTCTTTCCTAAATGGTATTTATATATTTAGGCCATTGTTAAATTTTAGTCGTAGTGAAATAGAAAAGTACGCTAAGCTTCACCGGTTAAAATGGATCGAAGATAGAAGCAATCATGACTTAAAATACAGACGAACTTTATACCGCAACTTACTTAAAGCAAGTGATAATCAAGAGCTTTTAACAGAGCGAATATGCCTCACAGCCCTTCATATGAAAAGAGCTGCAAAAGCGTTAATGCACTACACACGCCTTGCGTTTAATGACTGCGTTAATGTGCATGATCTTGGTTATATTGAAATTAAACTAAGTGAATTTTATCAATTGCCAGAGGAAATAGCCTTGAGGCTTCTTCTTTACTCTATAATGGCAATTGCCAGTAAACACTATAAACCAAGGTACAGCAGCCTCATTGCAATATTTAATAGAATATTGCAAAAGGATAGTAATGTTAACTGTACACTTTCTGGGTGCAAAATAAGAAAGTATGGAGAAAATATCTTAATAATTAGAGAATCGTCAAGGATACAAGAAATTACCGTAAACCTACCTTTAAATGAACCTATTGAATGGGATAACAGATTTAGCTGCACAATACTCGGAAATCAAGAGTGTTCAGTTATCATCGCTCCATTAAAAAAAACACAAAAAATTCCTGAATTTCTGAAGGATTACAACTGCTGCCCTGAAGTTTTCTATTCTTTGCCTACAGTACAAAAAGATAGAAAGGTGCTTGCTTATCCTGATGTAAATTATAACGGAAAAAATACCAATGACGATAAGATTCAATGCATTATTGATAGCACGATAAAACAAAATTTGGTAAGCTTGATGGGTATTTAGTTAAAAATAGAAATGAAAAAATTTTTAGAAGGCTTATTGATCTGGTTAGTAATTATTGTTCTTATTTCAGTTGCTTATATTCAGTTCAGCGGAAATGTAGGTAAAAGTAAAACAATTATACCTTTTTCGGAATTTTTAACTAGACTAGAAGACAATGATGTAGAAAATATTGTCATAAAAAATCAGAGCATTGAAGGCAAGTTCAGGGATGGTTCAAGTTTCAACTCAAGCGGTGTTATATATAGCGACCTAATAAAAAATTTACATGATAGAAAAGTGAGATTCTCCTTTTCAACTGGAGATTCTGCCATGAACGTAATTGGTGGATTACTTATCTCATGGGTCCCAACATTTATATTTATTGGCTTATTGCTATTCTTTTTTAAACAAACACAAGCAGGAGGCAACAGAACTATAAGCTTTGGCAAGTCAAGGGCTAGACTCATGACTAGTGGAAAAAAAGTAACATTTGATGATGTTGCCGGAATTGATGAAGCAAAAGAAGAGCTAGTAGAGATTGTTGATTTTCTTAAACAAAGGCAAAAATTTCAAATATTAGGTGGAAAAATACCAAAAGGGTGCCTTTTGATTGGCTCTCCTGGAACTGGTAAAACTTTACTTGCTCGTGCAATTGCAGGAGAAGCTAATGTGCCATTCTTTAGTATTTCTGGATCTGATTTTGTTGAAATGTTTGTGGGTGTTGGTGCAAGTCGTGTTCGTGATATGTTTGATCAAGGCAAGAAAAATGCTCCTTGCATAATTTTCATAGATGAAATAGATGCGGTGGGTAGACATCGTGGCATTGGTCTTGGTGGCGGCAACGACGAAAGAGAGCAAACATTAAATCAGTTATTAGTTGAGATGGATGGCTTTGAGTCTAATGAAGGTGTGATAATAATCGCTGCAACTAACCGCCCAGACGTTTTAGATCCAGCACTGCTTAGACCTGGTCGTTTTGACCGACAGGTTACTATTTCTTTACCCGATATAAATGGGCGTGAAAAGATATTAAATACGCATATAAAGAAAATATCAATGGCTCCCGATGTAAATGTGAGAACAGTTGCAAGAGGAACACCAGGCTTTTCTGGAGCTGATTTAGCAAATTTAGTGAACGAATCTGCACTTATCGCTGCAAGAAGAAACAAGAAGATTGTTACCATGGATGATTTTGAATATGCACGTGATAAAGTGATGATGGGCGTAGAAAGGCGATCTCTCATTATGACAGAAGAGGAAAAGAGACTGACTGCATACCATGAAGCTGGTCATGCAGTAGTTGCTATCAACATGCCTGCCTCTGACCCGATACACAAAGCAACTATTATTCCAAGGGGTAGAGCCCTAGGTTTAGTGATGAGACTACCAGAAACAGATAGAGTGTCCCTCACAAGAGAAAAGATGCTAGCAGATATAACTGTTGCAATGGGTGGACGTGTGGCAGAAGAGCTAATTTTTGGCTATGATAAAGTCACAAGCGGTGCATCTTCGGATATAAAACAAGCATCAGATTTATCACGTTCTATGGTAACAAAATGGGGAATGAGCGACAAAATAGGCCCGATCTATCACAATCGCGAACAAACCATACATGGTTCTGAGATAATTTCTGAAGATACGTTAAAACTTATAGATGAAGAAGTGAAGAAAGTTGTGTCTTCTTGCTATGAAAAAGCAAAAGAGATTTTGACCAAGTATAAGAAAGGCTTAGAGCTTATTGCTGAAAATCTACTGGAGTTTGAAACTTTAACAGGAGATGAAATAAAGGATATACTAAACGGAAAAAAAATTGTCAGAGAGGAAAATGAGAAGAATGAGAAAGTAAAAAAATCCTCTCTCTATTAAATTTGGCCTTGTTTAACTGTTAAAATGAAAGTTTTTAGTTGCAGCAATGGCGTCATCAGGTAGCTATCTGACCCACAGAAACAGAGCTAAAATTACTTGACAAACTCCGCCAGTCCTCTTATCATGATAGTGAAGCTATTTATTTATCTTCTCTGTACAGATTAAATGACAAAAAAACTCACGTATCTGGCGTATCATGTTTAATTTTTTGCACTATGTGCACCTTATGTCTTATAAAATTTCTACCTACATAAGCTGAAACGCGCTTATAAAGCGTTTAAAACATAAAAAAACGCCAACTTAAAAAATGGATAGTGAATAACTAGCTACCCTAGGGTTTCTTTTGCCTTTTTTTCTGTTTAGTAAATTTCTTAACGTTTATAATTTAGATTAGTTGCGGTTTAAAAGTAGCTGAATCGCGGTTATTAAGTGTTTAGAATAAAAAAACGCCATACTTGAAAGTATAATGTAAGTAATTAGCCAACCACGGGGCTTCTTTTGCCTTTTTCTCCGCTTGGTAAATTTCTTAATGTTTATACGGAAGGTGTCATTCCAGCGCGTGACGCTGGAATCCCAAAAAAAGGATGATGTCATCCGAGTAGCTGACACTGGGATGACAGGGGAAGGAGGCTACTTTCATGACACCATCATAAAGTGAACCAGTGTCAGCTACTCGGATGACAAGAAGAGGGCACTGTGACGCACAATTATCAGTTAATGCGGCATTATAAAAAACGCCAAACTTTTTTCTGCTTTTATGCAAGAAGTCTAGTCCATATATTCCTCCCACTTCTCCGCGACTTTCCTTACTATTTCCTCACTCATCTCAATTTTCTTTCCCCACTCTCGTTTGGTTTCAGGCGGGATTTTATTTGTCGCATCAAATCCCATTTTACCTCCAAGTCCACTTTCAGGGGAAGCAAAGTCTAAATAATCAATAGGTACACTTTCTATCATGATTGTGTCACGCACAGGGTCCATCCTTGTTGACATTGCCCACATCACTTCCTTCCAATCACGTATATTTATATCATCATCAACAACGATAATAAACTTCGTGTATAAAAACTGCTTTAGAAAAGAAAGTATGCCCATAACAATTCTTTTTGCCTGCCCTGGATAGGATTTTTTTATCGACACTATCGCTATTCTATATGAGCAACCTTCCGGTGGCAGATAAAAGTCCACTATCTCTGGAAATTGATTGATAAGAATGGGCACAAAAATTTCATTGAGTGCTTCACCAAGAATCGATGGTTCATCAGGTGGCTTGCCAGTGAAAGTGCTAAGATATATCGGGTTTTTACGCATAGTAATTGCAGTAATATTAAATTCTGGAAATTGCTCAACAGAATTATAGTAGCCAGTGTGGTCTCCATATGGTCCCTCATCTTGATATCTATCCAAACTCACATAGCCTTCCAGAACGATTTCCGCGTGAGCTGGCACTTGAAGTGGAATAGTCTTACAATTTACCAGCTCAAGCGGCTTCTTTCGCAGTAGTCCAGCAAATTGGTATTCTGAAAATGTTTCTGGCACTGGAGTTACTGCAGCAATAATCGTTGCAGGATCACTACCGATCACAGCAGCAGCAGGAAATTTCATATTTTGTTCCTTCTCTTTCCATCGTTTATGGTGACCTGCTCCTCCACGATGCGCAAGCCAACGCATTAGAGTTGTTTTTTTATCTATGACCTGCATACGATATATTCCAAGATTGAAATTATCTTGTTTGTCTTTCGTAGGTCCTTTTGTCACCACAATCGGCCAGGTGATAAGTGGTGCAGGTTCATTTGGCCAGCATGTTTGAATGGGCAGTAGACTTAGGTCCACTTCATCTCCGGTTAGCACTACCTCTTGACATGGAGCCTTGCTCACGACTTTACTTCGCATCGATAACACGACTTTCAACAAAGGAAACATTTTTATAGCATCCTTAAAGTTTTTTGGCGGCTCAGGTGATTGCAAAAATGCTAAAAGTTTACCAAGATCTCTTAGTTCATCAGGGTTTATGTTCAACCCCAATGCAATCCTCTTAATAGTACCAAATAAATTCACCAAAACAGGAATCGAATTTTTACCATTTTCTGTGACAACATTTTCAAAAATGATCGCTGGCCCTTTGTTTGACAAAACCCTACGGTGAATTTCTGTCATTTCAAGAACTGTTGAAACTTCCTCCTTAATCCTAATCAGATCTTTTTTTTCTTCTAAGGCTTTGATGAAGTCGCGTAAGTTGTTGTACATATTCCAGTTTTTAAAATTTTAAGTTTATATCTAGTTTTCAAGCACTTTATTGAAATTTGATCTATGCACTGTCTAGCGAGCTTTCAGTTAATTTGAGATCAAATCTTCATATTGCTTACTAAGTTTGTATTTCCTTCCTCTATTGGAAAAATCTACAATCTTGATAAACCCCATTTCCACCCACTTTTTACAAAGTTGCGCACTGGTACGAGGCTTAAAATTAAATAGTTCGCCAACCTGACTAGCTGTAATAGCGGAAAACTCCTGGAAGAGCTCAAGAGCCCTACGCTGTTTAGGATCAAGCTTACGTATAAGATCAGTCTGATCAGCGTGGTATTCTTCTTTATTTATACGTTGTAAAACGTTCTCAAATGAATTTGCCATACCTTCTACGAAATACTCCACCCACTTAGTAATATCTGCTTCAGCTCGCCCCATGTAATAATTGTGCGATGTTATTGCTTCATAATAAGCCCCTAGATTTTTAGCATAATATTCTTCCAATGAGTACAGTCCTTTTAGGTCATATCCACCAAGGTGTAAAATTAATGTAGTCAGCAATCTTGCAGTACGACCATTACCGTCATAGTAAGGGTGAATTGTTACAAATTGATAATGAGCAATACCTGCAATAACTGGGCAAGGCACTTGCTCACTGCCACGAATCCAATCAATCATACTGCTCATGAGCTTTGGTACATCCTTTGCTTCAGGTGGCATATAAATTATTGCACGTGTACGGCTATCACGAATAACGTTTTGACCATCACGATAAGGGGTTGGTTTTACTTTAGGTTTTCCACTTGCAATTACTAGAGCATGCAGTGTTTGAATAGCCTTCTCAGTAATAGGTATTCCTCTTGCTGCCCATTGTTCAACTTGGGTTAAAGCTGCATAATATCCTTTAACCTCATTTTCATCTCTCCTATATTTTGGAAAGTGGCTTTTACCACTTAAAACCTCTTCAATCTGTTTAGGCTCAAGTCGATTTCCTTCAATCATAGTAGAATAGTGTGTGGTATAAAGCCGTGCAGTTTCACGAAGAGACAAAAGCATTGATACAGTGAGCGGCAAATGTAACACTTTTTCTTTTGCTGCTTCAATCCTTATAAGACAACTAGCAATTTTAGAAGTAATCTTATAATTCGGCATCGGCATAATATCTGCATTACATTACTTCTATATTATGCTGATAAAATGCAGATAATACAACATTTACACGACGCCGACCATAAACAGCAATAAATTCGGCTGATTGAGAAAGAAGTTTGTCTTGTAGAATAGCTATTTCTTTTTCTCTGCCAATTATTGGTTCACTCATATGTTTATTCCGCGGAGTTTGTTGAAATTATACACAGCGGAATAGTGTGACCTGAAAGTTGTGAAATCGTGATGGTTAAATTCCATCCACTATAACATCTGGTTGAAATTATGATTCACATTTTAGAAGGTGGCAACTTTTAAAATGCAAGCATGAATCAGAAAGGGAGTAATATTAAACCTTATAATAGATTCTCCCGAAAAGAGTTAAATATGGCTACGAAAGAAACCTATGTGTGAACTGTCGTAATGTGAAATATGCGAAAAAGGTTGATACGCATAAACCAAAAGGTATGGAGAAAATGGATGATTAAAAGTATTCCGTTTGATCAAGATGTTTCCAATCTCCCGGCAGATAGTAGGAGCCTAAGTTTAACGAGAAAACGATTTCATAAAACAGGGTAACCATATAAATGATCTTATATTTATTTAAATATAAGTAGGTAGCCAGCCGCAAGCATTTATGTGGAAGGATTGTTTAAGAAGCTAATGCCTAAAGTAATATTTAGGATATGCAGACGTAGACACTTTAGTTTGGAAGGTAAAGTTGTAAGTAGTGGTTAATATGTTATGAACCAACAAAATGTTAGGTATGAATGGAATGAAATTCCATGGCGTAAGCTGGAGAAATCTTCATTTAAGCTGCAAAAACGAATTTACCGAGCTTCTAAAAGTAATGACATCAAAAAGATGCATAATCTTCAGAGATTATTACTCAAATCAACAAGTGCAAAAATGCTCGCTGTTAGGAGGGTAACTCAGGATAACAGAGGGAAAAAGACTGCAGGTATTGATGGAAAAGCTAATCTTAACCAAAAAGAAAGAATGCAATTAGCATATTCTATGGATTTAAGGGAAAAAGCAAAGCCGTCAAGAAGAGTTTGGATTCCAAAGCCTGGTGGAAAGCCATTGGAACGTCGTCCCCTTGGTATACCCACTATATCGTGTCGAGCAAAACAAACGCTTGTAAAGATAGCTTTAGAACCTGAATGGGAGGCAAAATTCGAGCCAAACATTTATGGTTTTAGACCTGGCAGATCATGTCATGATGCAATTAAAGCTATATTTAACGCACTGAATAAAAAGACAGCATTTGTATTAGATGCTGATATCTCAAAATGCTACGATAATATAGACCATAAAGCATTGTTGAAAAAACTAAAAACCACTCCAACTTTAACAAAGATAATAAGAAGGTGGTTAAAAGCAGGCATTATGGAAGGTAGAAAGTTCAAATCCACTAGATGTGGAACAATCCAAGGAGGCACAATATCGCCATTGTTGGCATGTGTTGCACTGAATGGGTTAGAACAGTATCTCAAAAAAGAGTTAGCAAGTGATCTTTTCCAGTACGTAAAAAATAACAAAAATAGCAATATATCACAGAGAAAGGCACAAGAGAGGCTGAGTGTAATTTTCTATGCTGATGATAGTATTATTATACATGAAAGTAAAGAGATTATACAAAGGGCAAAAATTCTAGTTGAACAATGGTTAAAAACCATAGGATTAGAACTAAATCCTGAGAAAACAAGAATAGACTTCTTTCAAAATTGTTAGAGGGAGTGTAAGATGAAGTATTTGAAAGCATGAAATATAAGGAAATAGAAAAGTTAGAAGGAGAAAAGTTTCGACGTTTAACAGGGGTAAAAAAAGCAACATTTGAGCGAATGGTAGAAATTCTAGAAGTGGAGGATAAAAGAAAAAAAGCTAGAAGTGGAAGAAAAAGTAAACTTTGCATAGAAGACAGGCTACTTATGGCACTGGAATATATAAGAGAATATCGTACATATTTTCATATTGGGCAAAGCTATGGCATGAGTGAAAGTAACAGTTTTAAAATAATAAGATAGGTAGAAGACATATTAATAAAACATCCAGATTTTGCATTACCAGGAAAAAAAGAGCTATTAAAGAGTGATGTAGAATATGAAGTTTTAGTAATAGACGGAACTGAAACGCCAGTAGAGAGACCAAAAAAAAGCAAAAGCCCTTCTACTCTGGAAAGAAAAAAAGGCATACTATAAAAACACAAATAGTAACAGAGAAGAAGAGTAAAAAAGTCATATGCACATCTTTCTCGAATGGTAGAAAACACGATTTTCGGATGTTTAGAGAATCAAAGGTAGCAATAGACTTCTTTCAAAATTGTTAGAGGGAGTGTAAGATGAAGTATTTGAAAGCATGAAATATAAGGAAATAGAAAAGTTAGAAGGAGAAAAGTTTCGACGTTTAACAGGGGTAAAAAAAGCAACATTTGAGTGAATGGTAGAAATTCTAGAAGTGGAGGATAAAAGAAAAAAAGCTAGAAGTGGAAGAAAAAGTAAACTTTGCATAGAAGACAGGCTACTTATGGCACTGGAATATATAAGAGAATATCGTACATATTTTCATATTGGGCAAAGCTATGGCATGAGTGAAAGTAACAGTTTTAAAATAATAAGATAGGTAGAAGACATATTAATAAAACATCCAGATTTTGCATTACCAGGAAAAAAAGAGCTATTAAAGAGTGATGTAGAATATGAAGTTTTAGTAATAGACGGAACTGAAACGCCAGTAGAGAGACCAAAAAAAAGCAAAAGCCCTTCTACTCTGGAAAGAAAAAAAGGCATACTATAAAAACACAAATAGTAACAGAGAAGAAGAGTAAAAAAGTCATATGCACATCTTTCTCGAATGGTAGAAAACACGATTTTCGGATGTTTAGAGAATCAAAGGTAGCAATATTACCGGACACCAAAATCTTAGCTGATGCCGGCTACAGGGGAATGCAGAAGATACACAAAAATGTTGTATTACCGCACAGGAAAATGAAAAAGAATCCGTTAAGCAAAGAACAAAAAAAAGAGAACAGGGCACTTATGAGCCAAAGGGCAATTGTTGAAAACGTAATTGGCTTATTGAAAAGGTTTAAAATCATCTCGGACAGGTATAGAAACCGACGAAAACGTTTTGGTTTAAGGTTTAATTTGATTGCTGCAATTCACAATTTTGAGCTCCATACATGAATTTTGAAAGAAGTCTAATATTACCGGACACCAAAATCTTAGCTGATGCCGGCTACAGGGGAATGCAGAAGATACACAAAAATGTTGTATTACCGCACAGGAAAATGAAAAAGAATCCGTTAAGCAAAGAACAAAAAAAAGAGAACAGGGCACTTATGAGCCAAAGGGCAATTGTTGAAAACGTAATTGGCTTATTGAAAAGGTTTAAAATCATCTCGGACAGGTATAGAAACCGACGAAAACGTTTTGGTTTAAGGTTTAATTTGATTGCTGCAATTCACAATTTTGAGCTCCATACATGAATTTTGAAAGAAGTCTAATCTCACATACACTAAAATCTGTAGAGGAACAAAAGCCGGGATTTGATTTTCTTGGGTTCACAGTAAGGCAGTATTCAACAAACCGAAGTAAAAGAGGTTATAAGTTATTGATCAAACCAAGTCGTAAGTCTATAAAACAACATTCATTAGTTATCAAACAAAAACTGAGGAAAATGCGTGGAATAACTCAAGAAGCATTAATAAAGAATCTTAATCCAATAATAAGAGGATGGTGTCAATATTATACTTCAGCAGTATCTAGCAGAGTTTTCAGCTCGTTGGATAACAAAATGTTTGTAAAGCTTTGGAGATGGTCAGTTATGAGACATCTAAACAAAGGAAAACGCTGGATAAAGAAGAAATACTTTAGAAAGCATGGAAACGACAATTGGAAATTTATGACGAATAGTGGAATACATCTTATCAAATACGAAGATCACGCTATAAAATGGCACGTCAAAGTAAAGGGAATTAGATCCCCTTATGACGGAGATTGGGTATATTGGGGTAATCGCCTTAATAGAGTAAGAGGAAAATCACCGAGAGTAATAAAATTACTGAAGGTACAAGAAGGTAAATGTAATTATTGTCAATTATATTTTAAAGGTGATGATATAATAGAAGTACATCATCAAGATAGAAATAGAAACAATAAAACCATAAAAAATTTATCTTTATTGCATGGGCATTGTCACGATGATTTACATAGGAGGAGTATGCATGACAAGCACCAAATTAGAGGGAAGCCGGATGACGGGAAACTGTCAAGTCCGGTTTTGAAGTCGAGTGGGGAGAGGTGACTTTCTCCACTTAGATAACAAATTATCAACTTTGTTTTACCGCCGTATTTACAGCGTGGCGGTAAAAGATAGAGCATCTCATAATTGGCTATTCTGGAGGTAGTTTTGTCACTTGCATCACCAAGTCTTCTGATGAACTTTGTGGTAATGTGCTTGAGTTTTATTGTGTAAAGTTTGCATTTGAGGCAAAACCAGCTATAAAATACACTTGATATAAATGTTTTTATATATTAACATTAGATGCTTCTTTTAATATACAGATAAATGTGTACTAAAAGTTTTATGTTGTAGGTTTTTAAATAAATTGTATGTCTAGAATATCGTTTTTATTAATTTTAATAATAGCAATAGCAAGCTTGCCGATAATAAACAATTGGCTTTCAAATCGCAGCCAAATGCTAAGCGATGATTATATAGGTGAGAAATTAGATAATTATATAAGCAGAAATTTTGATAAGATCGTAAGAACTCTCAAAGAGGAGTCGATTAAAAGTAGTTACGCTGCTCGAGATAATGTAACCAAAAGTAAAATTTCACAATACAAGGATCAAATATTTGACCTTACTTATCCTTACTCCGGAAATGAAAATAGTAGTGTTATAGCTGTAGGCTTCCTTGACTATTCTTGTGGACATTGCAAAGCTATAAAGAATGATATAAAGCAGTTAATTAACGACGGCAAAATTAAGTATATCTTTAGGGATGCTCCAATACTTGGTAACGCTTCTTTAAAGGCAGCAAAAAGTGCTTTAGCTGTCTATTTTCTCGATAAAGAAAAATATTTCGATTTTCACCATGCTGCTTTAAGTCACAAAGGAGAATTTTCAGACGAAAGCATATTGGATATAGTGAAAAACATAGGGATTGATGAGGACGATTTTAATGATTCCATAAAAGATAACGCGGACAAAATTGAGCAAATGATAAACAACAGTAGGCTTCTAGTAAGAGATTTGGGAGTAGGTGGTACACCTTTTTTAATAATTGGAGATAGCCTGTTTGTAGGAGCAACTGATTTGAATGTATTACGCAAAAAAGTAGATGAATTAAGTCACAAGCAAGGCTAGTTACAGTTTGCCATAAAATTTTATTTTTTTGCTTGACAACTCAAATGAACCTGAGTATAGTAACTGTGGGTGTGACAGCAGTTTAACTCAGTAGTCTCATCCACTTTCCATAGCGTCATTTACTATGTGAAACGCTTTCAAATTACAACATTTTCTTCAACCAAACTATTTTACTTTCACAGGAGGGTATATGTCATTCACAGAAATTAGATTTCCAGAAAATATATCTTATGGTTCCACTGGAGGACCGGAATTTTCCACTGACGTTGTAACAACTCACAATGGTTGTGAACAGCGCAACATCAATTGGTCTCATGCACGCACTAGATACAACATAGCTTACGGGGTCAGATCAAACGAGCAGCTACTAGAACTAATAACATTTTTTCATGCACGAAAAGGTAAAGCAATAGGGTTTCGTTTTAAGGATTGGTCGGATTTTATAGCCATTAATCAAGAGATTGGTATAGGAGATAACAAAAAAACGACTTTTCAGCTAATCAAAACTTATGTAAGTGGGGAAGATAAGCATATACGTATGATCAAAAAGCCAGTACATGGGACAGTAAAGATTTATTTAAATGGTAAAGAAGAGAGTGAATATTCAGTAAATTATTCAACTGGAGAAATAACATTTATGAAGCCACCAGTAAAAGATGTGATAATCACTGCGAGCTTTGAATTTGATGTGCCCGTGCGCTTTGATACAGATTACTTAAACGCTTCTATTGATGACTATGGAAGCAATAGCTGGAATAATATCCCCTTGGTGGAAGTGAAATTTTAGTTATAAGCGAGCATAGATCCACATCATAGTAGGGCTACTAGTCACCATCAATTGAAAAAATTAAGCACCACTGAGGCTCTATATTTAAATGAGCCTTAGTATATGCAATTATTTTAAACTTTATCACCAGCTATATACTACAATGTTGCTGAGCTTTGCTAACATTTACACTTGAAGCTTGGGGAGATTCTAACTCAGTGCTTTTTTCTTCCTGCAAAATAGAAAGCTTCAACAACTCCTTTAGAGTTGATTTTGCAAGTGTTGTATCATCTTTGTTTAAGATGTAGTCTAGCATGTTGTTTTTCTGTAAGCGATTAACAAAATATCTATCTTCCTCATTAAGAACCTCTATCTTGTTAATACAAGATAATACTAAATCCGAATTCTTTGTTGCTAAAATTCCATTCAAAAAGATATCTAATTTTGTTTTATCTTCAGTTAAGTCTTCAGCTAACCTATTTCTGATATTCTCATTGTCAAACACAATGTACTCGAGGTACGAGGAAGGCTCAATAAGTATAAAGTCCTCTAAAGGTACTAGTTCTAAACAGTTGTCAGCATAAGCAAATATTCCACACTCAGTAATACGCCCTCTTCTTCTCACAACACAGCACTTGGGAAGACTATGATACATTGATAACAAAGAAAAAAGACGTATTATACTTGTACCTCTATCTTTCATTTCCTCGAAAAGCTTCCTATCATTTATTAGTTTGTACAAAATGTAATCCATAGCAGGACCTGGTTTGCGGAAACGAAACATATTATTCTTTTCAAAAATGGCCTCAGCTAATTCGATAGACTTTTTATCCTCATCTATAAAAGCCTTTTCGTTTCTATTTAACTTTATGATCTCAGCTTTGCTATTGCTGCGTAGACTAGTTTGCCCTATTAACCTCTCAAATATTTCTATATTCATATATATCCTATATTAATTAAAGTAAATATTAATGATATTTACTTTTTAAATAAAAATAAATGAAAATTTTAATAAAAATTGTAGCTTTTTCAATAGAATGAAAGTCTTTTTATATTTGTCTGAGCATCAAAGAGGTTTGATTGGTGTGATACGTTTTCTATCGCGCCTGGCTGCAGTGCCCAGCGTCAAGATCTGATGAACAATGTTCGCTTGCCAGCTTTCGCTTCAATATTTGCACAATTGTGCTAGATCCCCTGCATAACTTGCTTCAAAATCTCCTCCTGTTGCTGAGCATGGACACTAGCATAACCACATGCAGGAGATGCAGCAGCAGGTCTTGCGATACACTTAGGTCTTTTTGCTTGAATATCGAGATTGGATAACACTTCTTCTATCAATGGGTTGACAAAAAACCATCCTCCCATATTTTTTGGTTCTTCTTGACACCATATAATTTCAGCGCTTTTGTATTTTTCAAGTTCAATACTTAGTTTATCGGCAGGAAACGGATAGAATTGCTCCAAACGTATTACTGCTATATCGTTTATTTTTTGTGCTTCACATATGTCGTAATAAACTTTACCACTGCATATTACAACTTTACGTATTTTATCATTCGAAACTAAATCTGTTCTATATTCTGGAATCACCGTGAGGAATTTTCCTTCAAAGTCAGATAGGTTAGAAACTGCTCTTTTGTGACGCAATAGCGATTTAGGTGTAAACACTACTAAAGGCTTACGAAAGTCTCGATGAATTTGCCGACGTAAAACATGAAAGTAATTTGCCGGAGTGGAGCAATTAACTATCTGCATATTATCTTCTGCACAGAGTTGTAAAAACCTCTCTATACGAGCAGAACTATGTTCAGGTCCTTGCCCTTCATAACCGTGGGGCAACAATAAAACTAGACCGCTTGATCGCAACCACTTTGTTTCTGCAGATGCGATAAACTGGTCGATCATAATTTGTGCACCATTTGCAAAATCACCAAATTGTCCTTCCCAGAGCACCAGTGAATACGGGGAATCAAGACTATATCCATATTCAAAGCCCATTACAGCATACTCTGATAAAGCGCTATCTATGACCTCAAAGTGAGCTTGCTTTTCATTTATATTGTTTAGCGGAATAAACGCTTCTTCTGTTGCCTGATCAACAAGCCTTGAATGACGGTGCGAGAAAGTCCCACGACCAGAGTCTTGTCCTGATAAACGCACTCCTATTCCTTCTGTGAGCAGTGATGCAAACGCAAGACTTTCGGCAGTTGCCCAGTCTATATTACTACCGGAATTTATGCTGTCTATTCTGCCATCAAGTATTTTTCTAACCTTATTGTTAATGTTAAAGCTACTTGGGATATTGCTATTTATATGCACACCTAATTTTTTCAACTCATCTGGCGGAACACCAGAATCCGTGTAGTATTCGCTCAAATCGTTCAACTTTGCTCTTCTTAATTTTGACCATACTCCACAAAACCAGTCAGCTTTTTTTGGAGTATAAGCCGCTGATTCAGCAAGACTTTTATCCAATCTTGCCCTAAACTCACTGCGCAATTTATTTACTTCATCGCCATCTAATACTTTCTCTGCAGTCAATTTTTCTTCATACAATGTTCCAGGAGTCTTATGCTTTGATATCGCCTTATACATAAGTGGCTGAGTGAAATTCGGTTCATCACCTTCATTATGGCCATATTTGCGGTAACATATTATGTCAATCACTACGTCCTTTTTAAATTTCTGCCTATATTCCATCGCCAGACTTGCAGCAAAACTCACAGCTTCAGGGTTATCTCCATTAACGTGAAACACTGGAGCTTCTATTGATTTTGCTACATCAGTACAGTAAAAAGAGGATCGCGCACAACACGGATTAGCAGTAAAACCAACTTGGTTATTAATGACAATGTGCACAATGCCATCCACCTTATAGCCTTCAATATTGCTTAAGGTTAGAGTTTCAGCAACCACTCCTTGACCGATGAAAGCCGCATCACCATGAATTGATATGCCAAGCACAGATCTTATATTCTGTTTTGCTCTTATTCTTCCAGCCAAAACCGGATTTACCGCTTCAAGATGAGATGGATTAGGGCATAAACTTAAATGTATTTTTTTGCCACCTGAAAGTGCTCGATCAGAAGAATAACCAAGGTGATATTTAACATCACCGGACACCTCAAGACCACTTGGGTGTGCGAGATTGCCTTGAAATTCAGATAGCATTGCCGCATATTCTTTTCCCATAACTTTGGTTAGAACATTGAGCCGTCCGCGATGAGCCATACCAAGAACTACTTCTTCAATACCATAACCAGCGGAATCACTAATAATTTTTTCAATTGCAACAATAGCTGATTCTCCACCTTCGATAGAAAAACGTTTATATCCAGGAAATTTCATATGGAGAAATTGCTCGAACATCTCAGATTCGATCAAGTGCCTCAGTATTTCCTTTTTATCTTGTGAACTCAGCGTATAGGTTTGATTTTCGATCTTTTCCTGCAGCCACACTCTCTCCTCATAAGAGGAAATATGCATAAATTCAAAACCGATGTTCTTGCAGTAAATATCTCTATAGATTCTAGTGTCACCCATAGGAGAGAGATTCGAATATTTCTGATAATCTACTTCCTTATTCACATTGGGTGATAACGGATTAAGATCCGCAAAAAAATGACCGTAAGATCTGAAAAAATTTGCTAAACTAGAAACTGAATCATCCACCTTAGTTGCACGCTGTGCACCGCAGGTCTCCGCTTTATTAACTTCTAAATTGCTTGAAAAAATTCTATACCAATCCTCCCCGATTGATTTATCACCCTGCAAATAACGGCTATACATTTCTTCCACAAATTCTGCATTATCACCATAAAGGCAGCTTAAACTCGACATAATTACTATATAAGATATCAAACACTTATAAGTATAACTTAAGTTTTTTAAAAAAGAACTTTTTTGATCTCTGTAGATTAAGCTAATGCATTACCGATTTTTTGAGAATTGTCCTTGGCATTTAGCCCAACATTATTTATTGCTTGTTCAGCATTAACTTCATCAAAATCAGGAGAAGGCCATCTTGTTTGTACATAAAACACATCATGTATAGCTTTTGCAACAAGAAAAACTCCAGCAAGAGCAAATGCTGCCACTCCCGCATAACATAAAAGAGATGTGTCACATGAAGAGTAAATCGCAAAAGCAACATAACTTGTTAGAACTGCAAGAGCTAACTGACAAAATACACTGGATTTATTGATTCTCCCATACTCGACTAATAATTTTTTAACTTTACTATTCCGTAAGGATAATTCATTAATTTCTGTATTAGGATCTGCACCATTTTTTAAGAAAAGCTCTACAATTTCAATATTTCCATTCGATACAACATAAGATAATAGATTTGTCCCTATATAAGGTTGGTTTATATAATCACCAAATTGTCCATTCTTGCTGCTTTTGAATTTAGAGAAGATCTCTTTGAGAAGCTTTATATCTTTCCGAAGAATAGCAGAAGTGAAAACAGACTGTAGATCACTAAGAGAGTTAATATCATCATCTAAATCGACATAGTCAAAAGGCTTGGAATCTGGACCGATAAATTGTTCTGAAAGAGAGTGGAATGCAGTTGTTAATTCTCTATGCTGGTCCAATATCTTTCCGCTACTTTTATTTTGAGAAAGAGTGAAAAACAATTTCTCCTTATATCTTTCTTCCAATTCCCATTTTTCAGGATTATCACTCTCACTAAAACCTAATATTTTTAAAGCTTCCTTTCTATTCACAATAAATCCCCTACTGAAATATCTTAAGTTAATTATAACCCAAAATTTCAAAAAGCAAAGCTTTTTATATTAAATTGTGCCTGTTGCACAATTCCATAACTGTACAAATATTGTTCCACCGGAAAAGGGGTCATCCCAGTGTTCCTTTCTTTGTCATCCGAGTAGCCCCTATAATGTCATCCCAGTGCCCAGACACTGGGATCCAGATTGGATACTGAGTTGGTGAGTATAAAAGTATAGCTTCTACGTCATACCGCCGCGAACCGTCATACCGCGATTCATTCGCGGTATCTCTTAGCATAGATCCCGCTAACACGTAGCGGGATGACGATTGTCGGTGAACTTAAGTTACTTTAGCCATAAATATTTAAGAAATTTACCAAACGAAAAAAAGGCAAAAGAAGCCCCGAGTAGCGAGTTTTGACTCTATATTACTGTAAGTGGCGCTGTAATAATGTGCTGACGCTTAGTTTAAGCGCGGTTTGGCTGAATGTAGAAAAAATTTAAAAGACATGCAGCCGCTATAATTTTATGTAATCCGCCAAAAAATACCCTAAGTTTTTTACTGAATTTTGTCATTGAGCCTGCAGGTCAAAAACAAGTTTTGAGTCATAAATACCCTTAATGCCATAATAAGGGGGCTGGCAAAATGTGTCAAGTAAGTTTTGCATTTAATCCGTTTCTATGAGCTACTTGAATGATGAGGAAGGAGCACTTACATATTTATGGCAACCTCTTACCTCCGCTCAAAAAGTTTTTCAATATCACTGAGTTTCATTTCTATATAAGTTGGTCTTCCGTGGTTGCATTGCCCGGAATATGGGGTTTTTTCCATTTGTCTAAGCAGCACATTCATTTCTTCTAATCTCATTTTCCTGCCTGCTCTAATTGATCCATGACAAGCGATAGTGGCCAATATTTTGTTCACTTTATCTTCTACTGGCAATGTATCTTCTATTTCCGTTAATCTATCAATTATGTTAATTAGCATCTCTTTCACATCTATTGCTCCCAAAATTGCAGGGATTTCTTTTACTATCACTTTATTCTCTGATTTGATTTCAATATCAAAACCCATTTCAAATAACTTATCTTTATAGATTTCAATCATCTCCATTCCGGCTTGATTTTTGATTTCAACCGTTTCAGGAAGAAGTAGTTTTTGTCTTTTTATACTTGATTTTTGTTTTAAGCATTCATATACTAGTCTTTCATGGGCTGCATGCTGATCGACTATAATCAATTTGTCCCTTACCTCTGCAATAATATAAGTATTATAGACCTG
Source organism: Wolbachia endosymbiont (group A) of Longitarsus flavicornis (assembly GCF_963931955.1). Classification (NCBI taxonomy): domain Bacteria; kingdom Pseudomonadati; phylum Pseudomonadota; class Alphaproteobacteria; order Rickettsiales; family Anaplasmataceae; genus Wolbachia; species Wolbachia endosymbiont (group A) of Longitarsus flavicornis. The sequence continues at coordinate 466,616 of NZ_OZ008337.1, read as the reverse complement.
ACAGCGTGCAAACCCGAGCGGGTGGCTCTCTATCAAATCAACTTGCTCTAACACCTTTTTTTCCAGAACCATAGTCTCCGCTTGTGATGGGAATTTCTGTATGCCGGTATAATCAAACGATTTTGACTGTTCTGATAAGCCTTTTGCTTTTTCATTTGGAGAAGCAAATTCTTTTATTAGTTGATTTTCAAAAGGACTTGGCCTTCTTTCATTTTGAACATCAGGTTTATCAAAAGGATCTGGCAATGTTGAATCCATTTTCTGGTCATGCGCTGGAAAGGTGCCTATCCTTCTTGACAATGCTTTAATTAATCCTCTTGTCATTATCTCATATATGAGCTTCTTATTCTGAAACCTTACTTCTGACTTATTTGGATGCACATTTACATCTACTTGATCATAAGGTATCTCTAAATGTAACGCTGCAAAAGGATATCTATCGCTTGGAATAAAATCATGATATGCATACCTAACTGCGCCAATAAGTAAATTATCTTTAATTGGCCTTCCATTAACAAACGTATAGATCTGAGTCGACTTACTACGATTGACGGTCGGCTTACAGATGTGTCCCGTAAGTTTAATGCCGTCTTCTTCTTCATTGATCTCCAAAGAATTGCCCTGAAATTCTTCTTCTACTTCACACAATCTATGAAATAACGAAGTCTGCTTAGCGTATTTTAAGAGCTTTTTATTACCTGAAGTGAGAGTAAACCCTATATGATAGTTAATCATTGCTAGGTTGTTTACAATATCAACAATGCTTTGAGTTTCTGCTCTTTCGGTTTTTAGAAATTTTAGTCTATTTGGAGTGGCAAAAAATAAATCTCGTACTTCAATATGTGTCCCTTGTGATAAAGAGTAAGGGGTTTGCTCCCCTATTTTCTCTCCACCCTCATAACTTATAGACCACGCCTCACTTGCTCCATGTGCCTTAGACGATAGCTTTATTCTACTTACTGCAGCAATTGAAGGCAGAGCTTCTCCTCTAAAGCCAAGATGCTTGATTTCTATCAACTCACTATCGCTCAATTTTGAAGTAGCATGACGCATAAACGCAAGTTCTAAATCGTTTTTTTCTACTCCGTTACCATCATCTATCACAGTAATAAGATTACGCCCACCACTTTCTATTTTGATCTCTATTTCTAAACTTCCAGCATCTATTGCATTTTCCACTAATTCCTTTACTACACTTGCTGGCCTTTCTATCACCTCCCCCGCTGCTATACGGTTTATGGTTTTTGTGTCTAAAAGGATTATTGCCATAGATTTATTATGAAACTGGTTTTTCTTTTACTTCTTTGGTCTGTTTCTCTCTCCACTTTTTTAACCTACCTGCAATTTCACTGTTGGAAATTGACAATATAGATACGGCGGTAATGGCAGCATTATATGCTCCATTTTCTCCTATAGACATGGTTGCAACTGGAACACCCTTTGGCATTTGAACTATAGAAAGTAAACTGTCCAGCCCATTTAATTGTTTACTATGCACAGGAACGCCGATAACTGGTAAACAAGTTAGTGACGCAACCATACCAGGTAAATGAGCTGCACCTCCTGCACCAGCTATAATAACCTTAAAACCTTCTTCTTGTGCAGATTTAGCAAAATTGAAGAGCCTTTCTGGCGTTCTATGTGCAGATATTATGAATATGTCATGTGAAACTTCTAATGCTTTTAACATATCGACGGTATGGACCATAGTGGTGTAATCTGACTCACTTCCCATGATAACAGCAATATCTTTTTTTATTTTTGTCATATTCAACACAATTTTACTTACTAACTAAATAATGTTCCAGCTAAAAAGCAACAAATATTTAAGTTATATTATAAATATAATATATAGAATTCTCGTTAAAATAGAAATTTTAAAAATTTAAATAAATATCTATGTTAAGATATAGAGATATAAACTTCTTATGTAAGATAAATTTATAAAATAATTATTTTTGTATTTCAAGCTTTGTAATTTTAGCTTGTTCTTTCTGTAAATGATTTTCTCAGATAGACTGATAGTAAAATGATAATTTAAAATTACTAAAAACTTGATTGAAATATTAATATATAATCAACTTAAAGTTTTAAATATTGATGTCATATAATTATTGACAAGTTATATGATATTAATATCTTGATATATTAAATATTATAAATGTTTAATAAAGTTAATTGATATGTGAGTGTAAGGATTATGGAAATAATATCGTTAAATAACTTAGACAGTGCAGGAGTAAAAACAAAGTTGCTTCATATAATAAATAAAATTATAGAAAAAAATGCTTGGACTCAGGCTTATGCAGCTGAGAAACTTGGTATCGATCAGCCAAAGGTATCACAAATTAAAAATGGTAAAATAGATGGTTTTTCTTTAGAGCGATTGTTAGGATTTCTGAAAAAATTTGATCATGAAATAACAATCACGATGACAGAAAGCCAAGAAATAAAATCTGAGGCAGAAAAAGTAAAACATGAAGTTGAATCGCAATAGATACAAAGTTGACAACTTGTTTTTTGTGATATAGTATAAAATTTATTAAGGTAGTATCTTATGGCTGAGTCTATTGTAGAAAAGTGTACAGAACAGGTAAGTAACCGTTTCAAATTGGTTCTATTGGCAAGTCAAAGAACACATGATTTAAATACAGGGGCAAGTAATCCAGTTCAAACAGCTCAGTTTAAAGACCATAAGAACACCATAGTTTCCTTACATGAAATAGCAGAAAAACAGGTGGATACTCATGAGCTGTTTAACCTTTTGGTAGGTAGGTGCAAGGAGTACATGAAAGGAAATATGAATAATGTTTACAGTAGTAATACAAGTAAGCTAGCGAATTTATTAAATTTTTCTGATAACACAGATCTTGATGCAAGTCAAGAAAGCCAAGGTTATGAAGTGGATGGTGAAATAGATGATGAAATAAATGATCAAGATGGCGATGAAGAAGTATCCGTTTAGAAATCTACTGAAGTTACATAGTCTTTAAATGATTCACATTGCTATCTATACACTGTTGTTCTGTATGAGTGTAATGTTGTGTCGCATAGTGTCTAAGTCAAGTGATGTGTACAATAAGGTTTTAGCGTTCAATAATTTCTCAACGCAAGTAGTTGTACTCATAACAGCAATATCAATCATTCTGAATAATTTTTTTTTAATTGATATAGCATTGTTATATGCTAGCGTTAGCTTTATATCAACTATAGCACTAATGAGATTAATGTTGTTTTAATAATTTATGATAGGGTCCGTTCTTATATTTTTAGGCATTTGTTTAGTAATCATTTCAAGTGTGGGAGTAATTAGATTTTCTGATTTCTATACTAGGTTACATGCAGCAGGTATTACAGATTCTAGCGGTGCAACGTTATTGTTAATTGGTTTTGCTTTGCAGAATGGATTTTCAATCAATACTGTTAAAATAATATTATTAATTCTTATAATATGGGCAGCTAGCTCAACTAATAGTTATGTTTTAGCGCGCACTTATTATAAAGTTAAGAAAAAAACTGTTAAAGAAGGTTAAGGTGTTAGAAATATTAAATGTAGTGCTACTTTTGTTGTTACTAACAGTTACGGTTTTTATAGTCTTCTCGCGACATTTAGTCGTAAGTGCTGTTCTAATGTGTGTATTTAGTTCACTTATTGCGCTTATATACTTAATTATGAATGCACCTGATGTTGCAATTACTGAAGCTTCTGTTGGTGCGGGGCTCAGTACGGTTTTTACGTTTGCAGCACTCTCCTTGATAAAGAATCATAAAGTAAATCTATCTCATAACCCTATAACGCTTTTTTTTATGTTATTTCTGGCTGTATGTTTGTCATATTTTATGATTCAATTGCCAGATTTTGGCAGCCACAATGCTCCGATCCACTTGCATGTTGCTCCTTATTATGTGGAAAATACCGAAAAAGCTACCGGTATTCCTAATATAGTGACAGCTATTTTGGCAAGCTTTCGTGGTTATGACACGTTTGGAGAAACTATAGTAGTTTTTACTGCTGCGCTTTGTATAACGTTGATATTAAAAGAAGAAAAAGAAAATGATTAAAGATCCGATATTAAATGCAGTAACATTTTTGATGATACCTTTTATCATTTTATTTGGTTTATACATACAATTTCACGGTGATTACACTCCGGGTGGAGGTTTTCAAGCAGGAATAATTATTGCCTCCGGGATAATATTATATTCAATGCTATTTGGTGTATCTACAACTCTAAAAGCAATACCTTATTCTGTGATTAGATTGACTAACGTGTTAGGTATTTTAATTTATGGAGGAACGGGCGTTGCAACAACTTTACTTGGCCAAAATTTTTTATCTTACGATATCTTGTTAGCCAATAATAGAACCGGTCAAAAATTAGGTATTTTTTTAGTGGAATTAGGTGTAGCATTTACTGTCTGCTCCTCTATGTTAATTATATATATAAATTTTGCTCGTAGGAAAAAACAATGACTTTATATAATTATACGATTATTATTGTATTAATGGTGCTAGGTTTATATATTATTATAAACGATAAAAATTTAATCAAGAAAATGATAGGGGTAAGCGTCTTCCAAGCATCTGTTTTGTTGTTTTATATCTCTCTAGGATATATAAAAAGTTCCTTGCCTCCTATATTGGTTTCAAATTTTTATTCATATAGCAATCCTATACCCCATGTTTTAATGCTTACTGCTATAGTGGTTGGAATTGCAACATTTTCAGTTGGATTGTCCATAGCAGTAAAAATGGAAGAAAAGTATGGAACAATTGATCAAGACAAGTGTACATAAATTAACAGTATCTTAAACTATATGAAGTAACAAATAGCCACAAGTTAAAAGTAAAATTATAGACTTGCTCGTTGTAAGTTTGTTTGTTAATAAGAAATAAAATTATAAACTATAAAGGTAATGATGTCAACTATTAATGATGCAGAAGATAAGAAAAAAATTATCAGAGATCTGGTAACTAAGAGTATAAAAAAGGGTGGTTTTATCACCTTTGATGATATAAATGATAAATTATCAGATGAAAATTTTTCGTCTGACTTTATAGATGATGCTATATCTTTATTGCAGGACTCCGGAATTAATGTACTTGAAAGTAGCGAAGATGAAGAAGATATTCCTTCCAACAGTGATGATAGTAAACTTGATGATGATGACACATCGCCAAATGTTACTGCAACTTTAGTACAAAATGATGATCCAGTAAGGATTTATTTACAAGACATGAGCTCTGTAAAGCTTTTGTCGAGGGCAGATGAAATCGAGATAGCAAAAAAAATTGAATCTGAAAAGCATAACATGTTACGTGCAATAATTGAAACATCAGTAACATTAAAGGTGATAAAAGTATGGCGTGATGATTTAAGTAGTGGAGCTCTCTTACTGAGAGAAATTATAGATCTGGATGCAATTTATAACTCTGATTTTAATGTGGTACCCAAAGAAGAGAGTGAGGAAAGTGCTGAAGATGCTGAGTACTGTAGTGATGATGAGAAAGATAGTAAAAAAAGTGATGATGAGAAAGACGGTGATAATGAAGATATAAGTTCAGTCAATTTAAATGTTTCTATTCTTGAAATGGAAAGTGATTTATTGCCAAAGGTCATAGTTGCATTGGATGAGATAATTACTTTAGCAAATGGAGCATTGGTATTAAGAAAAGATTCTAAAGATTCCTCTGACGAACTAGAAAATTTGTATAATCAAATATGGTCTATAGCATTACAAATTAAGTTAAGTGATGCTGCTGTTGCCAGAATTACACAAGAACTTTATAAGATAAATAGATCCATTACGCTTGAAGAGGCTAATCTTATTGCTGAGGCTAGAAAATACGATATCGATAGAGAAAGTTTCTATAAAGTTTATGATGACATGCTTTTAAAGCACGAGTTGAAAGAGATAAGTCTTTTAAAGATCAATGAAAATCAGTCCTCTTTTACAGGTGAATTAAAAAACAAATTTTTAAGGTTTATAGACGATAACTCTGAACATATAGCTAGTACCTTGAACGGTATTAAGCAGCATATACAGGAAGATAACGTGCAAGAATTTAAGGAGCTAATCAAGAGAATACAAAAACACGAACGAGAAGTCTCTGAAGCAAAGCAAGAAATGATTAAGGCTAACTTAAGGCTAGTAGTTTCCATTGCTAAGAAGTATTCAAAAAGAGGTCTTGATCTGCTTGATTTGATACAAGAAGGCAATATTGGTCTTATGAAGGCCGTGGATAAGTTTGATTACAAACGTGGATATAAATTTTCAACTTATGGCACTTGGTGGGTAAGACAATCAATCACTAGGGCAATACCTGAGCAGTCTAAAGTAGTGAGAATACCAGTTCATATGGTGGAAATTATCAGTAAAATCAACAGAGCATTAAGAAATATGACTCATGAGATGGGGAGGGAACCGACGTTAGAGGAATTGAGTGTAGAACTGACAATGCCGCTGGAAAGAATACGCAAAGTTATGAAAATAGCAAGGGATCCAGTAAGTCTTGAAGCTCCAACAGGAAAAGATGATAGTAGTACCTTCGGTGATTGTATAGAAGACAAGCGAGTCTCCAGACCAGAGGATGCTGCAATACTTGCTGACTTGCGCGGCATTACAACCAATGTTCTTGCAACTTTAACACCAAAGGAAGAAAGAATTTTAAGAATGCGTTTTGGCCTTGGTAAAGATGGGAAGGAACATACCTTAGAAGAAGTAGGAAAAATTTTTAATGTAACACGTGAGAGAATTAGGCAAATAGAGGCAAAAGCACTGCGCAAGTTGAAACATCCAAGCCGCGCTAGAAAGCTTAGAGGGTTCTTTTAAGTATACGTGTCAAGTTAAGAAGAAGCTGATTTTGCCCGGAAAAAATGGAGAGAAAGTCAGAGCGTTTTTAAAATAAAACGTTTTTTCAAAAAGGTATGATATGAAGGAAATATACAATAAAGTTTAAAATGGGGGTTGTAAAAAAGTTGCACCGCTATTTTTCTTTTTTTATGAATCTAATGAAACAATATGCTAATCTACGGTAAATATTATGACAAACAAAAATGACAATTCTAATTCAAAGTATAGAAATTTTTATGTTCTGGGTGATAGCTTATCCGATAATGGCGCAATCATTGGAATTTTAAATAATTTATCCTTTGCAAAAAGCGTAAAATTTGATGATCCTTTTTATCAAGGAAGATCTTTTAGCAATGGCCCTACTGCTGTTGAATATATAGCAAAATATTTAGATTTAGATGAATTTAAACCTGGGTGGAGTTATTCATTTTTTGGGAGATGCCACGAACAGCAAGGTCAGAATTACGCAGTTTCATATGCAACAGCATCTGAAATTTTTGACCCTATTTTTTCTTATTTCTTCAATAAATTTCGTTTAGCTAACCAGCTAGATGCGGTAATTAAACATCATCCAGATATAGGTAAAGAAGATTTATTTTGCATCATAATCGGCGGAAATGATGTTATGGTTGCCACTGCTTATGATGATACTAAAGCGGAAGAAGTGTTGGAACAAGCAGTGAGTGAAATATGTAATGCACTTAAGGTTCTAAATGAACATGGTGTTAAGCATGTAGTTGTTGCAAACGCACCTGAAGTTGGCTCAATACCAGCTTTTAATAGAGATGAAGAAGCAAGGGAACTAGCTACAAAGCTCACAGAGAGTTTCAATGCAAAATTGGCTAATGGCTTAGATTATATGAAGAAAAGTACAAATCTTGAAATAAAAGCATTTGATCTTAACTCTAAAATGAAAAGTATGCTTAGCGAATACAAGAGCAAAGGTTTAAATTGTCAAGATGCATGCACATCGAACATTGCAGACCAAATTGGGAGATTTAAAGAAAATATAAAAATACTCTTAAAGTTGATATTTAAAGGGGAACTTGACATTCACTATAACCCTGAGTGTAGCAAAGAAACACTAAAGGATTATTTCTTTTTTGATTATTTTCATCCAACTGCAGAACTTCATCATGAAGTTGGTAATGAAATGTATGAGTTGATTTAACACAGTTTATTTAACCATACGCGTCAAGTTAAGAAGCAAGGGTAAGAAAATTCAATGAACTTAAGGTGGATACTCTATAGTATTTTCTAAAATGAATGATAAACGTCTAAAATGGTATTACCAACTAAAAGGTGTAAGTCTGTACATTGATGCATTAGAGGTCTGAGGCGACTTTTGATGGTGTGCCAACAATGCTCTATCGGATTTAGATTTTACTTTTACCCACAAATATAAAAAGTGCGTAAGCTAAATAATTTAGGATCAAAATGATAGAAACAAGTACAAGCGTGCAATATACAGATGGCTTAGGGGATAAATGGCTGGAAAGAGAGTTAAAACACATTAATTTGGGAGATATAAGGCTTAATAAAAGACTTATAAAAACAAGTTATTGCATAGAGGGTAAGGCATCTGAATCAAAGCTGTAGTGGGTGGAAAGAAGCTAAGGGTGCATATAAGCAATGAAAAACTTAAAGATAAGGAAATTTATTCTTCCCACTACAAAGAAACTAAGGAAAGAATAAAAGGGAACCGGTTAGTTTTTTCAATTCAAGATACAAGTTATTTGGATTTTGACTCTCATATAAAGACCAAGAGACTAGGTAGTATTTCTAAAGCTTATACAAAGCATAAAATGGGTTTACTGTTGCATAGTGCCTAGCAAAGACGGATTACCTTTAGGTCTATCTTCCCAACAATGTTGGGCGCGTTCTATTAGAACCTGTACATGATCTCAAGAAAGGAATAAACTAAGAGATAATGTATATAAGTTAGGATATATGAGGAGTTTATACCCAAGTAATATAAGTCGGGAAAGATTTGAGATTATATTACCAGATCTAGAGTCCTGTAGAAAAAAAACAAAACCAAGAAAACTTGATTTGTATGATGTATTTTGTGGAGTGTTATACGTTCTGAAAAGCGTTTGTCAGTGGAGAATGCTACCAAAAGAGTTTCCAAAATGGCGCAATTGTTACGACTATTTTAAGAAGTGGAGTGAAAAACCAGATGCAAATAAAGAAAGTGTTCTGGAGCTGGTGTTAAAAAAAAATAGTTGGCGTAGTCCGACAAAACAATGGTCGGAAAGAAAAAACCAGCTTCTGCATAATTGATGCACAGAGTGTAAAAAATGCAGATACTGCTGAAGAAAAAGGCTACGATGCAGGCAAAAAGATTTCAGGAATAAAACGCCATATTGCAGTAGATACGCAAGGTTTGCCACATGCAATTTATGTAACAACAGCAGAGATAACTGACCGTAGCAGTGCTGTGAGAATGGTAGAAAATGCAAAAGAAAACCTCTCGGGAGTTAAAAATGTACTGGTTGATGCAGGCTATACGGGAGAGAATTTTGCAACACAAATAAAAGCAACTATTGGTGCAACTGTTGAGGTAATAAAACGCAGTGAATTACATACCTTTGCTGTATTGCCAAAAAGATGGGTTGTAGAGCGTTCTTTTGCTTGGTTGGAAAAATGTAGACGGTTATGGAAAAATTGCGAGCGTAAACTCAACACCAGCTTGCAAATGGTAGTTCTTGCTTTCACTGCTTTGTTCCTCAAAAGATTATGAACAGGTTCTTAGGGAAAAAGAAACGGCACAAGAAAAAGCAAACAGGTACCTCCATAGAAGAAAAAGAAAGTTATAAGTGGATAACAGCTCTCAAAGAAACTATAAACAACCTTCCTCCAAATGTACAACTTTTGGTGATAGGGAAGCAGACATCTTCAAATTTTTATGGGTGGCTGAGACGTTAGGTAGTTTTTATGTAATCCGCAATCGAGCTAATAGAAGATTTATCTGTACTGAAGTCGGAAAAACAGATTTGCAAACACGCATCACTCAACTGCCAGTAAAAAAGAAAATTTCTCTAGAAGTTACTAAAGGTGGAAACCAGAGATCAAGGAAAGCTAATATTGAAATTAAGTATATGAAAGCCTATCAGATCTTCTTCCATTTATGGGTCAAAAGATACAATACATAAAATAAGTCCCTGTATATGTGGTAAATGCAAAAGCTCCTGATGGATTGGAAGCTGTCGACTGGACTCTACTAACTAATGTACCATACTTTAGATGCCATAGAAAAGATAAATTGGTATAAGCTAAGATGGAAAATTGAAGAGTATTTTAGGATTTTAAAATCAGGATGTAAGATAGAAAGCTCTCGCTTAGCTACAAAAGAAAGATTACAGAAGTTAATTGCTATAAAAAGTATAATCGCGTTTAAAATTTTATATTTGACAAAAGTGGCTTTATCAAATCCCATGGAAACCTGTACTAAAATTTTAACCAACGAAGAGTGGAAGGTCCTTTACATGCGTGAGTATCGGGTAGCAACATTACCCGAAGAACCTCCAAACATAAAACAAGCTATTATTTGGTTAGGAAAATTGGGTGGATTTATGAATAGAAAAAGTGATAATTTACCAGGGTCTATGACTCTATGGCGGGGCTATGAAAACCTTAAGGAGAGCATTGTTATGCTTCACATCATAACCTCTCAAAATTGTGGGTAAAAGTGAGATTTAAACCTGGGTGGAGTTATTCATTTTTTTGGTAGATGCTACGAACAGCAAGGTCAAAACTATGCAGTTTCATGTGCAACAGCGTCTGAAATTTTTGACCCTATTTTTTTTTATTTCTTCAATAAATTTCGTTTAGCTAACCAGCTAGATGCGGTAATAAAACATCATCCAGATATAGGTAAAGAAGATTTATTTTGCATCATAATCGGCAGAAATGATGTTATGGTTGCCACTGCTTATGATGATACTAAAGCGGAAGGAGTGTTGGAACAAGCAGTGAGTGAAATATGTAATGCACTCAAGGTTCTAAATGAACATGGTGTTAAGTGTGTAGTTGTTGCAAACGCACCTGACATTGGCTTAATACCAGCTTTTAATAGAGATGAAGAAGCAGGGGAATTAGCTACAAAGCTCACAGAGAGTTTCAATGCAAAATTGGCTAATGGCTTAGATTATATGAAGAAAAATACAGATCTTGAAATAAAAGCATCTGATCTTAACTCTAAAATGAAAAGAATGACCTTATTCAGATGGTATGAATAGTTATTGAGCTTAATTATTAGAGTAGTAATGTTTATTTTTATATTGACTATTGAGGTTTATTATTTTATAACTAAAAACTTAGTTATTTTAATGAGCTTGAGTTTATAACATATGCCTACGATAAATCAATTAATACGTAAGGGTAGATTAGGATTGACCCATAAGAAAAAGGTACCAGCTTTGGGAGAAAGCAACCCTCAAAGGAGAGGTGTTTGCACTAAAGTGTATACTACAACTCCTAGGAAGCCTAACTCAGCACTCCGTAAGGTAGCCAGAGTAAAAATTGGTGGATATGGTGAAGTGACAGCTTATATACCTGGTGAAGGTCATAATTTACAAGAGCACTCTGTTGTTTTGATACGTGGTGGGCGGGTTAAAGATTTGCCAGGTGTGCGTTATCACATAATAAGAGGTGCCCTTGATCTGCGTGGTGTGCAAAATCGGAAGAAAGCTCGTTCAAAATATGGTGTAAAGAAATCTGGTTAAAGTTTATGGCTCGTCGGAATAAAGCAAAAAAAAGAGAAATAAGTCCTGATTCGCGTTACGGCAGTGTTTTGCTGATGCGTTTCATTAATACAATCATGAAATGTGGTAAAAAATCTACTGCAGAAAAGATTATCTATGACGCTTTGTCTTTAGCTGAAAAGAAAATAGGCGAAGGTGGGTTATCAATTTTTGAAACAGCGGTAGGAAATGTTACTCCTTCTATAGAAGTGCGTTCTCGACGCATTGGTGGTGCAACTTATCAAGTGCCTGTTGAAGTTCGACAAGATAGAGCAGTTTCTTTAGCGTTAAGGTGGATTGCTAAAGCAACTTCTGCTGCTCGAAAAAAGAGTGGAAAAACCACTGTTGATTGTTTGCAATCTGAAATACTGGATGCTTATAATAAACGCGGTGGTGCGTTTAAGATGTGCGAAGAAAAATATAAAATGGCTGAGGCTAATAAGGCATTTTCTCATCTTCGTTTTTAATGTTAGCTAATTAATTGTGATATGGAAGTTGGAATATCTAAATACAGAAATATAGGGATAATGGCTCACATAGATGCTGGTAAGACTACCACAACAGAGCGTATTTTATTTTATACTGGTAAGCAAAATAGAATTGGTGAAGTGCATGATGGTGCAGCTTCTATGGATTGGATGGAGCAGGAAAAAGAGCGTGGTATTACAATCACATCTGCTGCAACAACATGTTTTTGGAATGATCATAGGGTTAATATAATAGACACTCCTGGTCACGTTGATTTCACTATTGAAGTTGAGAGATCTTTAAGGGTTTTGGATGGTGCAGTTGCTGTATTTGATGGAGTTGCTGGAGTTGAGCCCCAATCTGAGACAGTTTGGCGTCAAGCTGATAAATATAGTGTTCCTCGTATCTGCTTTGTTAATAAAATGGACAGGATAGGGGCAAATTTTTATCGGTGTGTCGATATGATAAAGACGAAGCTTGGTGCAGCATCTTTAGTTATTCATTTACCAATAGGGAGCGAGAAAGATTTCAAAGGTATAATTGACCTTATTTCTATGAAAGCCATTATATGGCAAGAAGAAACGTTGGGCGCTAAATTTTCTTATGAAGATATTCCTTCTGATTTGCTTGATAAGGCTCAAGAATATCGAAATCTTTTATTAGATGCTGCAGCTGAGATGGATGATGAAGCGATGAATACTTACTTTGAGTCTAATGATCTACCAGTGGATTTACTGAAAAAATGCGTGAGAAATGGGACCATTAAAGGAAAATTTGTTCCTGTGTTATGTGGGTCAGCTTTTAAAAATAAAGGCGTACAACTACTTTTAGATGGTGTGGTTGACTTTTTACCTTCTCCTATTGATGTTGATGTAATTGTTGGAACTGATCCTAAAGATTCAGAAAAGAAAATTGAGGTCAAACCTTCAGAAAAAGAGAAATTTGTTGCTCTTGCGTTTAAAGTGATGACGGATAAATTTGTAGGCAGCTTGACGTTTATCCGTATTTATTCTGGTAAATTAAAGTCTAAATCTACCGTTTCAAATGCGTTAAAAAACGAAACTGAAGGGATTGGCAGAATGTTACTTATGCATGCAAATAACCGAGAAGATATAACTGAGGCTAGGGCTGGAGATATAGTTGCTTTAGTTGGGCTAAAGAAAACAACCACCGGAGATACTTTATGTTCTGTTGATTTTCCTATATTATTGGAGCGTATGGAATTTCCTGAGCCTGTTATTGAAATTGCTGTGGAACCTAAAACCACTTCAGATCAGGAAAAATTAGGTCTTGCTCTAAATAGGTTGGTTGCGGAAGATCCTTCTTTAAGAATGTCAGTAAATGCGGAAAGCGGCCAGACTATATTGAAAGGCATGGGTGAGCTCCATCTTGAGATTATTGTTGATAGAATGAAGCGCGAGTTTAACGTTGAGGCTAATGTCGGTGCTCCTCAGGTTGCATATCGTGAAACTATCACTAAATCTGTTGAAATTGATTACACTCATAAAAAACAATCTGGTGGGGCTGGTCAGTTTGCTAAGGTTAAAATAAAATTTGAACCTCTTGAGCCTGGTTCTGGGTTTCAATTTGAAAGTAAAATTGTAGGTGGTGCTATTCCAAAGGAGTATATTCCTGGAGTAGAAAATGGCTTGGAGTTGATAAAAGAAGGTGGTATAATTTCGGGATTTCCGTTGATTGATTTTAAGGCTACTCTTCTTGATGGTGCTTTTCATGAGGTTGATTCTAGTCCTTTAGCTTTTGAACTTGCTGCTAAGGGTGCTTTTAAGGAAATGGCGAATAAAGCTGGTCCAAAAATGTTAGAACCTATAATGAAAGTTGAAATCATTACTCCTGAAGAATATATGGGTGATGTTATGGGTGATATAAATAGTAGAAGAGGAAATGTTGCTGATATGCTGGATTTAGGTAATAATAGCAAAATAATTACTGCTTCGGTGCCTCTTGCAAATATGTTTGGTTATATCAACGTTTTGCGTTCTATGTCTCAGGGAAGAGCTCAGTATAGTATGCATTTTTCTTGTTATGAACAAGTACCACAATATGTGGTTGATGAGTTAAAGTTAAAGTATAATTAAGGGTAATAATTATGACAGCAGTAGTGGAAGCATTTGGAAAGCCGCATGTAAATGTGGGAACAATAGGGCATGTGGATCATGGGAAGACAACGTTAACAGCGGCGATAACAAAGCATTATGGAAATTTTGTAGCGTACGATCAGATAGATAAAGCGCCAGAAGAAAGGAAGAGGGGGATAACGATAGCAACAGCGCATGTTGAGTATCAGACAGAGAAAAGGCATTATGCACACGTTGATTGTCCTGGACACGCTGACTATGTAAAGAACATGATAGTAGGTGCAGCACAGATGGATGCGGCGATATTGGTAGTGTCAGGGGTTGATGGGCCAATGCCACAAACGAGAGAGCATATATTGCTGGCGAAGCAGGTGGGTGTTGGATATATCGTGGTGTATATAAATAAAGCTGATGTTGCTGATGCTGATATGATAGATTTAGTAGAAATGGAAGTGAGGGAATTACTGAGTAAATACGGATTTCCAGGGGATGAAGTGCCTGTGGTGGTTGGTTCAGCACTCAAGGCGCTGGAGGATGACAGCAGCGAATATGGAAAGAAATCAATAGATAAATTGATGGAAAAGTTAGATGAATATGTGGCGGTTCCACCAAGGCCTGTGGATTTACCATTTTTATTGCCAATCGAAGATGTATTTTCGATATCGGGGCGAGGAACAGTGGTAACAGGAAGAATAGAGAAGGGAGAGATAAAGACGGGAGAAGAGATAGAGATAATAGGTCTGAAAGCGACGCAAAAGACGATATGCACAGGTGTTGAGATGTTTAAGAAGTTGCTGGATAAGGGAAGTGCAGGACTCAATGTAGGAATATTGTTAAGAGGAACAAAAAGAGAAGAAGTGGAGAGAGGGCAAGTATTAGCAAAACCGGGGACGATAACGCCGCATAGAAAGTTTAAGGCGGAGGTTTATATATTAAAGAAAGAGGAAGGAGGAAGGCATACACCATTTTTTGCGAATTACCAGCCACAGTTTTATTTAAGGACAACGGATGTAACTGGGAGCATAAAATTACTAGATGGGAAGGAGATGGTAATGCCAGGAGATAATGTGAGTGTAGAAGTAGAATTGCAAGTACCGATAGCAATGGATAAGGGATTGCGTTTTGCGATAAGAGAAGGCGGTAGAACTGTTGGTTCTGGTGTTGTTTCTGAAATTTTGGAGTGAGAGTTTGAGTTATAGGAGTGTAGCTCAATTGGTAGAGCGCTGGTCTCCAAAACCAGAGGTTGTAGGTTCAATTCCTATCGCTCCTGCATTAATGTTGTGGTGGAAATGTTAAAAAGTTTGTGTGGTTTTTTCTGTGATATAAAGCAAGAAATACGAAGAATTGCTTGGGTAAAGAAACAGGAGGTGTTGTCATCTCTATTTGTTGTAATGATTGTTATATTATGCTTTTCGATTTTCTTCTGTTTTGTGGATTTTATGTCTCTTTACGTAATTAAGGCTTTATTTGGAATTATTTATGGAATGTGAATATAAATGGTATATCATTAAAGTTGATTATGGATATGAGCAAAACATACGCGAATTGGTAAGTAATGCTGTTTATTTTAAGGAAGTGTTTATTCCTTATCAAACGGTATGTAATTCAAAGTCTGATATAAAAGAGTTATGTGAAGTGTATGTATATATGCATCTGTGTGATGAAAGCAAAAATATTTTGAATCAAACGCCTGGATTCTGTAGTGGCGAATCTGGTGATTTTGAGATGATTTCAGATGATGAGATAAGTTTAAAGTGTAAAGAATTTAATAGATATAAATGGTATATCTTGAGAGTTGCTTCCAATTGTGAAGAGAAAGTGCGCCAACATATATTGGAAAATTCTATGAGATTGGGTGTTAATGATTACTTTAAGGAAGTTTTTATTCCATATGAAGAGCTAAGTGAAATAGAGTTGAAATCTAAGAAAATTGCTACACGAAGGAAATGCTTTCCTGGTTATGTCTTTTTATACGTGAATTTATGCGATGAAGTATTGAATTTTATCAATAATATACCAAAATCTCTTAAGGTTTATGGATTTTTGAAAAATGGTAATATTCCAAAGGTAATTTTGGATGATGAGATTCACTCAATGTGTAATGCACTTTATAATGCTCAAGAGACAAAGAAGTTAGGTTATGGTTATGAAAAAGGTGAAAAAGTGAAAATTAATGATGGTCTTTTTCAAAATTTTACTGGTAAGGTAAATATGGTAAACGATGAGAAAAAAATTATTAATGTGGAAGTATCGATTTTAGGTAAGCCGACAATAATAGAGCTTGATCTGGCTCAAGTAGAGAAAATAGAGGATTAATTATGAGTGTTGTAGTTGCTAAGATTAACTTACTTATGGAAGCTGGAAAAGCAGTTCCAGGACCAAAAATTGCTTCAGTACTTGGTCCGCGTGGTATACCTGTTCCTAAGTTTTGTGAAGCTTTTAATAAAGTTACTAGCGCTGCTAACGCTAATTATAAAGTAGGCGATTTAGTAACAGTGCGAATTTCCATAAAGGATGATCGCTCTCATGATTTTACTGTCAGCGGTCCGCCTGTGGCTTATTTACTTAAGCAGGAAGCTAAATTAAGTAAAGGTTCTGGTAATCCTGGTAAAGAATTAGTGGCTAAATTACCTATGTCTGCTATAATTAAAGTGGCAAAGTGCAAGATGGTTGATATGAAAGTGGATAATGAAGATTCAGCAGTGAAGATGGTTATAGGCACTGCAAAATCTATGGGTATAGAAGTTGTGGAAGGTTAGGTGAATGAATACATATAATGATAATCCTAAGCAATGTTTGGAGAAGATTGTTGAGTCTGCTTCAGCAAAATTTAATGAATCAGTTGATGTTGCGGTCAATCTAGGCGTAGATTCACGTAAATCTGAAGAGCAGATGCGTGGTACAGTAGTTTTGCCTAAGGGTATCGGGAAGAATATTAAAGTAGCTGTTTTCACTCAAGATAAACATTTATTAGAAGCTGAAAAAGCTGGTGCTGATATTGCAGGAGGAGAGGATTTAGTTGAAGAAATAAAAAAAGGTAGAAAGTTGGATGTTGATTGGTGCATTACTACTCCTGATTTTATGGCAAAAATCACTCCTATTGCAAAAGTATTGGGTGCTAAAGGGCTGATGCCTAACCCTAAATTTGGTACTGTGACTTCTAACATTGTAGAAGCTATTAAAACCATTAAGTCTGGTCAGATAAAATTTAGAACAGATAAAAATGGTGTTATTCATGGTAAATTAGGAAATATTAAATTTGATATTGATGACTTGCTAGAAAATTTAAAAGCCTTTCTTAAAGTAATTAAAGATAATAAACCTATTTCTGTGAAAGGAGTTTACTTTAAGGGTGTTTTTTTAAATTCAACTATGGGTAAAGCTTATAAGATAAGCAAAGTGGAAGATATAATTTAAGGGAGCGATACCGTGAAGCGTAAAAATAAGGATGAATTTATACAGAACACAATAAACGTATTTGTAAATAATGATTTCTTAATATTAGTAAATTTTAAATCTATAAATGCTAATGATTCATTAATCCTGAGGAATAACCTGAAGTCTATAACAGGTGGGGTATTAGTAGTTAAAAATACTCTGGCTCGCTTGGCTTTGGAAAGGACTGGCAAATTTTCTTATTTATCAGGCAAATTTTCTGGTCCTGTTGCTATTATATACTCTAGTGGCATAGTAGAAGCTGCAAAGTTAATAGTTGATTTTGCTAATGCTAACAAAGAAAAAATGTCTGTGATTTGCGCGGCTCATTTAAATGAATTGTTAACAGTGGAAGATGTTAATAAACTGGCTAAGTTGCCTTCTCTGGATGAATTGCGTGTTAAAATTATGCGTTTAATATCTTATGATATTCCTGCTCGATTGGCGTTGTCTATTAATTCATCTTCTATGAGGCTTATGAGAGTTTTGGATTATTATAGTTCTAAAAAATAAATTTATTGTTAAGTAAGGTGGTAATTATGAGTAATGTAACAAGTGATTTGGTTGATAAAATATTATCTTTAAATCTATTAGAGGCTTCTGAACTTGTAAAAGTTCTAGAAGAGAAAATAGGGTTGCCTGCTGGTTCTTTTCTTGGCGGAGCTGTTAGTGCTGGGGCGCCTGTTGGCGATAATGCTGCTGCTCCTGCTGCTCAAGAGAAAGTTGAATATAAAGTTGTGATTAAAGAAATTGATGCGAGTAAAAAAATAGGAGTTATTAAAGCTGTGAGAGAGATTAATTCTACATTGGGTTTAAAAGAAGCAAAAGAGTTGGTTGAATCTTTACCTAAAGATTTGACTGCTAATGTTCCTAAAGACGAAGCAGAAAAAATCAAGCAAAAACTTATTGAAGCAGGAGCAACTAAAGTGGAGCTTGAATAATATTTAATGTATTAATTTTATATTGATATAGCTCTTTTAATTAGTTTGGGGTATTTTAATGGTTGATTCTTCTTATATGTACGCTTCTGGTGCTTTTGTTCCTAGAGTTTCTTATTCTAGGTCGATTGATTTAAAAGATTCTTTATTGGATTTGGTTAAGGTTCAAAAAGAATCGTATGATTCATTTACTCCTCAGAATAAGGGTAATGAAAGACTTGAAGTTATCTTTCATACAATCTTTCCAATAAATGATCCTTTGCGTAGGGCTACTATTGAGTTTATAAGTTGTAGGGTAGATGATCCTAAGTATGATGAATCTGAGTGTATAAAGCGTGGTGTAACTTTTTCTGCTCAGGTTATTGCTTCTATACGTCTTGTTGTTATGCAGGATGGTATTTCTCTTGATGAATATAAATCGATTAAAGAGAGTGGAGATCATTCTAAACTTGCAACCGTTGTAAAATCTATAGAAGAGCAGAAAGTCCACTTTTGTGGGTTGCCTATGATGACTGATAAGGGCACTTTCATCATTAATGGTGTGGAAAAAGTTATCGTCTCACAAATGCATAGGTCTCCTGGTGTATTCTTTGATAGCGATAAGGGAAAAACTTACAATTCTGGTAAATTGATCTATTCTGCTAGAATTATTCCTTATAGGGGTTCTTGGCTTGATATTGAATTTGATGTTAAAGACCATTTGTATTTTCGTGTTGATAGAAAAAGAAAATTGCCAATCTCAGTTTTATTAAAGGCGTTGGGTTTATCAAATAATGATATACTCGATAGATTTTATGAGAAGATAAAGTATGTAAAACATAAAGATGGTTGGAAAGTGCCTTTTGTTCCTGATAAATTTAAAGGAGTGAGGCTGCCTTTCGACTTAATGGATATTGAAGGTAATGTGCTGCTTAAAGCTAACGTTCGTATTACCTCAAGACTAGCTAAAAAGCTATATGATAATGAATTGAAAGAGTATCTGGTTCCTTTTAATTCTATATGTGGTTTATTCCTCGCAGAAGATTTAATGGATAGTGCTAGCTCTACGAAAATTTTATCTGCTGGTGAATCTATAAAGCTGGAAGACATAAAGAAGCTTGAGTTATTATCTGTAGATGAAATATCAGTGTTAAACATAGATAATTTGTTTGTTGGGCCTTATATATTAAATACGCTTTTCTTAGACGCAAACATGTCTTATCAGGATGCGCTATATGAAATATATAGAGTTTTGCGTCCTGGTGAAGTTCCTGTTTTAGAGATAGTAGAGGAGTTTTTTCGTAATCTTTTCTTCAGTCCGGAATATTATGATTTGTCTAACATTGGTAGGTTGAAGCTTAACTCTTACCTTGGATTAAATTATGATGAGGATTTAACTGTTTTAACACATGAAGATATTATTGAAATTGTAAAAAAAATAGTATTGTTACGTGACGGCCAAGGATCTGTAGATGATATTGATCATTTAGGAAACAGAAGAGTAAGATCAGTTGGAGAGTTTATAGAAAATCAATTTAGAACTGGGTTGTTGAAATTGGAACGCGCAATAGTTGATTCTATGTCCACTTCTAGTTTAGATAAAGTTTCTCCATCTGATTTTATTAATCCAAAAGTGTTAACTAATGTCTTAAGAGATTTCTTCAATTCTTCTCAATTATCTCAATTTATGGATCAGACTAATCCGTTATCTGAAATAACGCATAAAAGAAGGTTGTCCGCGTTAGGTCCTGGCGGTTTAACAAGAGAACGGGCAGGATTCGAAGTGCGTGATGTTCATCCAACTCATTATGGAAGAATTTGCCCTATTGAGACTCCTGAAGGGCAAAATATAGGGTTAATCAACAGCTTAGCTATATACGCACGTATTAGTAAATATGGTTTTATTGAAAGTCCTTATAGAAAAGTAGTTAATAGGGTTGTTACTGATCAAATTGAGTATCTGTCTGCCATAGATGAAGGTTTATATTATATAGCTGATACTAGCGTAAAGCTCGATGAAAATAATTGCTTTGTTGATGACATGCTATACTGTAGGTATGCTGGTAGTTTCGTTATGGTAAGTAGTGATCAGGTGAGTTACATTGACGTATCTCCTAAGCAGGTAATATCAGTTGCAGCTTCCTTGATTCCATTTTTAGAAAATGATGATGCTAATAGAGCATTAATGGGCTCAAATATGCAACGTCAGGCCGTACCTTTATTGAAGCCTACCGCTCCTCTGGTTGCTACTGGTATGGAGTCTTTTGTAGCTTCTGGCTCTGGTGCTGTAGTTTTAGCAAAACGCGATGGCATAGTTGATAGTTCTGATAGTAACTCTATAGTTATACGTGCTTTTGATAAAGAAAGGGTTAACTACTTGGACGTAGATATTTATCATCTAAGGAAATTTCAGCGTTCTAACCATAATACTTGTATTAATCAAAGACCGCTAGTGTGCGTA
This sequence comes from Wolbachia endosymbiont (group A) of Longitarsus flavicornis, assembly GCF_963931955.1. Taxonomy (NCBI): domain Bacteria; kingdom Pseudomonadati; phylum Pseudomonadota; class Alphaproteobacteria; order Rickettsiales; family Anaplasmataceae; genus Wolbachia; species Wolbachia endosymbiont (group A) of Longitarsus flavicornis. The sequence continues at coordinate 445,639 of NZ_OZ008337.1, read as the reverse complement.
GGTGATTATGTTAAAAAGGGTGATGTAATAGCTGATGGTCCTGCAATTAACAGTGGTGAGTTGGCACTTGGTAAAAATTTGCTAGTCGCTTTTATGTCTTGGCAAGGTTATAATTTTGAAGACTCTATTATTATTTCTAGTGAAGTTGTTAAAAAAGATCTCTTTACTTCTATTCATATAGAAGAATTTGACTGTGTTGTACATGATACCCCTTTAGGATCAGAAAAAATAACTCGTGCTATACCTGGTGTTAATGAAGAGAATCTATATCACTTGGATGATAGTGGTATAGTGAAAATTGGTACAAGAGTTGGTCCAGGCTATATTCTGGTAGGTAAAGTTACACCTAAACCTTCTCTTTCATTGCCTCCTGAAACGAAATTATTAATGACAATTTTTGGTGAAAAGTCATTCGATTGTGCGGATTCCTCTTTATATACATCTCCAGATGTTGAAGGTACAGTAATTGATGTACAAGTCTTTACACGCAGGGGGGTTGAAGAAAATGAAAGGGCATTACTTATCAAACAAAAAGAGGTAAATGACTTTGAGGAAGAGCGAGATTATATAATCAATGTTACTAGTGAATATTTCTATGATGAACTGAAGAAACTTCTTATTAATTCTGGTTCTCAAGATCGAGAAAAATTTGACTCTATTGAACGTGAGCAATGGTGGGGTATAGGATTAAAAAACCAATCCATTTCTGAGCAAGTTAAGAGCTTAAAAAAAGATTTCGATGAAAAAGTATCACATGCAATAGCACAGTTTAAGCGAAAAGTAGAAAAATTACATGAAGGTTATGACCTGCCTCAAGGTGTGTCGATGTCAGTAAAAGTTTTCATTGCTGTGAAACATAGTCTGCAACCAGGGGATAAAATGGCTGGTAGACATGGAAATAAAGGTGTGATTTCTCGAGTTGTGCCAGTGGAAGATATGCCTTATTTGGAAGATGGTACTCCTGTTGATATTATTCTTAACCCTCTTGGTGTTCCTTCACGAATGAATGTAGGGCAAATACTAGAAACGCATGTAGGTTGGGCTTGTAGAAAATTAGGGGAAAAGGTAAGTAATCTTCTCGATGAGATCAATAAAATCAAAAGTGCTTTTTGCAAGGAAATTAGGTCCCTTAACGATGATAATTTTACACAATTTGCAGTAGCATACCTTGACAATAAAAAAATTGAAAATATTGATGATGATGAAATAACGGCTTCTGTTTTAAATACACCCAATAAGAATGCACTAAATGACGAGTTGAATGCGTTAGTAGAGAACTATTTGAGCTCTTGTAAAAGTTCATATAGCAATTTACGTAACTTCCTGATTGAGGTTTATAGCTATGGCAGTAACGTATCTATCTGTAATGATATTCGTAATATTAGTGATAATAATCTCATTGAATTTGCACGTAAATTACGTGATGGCGTTCCTGTTGCTGCACCTGTATTTGAGGGTCCAAAAGATGAACAAATAGCAAAATTATTTGAACTTGCTGGTTTAGATAACTCTGGACAAGCTGTATTGTATGACGGTTGCACTGGTGAAAAATTCGACCGCAAGGTTACAGTTGGTTACATGTACATGCTTAAGTTGCACCACTTGGTTGATGGTAAAATTCATGCGCGTTCAGTAGGGCCTTATAGTTTAGTTACTCAACAACCTCTAGGAGGAAAATCTCATTTTGGTGGTCAGCGTTTTGGTGAAATGGAATGTTGGGCATTACAAGCCTATGGTGCTGCTTATACTTTGCAGGAAATGTTAACTGTGAAGTCTGATGATATTAATGGTAGAGTTAAGATTTACGAATCGATAATAAAAGGTGACAGTAATTTTGAATGTGGAATTCCCGAGTCCTTTAATGTGATGATAAAAGAACTACGTTCTTTATGTTTAAATGTAGATTTAAAGCAAAATGATGTAGTGATTGAAGATATATCTCACACTAACATTGCGCAACCTTTTAATGAGGTTAGCATATCAATTGCTAGCCCTGAAAGTATTAAACGTATATCTTGTGGTGAGATAGAAGATGTTTCAACTGCAAATTATCGTACGTTCAAAGTTGAGAAAGGTGGATTATTTTGCCCTAAGGTTTTTGGCCCTGTCAATGACGATGAATGTTTATGTGGAAAATACAAAAAAAGAAGACACAGAGGTCGCATATGCGAAAAATGCGGAGTAGAAGTTACATCTTCTAAAGTAAGAAGAGAAAGGATGGGTCATATAGAGCTTGCATCTCCTGTTGCTCATATATGGTTTTTAAAATCGCTTCCTTCAAGAATTGGGGCATTATTGGATATGTCTCTCAGAGACATTGAGAATATTTTATATAGCGATAATTATATCGTGATAGATCCTCTTGTTTCTCCTTTTGAAAAAGGTGAGATTATTAGTGAAAAAGCTTATAATGAAGCTAAAGATAGCTATGGGATCGATAATTTTATAGCTATGCAAGGTGTTGAAGCTATAAGAGAGTTGCTAACGCGCCTTGATTTACATGAAATTAGAAAGAATTTAAGACTAGAGTTAGAGTCTGTTGCTTCTGAGATAAGAAGAAAGAAAATTATAAAGAGATTACGTATTATTGAAAACTTCATTAAGTCTGGAAATAGACCTGAGTGGATGATACTTACAACTATACCTATTTTACCACCTGATTTGCGTCCTTTGGTATCGCTTGAAAGTGGTCGTCCTGCAGTTTCTGATCTGAATCATCATTATAGGACTATTATTAATAGAAATAACAGGTTGAGGAAATTGTTGAGCTTAAATCCTCCTGAGATTATGATTCGTAATGAAAAAAGGATGTTACAAGAAGCAGTTGATTCTCTTTTTGATAATAGCCGTCGTAATACTCTGGTAAATAAAGCCGGTGCTGCTGGATATAAAAAATCTATTAGCGATATGCTGAAAGGAAAACAAGGTCGTTTTCGTCAGAACCTCTTAGGAAAAAGGGTAGATTACTCTGGACGTTCTGTAATAGTTGTTGGTCCAACTTTGAAGCTAAATCAGTGTGGATTACCAAAAAGAATGGCTCTTGAACTATTCAAACCTTTTGTTTACTCAAAGCTTAAGATGTATGGTATGGCTCCAACTATTAAGTTTGCTAGTAAGTTGATAAGAGCAGAAAAACCAGAAGTTTGGGATATGCTTGAAGAGGTAATAAAAGAGCATCCTGTTTTGTTGAATAGAGCGCCTACGCTACATAGACTTGGTATTCAGGCTTTTGAGCCAATCCTTATTGAAGGCAAAGCAATACAGCTTCATCCGCTTGTCTGCACAGCGTTTAATGCTGATTTTGATGGTGATCAAATGGCAGTGCATGTGCCAATTTCATTGGAAGCTCAGCTTGAAGCTAGGGTGTTGATGATGTCCACTAATAACGTTTTAAGTCCTTCTAATGGCAGACCGATTATAGTTCCTAGTAAAGATATAGTACTTGGTATATATTATCTGACTTTACAAGAACCTAAGGAAGATAATTTACCATCTTTTGGTGCTTTTTGTGAAGTTGAGCATTCCTTGAGTGATGGTACTTTACATATTCATTCTAGTATAAAGTATAGGATGGAGTATATTAATAGCAGTGGTGAAACTCACTATAAAACTGTTTGTACAACTCCTGGCCGTTTAATATTATGGCAGATTTTTCCTAAGCATAAGAATCTAAGTTTCGATCTAATAAATCAGATATTAACAGTCAAGGAAATAACTGGTATAGTTGATTTGGTATATCGTAACTGTGGTCAAAGTGCTACAGTGGTATTTTCTGATAAATTAATGGTACTTGGCTTTGAGTATGCCACATTTTCTGGTGTATCTTTTGGTCGTTGTGATATGGTTATACCTGAAACTAAGGCTACACATGTTGATCACGCGAGGGGTGAAATTAAGAAATTCTCTATGCAATATCAAGATGGGCTAATAACTAGAAGTGAGAGGTATAACAAGGTTATAGATGAATGGTCTAGGTGTACGGATATGATAGCCAATGACATGTTAAAAGCAATATCTATATATGATGAAAATAGTAAGTACAACTCAGTTTACATGATGGTTAACTCTGGTGCAAGGGGCTCTACTTCACAGATGAAACAGCTAGCAGGAATGCGAGGGCTCATGACTAAACCTTCTGGTGAGATTATAGAAACGCCTATAATTTCTAATTTCCGTGAAGGACTGAACGTATTTGAATACTTTAATTCTACTCACGGTGCGCGTAAAGGTTTAGCTGACACTGCGCTTAAAACTGCAAATTCTGGATACTTAACTCGTCGTTTGGTTGATGTGTCTCAAAATTGCATAGTTACAAAGCATGACTGTAAAACAAAAGATGGTCTTGTCGTGAGAGCTACAGTTGAAGGAAGTACTATAGTTGCATCTCTAGAGAGTGTTGTGCTGGGTAGAACAGCTGCAAATGATATATATAACCCAGTGACAAAAGAATTATTAGTAAAAGCAGGGGAATTAATTGATGAGGATAAAGTAAAGCAAATCAGCATTGCAGGTCTTGATGCTGTAAAAATTAGATCGCCTTTAACTTGTGAAATAAGTCCTGGTGTGTGTTCTTTATGTTATGGAAGAGACCTTGCAACTGGTAAAATTGTTTCAATAGGTGAAGCAGTTGGTGTTATCGCTGCTCAATCTGTTGGAGAGCCAGGTACTCAGTTAACGATGCGTACTTTCCATATAGGTGGAGTAATGACTAGAGGCGTTGAATCCTCGAATATTATAGCTTCTATTAATGCTAAAATAAAGTTAAACAATAGTAATATAATTATAGATAGAGACGGAAATAAAATTGTGATAAGCCGCTCCTGTGAAGTCGTGTTGATTGATAGCCTTGGTAGTGAAAAGTTGAAGCATAGTGTACCTTACGGTGCTAAACTTTATGTGGATGAGAGTGGGTCAGTAAAAATTGGCGATAAAGTTACGGAATGGGATCCTTATACATTGCCTATTATCACGGAGAAGACTGGTACAGTGTCTTATCAGGACTTAAAAGATGGAATTTCGATCACTGAAGTGATGGATGAATCTACAGGAATATCAAGCAAAGTAGTAAAAGACTGGAAATTGCATTCTGGTGGGGCTAATTTACGTCCTCGTATTGTGCTGCTTGACGATAATGGTAAAGTAATGACACTCGCAAGTGGCGTTGAAGCATGTTATTTTATACCAATCGGTGCAGTGCTCAATGTACAAGATGGCCAGAAGGTTCATGCAGGTGATGTTATTACAAGAACACCAAGAGAGTCAGTTAAAACTCGTGATATTACTGGTGGTTTACCGAGGGTTATAGAGTTATTTGAAGCACGTCGTCCTAAAGAGCATGCTATTGTTAGTGAGATAGATGGCTATGTAGCGTTTTCTGAAAAAGACCGTAGAGGAAAACGCAGTATATTAATTAAACCTGTAGATGAACAAATTTCTCCAGTTGAATATTTGGTATCAAGAAGTAAGCATGTAATAGTCAATGAAGGTGATTTTGTACGTAAAGGTGATCTATTGATGGATGGTGACCCTGATCTCCATGATATTTTACGTGTGCTTGGGTTAGAAGCTTTAGCGCACTATATGATTTCTGAAATACAACAAGTTTATAGATTGCAGGGTGTTCGTATAGACAACAAGCATTTGGAGGTGATCTTAAAACAAATGCTACAAAAAGTGGAAATTACTGATCCTGGTGATACTATGTACTTGGTTGGCGAAAGCATTGACAAGCTGGAAGTTGATAGGGAAAATGATGCTATGAGTAACTCTGGCAAACGACCTACTCATTATCTTCCTATTCTGCAGGGGATTACTAGGGCAAGTCTTGAAACTAGCTCCTTTATTTCTGCTGCCTCTTTCCAAGAGACAACAAAAGTACTTACAGAAGCAGCATTCTGCGGGAAGAGTGATCCTTTAAGTGGATTAAAAGAAAATGTTATAGTAGGAAGATTAATTCCTGCTGGTACAGGTTTGATTATGAATAAGATCAAAGCGCTTTCACTTTGTGATAATGTAGATAAATATGAAAAATATTTTGATATTGAAACTTATGACGAGAAATGGTTAATGGATAATAGTTGTCATTTACACTCTGGTGAGGAAGAGAGCGTGGTAGCATCACATTATGATCAGTCGAATTGAGTACAGCTAGTGTGTCTCGTGACCAAAAAAGCCAATGATATTTTCTTTCACTTCCGTGCTATCTGTCATGTTATTTACTCTCACGCGAAATTCGGATGAGCCTTGAAGCCCGCTACTGTACCAACCTATATGTTTGCGGGCCATCTTTATTCCTGTGTCATTTCCATAGTACTCAAGAATACTGTCGTAATGCTCAAGTATGATGCTTAATCTCTCTGAAGCTGTTGGTTCAGAAGTTTCACTTCCACTGAGAAAGTGCATTGCTTGATTAATCAGCCAAGGTTTACCGTAGGCACCACGACCTATCATCACTCCGTCCGCTCTAGATTCTTTGAGAGCATTCTGAATATCATTTAAATTTTTAATATCGCCATTTACTATAACTGGGATTTTTACTTGCTCTTTAACATTTCTAACGAATTTCCAATCTGCTTGACCGTTATAAAGCTGTGCCCTTGTTCTTCCATGTACAGTAATCATCTTTGCTCCTAAGTCTTCGGCAATTTTCGCAAGTCTCGGTGCATTGCGATTTTCATCGTTCCACCCGGTGCGCATTTTCACTGTAACTGGCACATTCACTGCCTTGACTACAGCTTCAATTATTTCAGCAGCTTTTTTCTCATCACGCATTAGCGCTGATCCTGCATAGCCGTTTACAACTTTTTTAACAGGACAACCGAAATTTATATCTATTATTTTTGCTCCCATATCCTCGTTGAGCTTTGCAGCCTCTGCCATTACATCCGGTTCGCATCCAGCAAGCTGAACAGCAGTTAGCTCATCAACTTTTGCTTTTTGTAGACTCTGGCGAGTTTGCATAATCATAGCTCTGCTTGCAATCATCTCTGAAACTAACAAACTTGCACCAAGCTTCTTAACAACACTTCTAAATGGATAATCAGTCACTCCAGACATTGGCGCCAAGATTACTGGAGAATCAATCGTCAAATTTCCTATTTGCAGGGGCATAAGGTCAATGGTAATTTTTCATTGATTACATAATGCAACACAAACTTGCATTCTCCCTTGAAATAGAAAACTGAGATGTTTCCGTCCTTGGCGGACGCTTACGTAAAAGCCCATTTCTTGGATCTTCCTTCCATTTCTCATCTTCCATAAGCGCTCTTGTAAATTCTTCTCTTTTCTCATTCAAATCAAATTTATATTCTGATAACTTTTTGTCAATTTCATCAAATGATTTGTCTTCGTTAAGCATTTGTGTAATTTTATGAGCATTTTCTAACGCAAATATTCCACAATTATGCCCGTCACTCTGCTGATTAACTTTGGAGCTAGCTATGTCTAGTGACCATTGTTCTTTTAACAGTTCTCCTTCGACAATATTTAGCACATTATTTGGCAATTGATTACCAAATGAGTCGCAGTAATAAACTCTAAATTTCTTATCACCTGCATCAGGTTTAATAACCAAAGTTACCCAATGATTGTTGTTAACATGAAGAACCGAAGTAAATATCAATTTAGAATTTTGTTTTAATTCACCTCTATAATTCTGAAGAAATTCTTTTGTGAGTCCATCCCAACCATCAGAATAGCTAGGAGCAAGAAAATAGACATTACTATTACTATATTCACTTTGTGAGTACCCATATACAACTCTTGCAATATGTGTAATGTCATTATCATCTAACCAGTAAGTATAGTTTTTTCTGTTTGTCTGATGCACAAGAGTGTCCAAATTTTCATGAAACTCTTTACCACCCAACCCACTGTCTAACGAAGTAGAAGAACTTCTACGCTCTGTATCATCTGAACCGTTTGTTTTTCTTGATATAGTATCCACCCCACTGTCCATTGATTCACTCTTTTCCCCCTTTGAAGCTCTTTTTCCATTAATATAGTTCTTTGCTGAGCCAAATAAAGGTCCAACAACCATTCTGTATGCTACTGTAAGAATTATTCCCATTAAAACCCAAACTACGGGGTTAGAGATGAGCATAGCAAGTGGAAAGGTCAATAGAGGGGATCCTATTACCGCTCCTAAACAGCCAGCAGCGAATGTGGCTGCTAGGCATACACAAGTAGCGTAGATAACGAATTTTCCACCAGCAAAGTAAGTGCTCTCTTTAAGTTGATTATATTTTTTTGTGATGTTCGACATACTACATCCTATGAATGCTAAGTTAATTAAATTTTAACAAATTCTAACAAAAAAATCAACCATAATAATTTTAGTAGTATGAGAAAATATTGAATATTAAGAGCTTTTGAAGTACAGTAATAATGTTAGTAATAGCACAATATATGCACGATATAGAATATATACGCAAAAACCCTGAAGGATTTGAAAAGGCAATGAGAAGCAGGGGGATAAGAGAGTTTACTGCAAAAGAGATATTAGAAATTGATCACGAGAAAAGGTCATTAACCACTAAATTGCAAGATTTAAATAGGCAGCGCAATGAAATCACAGAGGAAATAAAGAAGCTTAAAATGAGCAAGAGCCCCTGTGAAGAGCAAATAGAGTTGTCGAAAAACATCACAAATGAAATAGAGGCAATCAGCTTAAAAGAACAAGCGGAAAAGGATAAGTTAGTGAATGTTTTATCTAACTTGCCGAATATCTCTGCACAAGATGTGCCAATAGGCGCAGATGAGAACTCTAATTTAGAGGTGAGAAAATATGGAGAAAAAAGACAGTTTGATTTTACAGCAAAATCTCATTATGAACTCGGAGAAAAATTAAGTTTAATGGACTTCGAACAAGCGGCAAGAATTTCCGGATCAAGATTTGCGATATTAAAAGGACAGTTAGCTAAGCTTGGACGAGCGCTAATAAATTTTATGCTTGAAATGCATGTTAATGAATTTGGCTATACTGAGGTATATCACCCAGCTTTAGTAAAAAACGAAGCTATGTATAACGTTGGTCAGCTACCGAAATTTTCAGATGATTCGTATTTAACTACCGATGAATTGAGGTTGATTCCCACAAATGAAGTGGTTTTAACAAATTTGGTTGCTGATAAAATAGTAGAGGAAAAAGAACTACCTATTCGCTTTACTGCGTATTCAGAGTGTTTTCGTAAAGAAGCAGGCAGCGCAGGGCGAGACACGAGAGGCATGATAAGGCAACACCAATTTGGTAAAGTGGAATTGGTGAGTATTACAACTGAAGACCAATCAAATGATGAACTTGAGCGCATGACGAATGTTGCTGAAGAGATATTAAAAAAACTGGAGTTACCGTATAGAGTGATGCTGCTGTGCAGTGGCGATATGGGCTTTGCTGCACACAAGACTTATGACATAGAGGTATGGTTACCTGAGCAAAATAAATACAGAGAAATATCAAGCTGCTCAAATTGTGGTGCATTTCAAGCAAGAAGGATGAACGCTAAATACTCTTCAGAAACTGATAAAAAGATAAAAAAATATGTTCACACTTTAAACGGCTCAGCTTTAGCTATAGGAAGAACGATTATTGCCATAATGGAGAATTATCAAAATTCTGACGGGTCGATTACAATACCAAACGTGTTGCAAAAATACATGAGTAATGATACTGTTATAAGCAAATAATAATTTTGACATATAGAAAAGCGAGGAAATAAAGATGAAGGTTCTGGTTATAGGTTCTGGTGGGCGTGAGCACGCTCTACTTTGGGCTCTAAAAAAATCTCCTATCTTAACTGAATTATATGTCACTCCTGGTCGCCCAGCCATGGGAAATTTGGGAGTTCTTGTGGATATAAATATTCAAAATTCAATAGATGTTACACAATTTTGCAAGAGAGAAAATATAGAGTTAGTTGTTATTGGTCCAGAACAACCAATAATCAATGGACTTGCCGATGATTTAGCTGCAGAGGGGATAAATGTTTTCGCTCCAAGTCAAGCAGCTGCAAAACTTGAGGCATCAAAGTCTTTCACCAAAGAATTATGTAAACAATATGGTATACCAACCGCCAAGTACGAGCGTTTTATTGATGAGGGGTTAGCTAAAAATTTTGTACGTAGCAATAAAATAAAATTTCCATTTGTAGTGAAAGCAAATGGAATTGCAGCAGGGAAAGGTGTGATGATATGTTGCACAGAAAGCGAAGCTTTTTCAGCAATAGATTCAATGCTAGTAGAGAAAAATTTTGGTGAGTCAGGCGAAGAAATAATCATAGAGGAGTTTTTAATTGGAGAAGAAGTAAGTTTTTTTGCTCTTGTTGATGGGTTGAAAGTAGTAACTCTTGGGTGTGCAAAAGATTATAAGAGAGTTGATGAAAGTAATGAAGGCCAAAATACTGGAGGTATGGGGTCGTACTCATCACCTTCAATTATAAGTAAGGACATGGAGCAAAAAATTATCCAAAAAATAATATATCCTACAATTCAAGCACTGACTAACATGGGGACACCCTATCGAGGAGTGCTTTTTGCTGGCTTAATGATTTGCAAAGATGGTCCAAAACTTCTCGAGTATAACGTTAGATTCGGTGATCCAGAAGTACAATCTATGTTACCTAGATTTGATGCAAATTGCGATTTGTTAAAATTGATGTTGTCAGTTGCAGAAGGAAAATTAAGTGCCAAAGTGGTGGAGCTTAATAACAAATCTACAATTTGTGTGGTTGTTGCAAGTAAAGGCTATCCAGGTGATTATCAAAAGGGAGAAGTAATTAAGGGATTGGATAAAATCGAGAGCATTCCTGGTGTATTGGTGTTTCATGCTGGTACTAAATTGGACGCAAATGGTAATTGGGTTTCCGATGGTGGAAGAGTGCTAAATATAGTAGCAGAAGGGAGCACTATAGAAGAAGCCAAAAGTAAAGTGTACTCAGCATTAAATTTTTTAGAATGGCCGGGGGGCTTCTTCAGATACGATATTGGTAGTTAATATTAACTACAGATGTGCCAGAAAGTGTATTAAATAGGACTTGATCTGACACTTAAAATAAGTAATTTATAAAATAATAAAAGAAAGGAGTGTTAGAAATGAGAAACAAAAATACTAAAACCAAAACTAGGGTTATTAGAGCTAGCAAAACAATTAGGAAATGTGTCTCAAGCATGCAAAGTGATGGGATACTCAAGAGATACATTTTATCGCTTTAAGGAGTTATATGAAAATGGAGGAGAAGAAGCATTACATGAAATAAGTAAGAAAAAACCGCTATTAGCAAACAGAGTTTCCGACGATATAGAAAGAGCAGATAGCTACAGAATTTCCTGCATATGGACAAGAAAGAGCTGCAAATGAGCTGAGAAAAAGAGGTATCCCAAGGAGGATGTATGGCTAACTTGAAACTCTCAAAAAGAGACTTAAAGCACTAGAGACAAAAGTAGCTCAAGATTTTAACTGAAGAACAACTTGCAGCTTTAGAAAAAGTGAAAGAACAAAGGGAAGCTCATGGTGAAATTGAGACGCAACATCCAGGTTATTTGGGTTCTCAAGATACCTATTATGTGGGCAATATCAAAGGTATAGATCAGCAAACTTTTGTTGATACTTATTCCAGAGTTGCAATGGTTAAACTTTACACAGCTATTACAGCTGCAGATCTTCTCAACGATAGAGTTATTCCATTTTTTGATGAGCAGAAAATTCCATTATTACGCATTTTAACTGATAGGGGTACGGAGAAGCCCGAAAATCACGCTTATCAGTTATATTTAGGAATCGAAAACATTGATCATTCTAGAACCAAAGCCAACTCTCCACAAACTAATGGCATATGTGAAAGATTCCATAGAACTATGCAAGATCAATATTATCTTTAGAAAGAAAATCTACTATTCTTTGACAGATCGATGTTGATCATTGGTTGCGTTCTTACAATAAGACAATCAGGCAAATACTGCTATCCTATGCAAATTTTTTGGATAGTAAACATATTGCTTTTCAGAAGAATATTAGTAGCATTAAACAACAGCCTGATATTAGTTTTGACTACGTCAATTCTTCTGTCAGTTAATTCTTGTCTGTCAGATCAAATCTTGTCTTTTACAAACACTCCCGACTTTTAATGACCAAGCAAATCAAGTTAAAATCATTAAGCCGGCTGTTGATAAAAAACCTTATGCTTTTTGCTTGATCGGAGGTGTCACCTCTGCACTTTCTGCTCCATCTAGGGTACTACTTGGTTTTTCTGTAGTAATTTTTTGAGTACTACCATCTACCTTATTCTTGATATCTGCTCCATATGATCTTAATACTTCAATAGCTTTTTTGTTTTCACTATTCAGCGCAATATCTAAAGCATCCATTCCATCATTATTTTTGTGGTTGATAAAATTTTCTAGCTCAAAGCTTTTTATATACTGTTCAATAACGAGTTTCACTACTTCTCCAGAGCAATTATTGGCAGCAGGAAAAAGTACTGTATTGTTATTATTATCTTTTTTTGTTATGTCTGCTTTAAGCTCGTTTATTAAATACTTGATAACTTCTACTCTGCCATCATTCTCTGCTTCAGTGCATTGCCGGGTAGCTAAAAATAAAGCTGTTCGCCCATTGTTATCTACATCTTCAATATCTTGCCCCTTATCAATTAAGGCTTGTATTATACTTTTATTTCCATATAAAGCAGCAAAGTGAAGAGGAGTGTGTCCTTCGGTGCTTTCTCTTTCATTAATCAACGCACCATGGCTAGCTAGTAATTCTATAAATTCTGGCGTATCTGCAAACACTGCAAAATGCGTTGGTGTTAAACCATCTTTATCATTGATTTTTGTTTTTGCATTAAGGAGAGTAGACCAGTGGAACTTCCCCACCAGTCTCTCGCAAAACTGTACGTAAACCTCTCGATTTATACAGCTTCCATTATTCAGCCTTTTGGCCTAACCCTAGTGTCCAGTGATAGAAAATATCCGGAGACCTCTTTCTCACCTTTCCTAGAAATTGTCTTGCTAGTCTTCCGTGACTCCTGAGTCTCTTATATTTCCTTTTCACCCACTTTTCTAGATGCCGCTCTATATTCTTTAGAGATTTGTATACTTCAGTTCTGTAAAATTTGCCATAGTACTGATACCAGCCTCTGACTATTGGATTTACTTTTCCTGATATCTCCTCTAATGTTATATGCGTATTTCGTAGCATTTTCCATGACCTTATGGTTGTAGTAATCTTTTTCTTGGCCTTGTTGCTAATTGCTGGAAGAAATGAAACAAAATACTTCCCTATTTTATTTCTTGCTAACCTGGGTCTGAATGTGTAACCCAGAAAATTAAAACTTTGTTTAGGAAATTCACCACTCCTATTGTCATCCTTACAGTACACTATCTGTGTCTTTTCAGGATGCAATTTCAACTTATACTCAGCCAATCTTTCTTCGATCATTACTTTCACAAACTCTGCCTGTTTCTCTGTTCTGCAGTGCACTATCGCATCATCCACATACCTCTCAAATGGTACTGTCGGGTAGTTCTTTTTCATCCATATATCAAACACATGATGCATGAATATATTAGAGATGATTGGGCTAACTGAACCTCCTTGCGGAACTCCTTTATCCCTAACTACCTTACTGCCATCTGCTTGCTGAATGGGGGCTTTCATCCACCTCTCAACATACAGTATGACCCATTTGCAGTCTGTGTGCTTTTTGATAGCTTGCAATGCCAAGCCGTGGTCCAAATTGTCGAAAAATCCAGATATATCAAGATCTATCGTCCAATCGTACCTCCAGCATCTTTTACGAGCTGTATCTACCGCATCCAGTGCAGACTTATTTGGTCTATAACCATATGAATCCTCATGAAATTTTGGTTCTACCAGCGGCTCTAGATACATAGCAGCAGCCGTTTGCCCTATCCTGTCGAATACTGAAGGAACACATAAAATTCTTTGCCCTCCTGTATCTTTTGGTATCGCAACAGCTTTTACCGGCTCTGGAAAATAACTTCCGGATGACATCCTATTCCATAGTTTGTACAGATTATCTTTTAGATTTTCTTCAAACTTTGTTATCGAAACCTCATCCACACCAGCCGCACCTTTATTTTTCGATACTTGTTTATAAGCCCTACAAATAAGTTGCTTTGGTATATCAAAAGACTTTGTTTTATTCATTAACTCCTCCCTTTCGGTTGATACATAATTAAAACTGAATAACTCAGCTCCTTCGCTCCATTTCCATTACAGAAACTTCTTCACTACTACGAGCTGATCCGCCCCTGTTTTTCGCATCGGTACTCTCATCCTTAGAGTTTAGCTCCTTGGATTTCTCCCTTATCATCGAAACGACAGGTTCCCGTAGTTCCACACAATAGCCTGAAATAGATTCATGCCACCTTTATGCCGGACGCCATCTATCCAGTAAACAAGCTCCCGATAGATTTATCCCAGGTTACAAACGACCCCCTGGTTTTGACATCATTTAAAAGGTTTCGACACTTCATCAGTGGTTCACTTTCGTTCATCTCTCTATTCCTTACATGACATATAATTATGCCTTTTCCATAACGCTCACTACCTTGGCTCTTTACCAAAGCAGCTTATGGTTGTTTGAAGCCTGCTCTTGTAAACCGGCTCCGAGGGACCTACCCTCATCTACTGTGCAGCTTTTGCACTTAGTTTGCTCTTACTTGAACATTCTTTGTGTCTCTACGGCACACCATTTGCTCCATTTTTTATTAGCAGTTTCGCTATTTCTAATTGTTTACGTCCAATGGCAATATGCAGTGGTGTACGATTGCGCTCATCGTTATCATTGACGTTTACGCCATACTTTATTAGTAGTTCTACAACTTCGATATTACCTTCCTGAATTGCAACATATAAGGAAGCATATCCATCTTTTGTTTCCTCTATCATAGAGAATTACGAACATACTAATTTATATATTATTAAGAATTATTATTAAATTTTTATTAATATTATATTAATAATGATTGAGATTTTAATTAAACAAAAATATTTATATTCGAAATGAGCCTAATACCAATTCCGACTGTAGAATAAACAAATAGACAATTTGCATATCTACATTCATATTCACCAGAACTAAACTCGATTTGATTTGTTAATAATGAGACTTGGTATAAGTTGTCATTCTAGCGTTGCTCGTACAGTTGTAGACGTTAAGCCTATTTAGTACTGCATATCAAGCTCATACTCAGTATGTAAATCTTTGACCAAAGCTACAGCGTATTCTTTTTGAACAATTATACTGATTTTGATTTCAGATGTTGTAATAGCAAGTATTTCTGTCTTTTTTTCGCTTAAAACCTTGAGTGTGCGGTGCATCACTTCAGCGTTAGACATAACACCAATACCAATTATTGAAATTTTAGCTACATTATCGTTTATAGCATAATTTTCATTCTTATTCAGTAACTTTTCCATTAAATCAATATCAAATTTGGAGATAACAAAACTTGACCCATGTATCATATCAATTTTAACGTTTGCTCCTGCTATATCTCTTAAAGTACGCAAGTTATTTGCAAGGTTAGTGAAAGTTACAAGAGCTTCATTAGTGCTATAAGCTATTCCAGTAATTAAGTATCTCTCTAGTACCTCCCTTTTGTGTAGCACTGTGGTACCTTCTACTTCCTTAAAAGTGGATAGCACTTGCACTTTAATGTCATGTTTCATTGCAAGTTGTACTGAACGATTATGCAATATTTTAGCACCAGATGACGACATTTCCAACATTTCATCGTAAGAGATAAATTTGAGCTTGCGTGCCTTTGGAACAATTCTCGGGTCTGCTGTATATATTCCATCAATATCAGTAAAAATTTCGCAAATTCTAACACCAAAGGCTACCGCGAAGGCAACTGCTGATATATCAGAGCCTCCTCTTCCAAAAGTAGTGATTCTATCATCATTTATACCCTGAAAACCAGCAATGATCGCAGCAGTATAACCCTCAGCAAAAGATCTTTTCACACGGTCAATCTTTATTGTTTTTATTTTAGACTCAGAATAAAAATCATCAGTTACAATTGGTAACTGCCAGGCAAGCCACGATTTAGCATTAACTCCGATCGATTGGAGAGTGATAGCTAATAGACCGCAAGAGATTTGCTCTCCTGCTGAAAGCATAACGTCATACTCTGATAACTCTTGTCTGCAACTTAAATTTGAGATTTGCCTAGCCTGAAAAGCCATTTGGTCAGTAAATCCTGCAACAGCAGATACAACAACGATTACATTACAACCTTTCTCAATATCGTTTTTTATCAAATTTGCAACTCGGTTTAAATCAGTTAGCGAAGTCCCACCAAATTTTTTTATGATTATTTTGTCCATGGTTACAATATAACTCTCTTCTGAAGAAAAATATAGTTTTTGTAGAGATACAGCTAACCCAAATTAGGTTTACTGAAACAAATTTTATGATTGTATTGAACAATTTAAGTTGTCATTCCAGCGCGTGACGCTGGAATCCAGATTTTTTAGACTGGATCCTATGGTCAAGCCCACAACTTGTATCTTTCACTATGTAAGATATTAGAGCTAAAATATCTTACAGGAAGGGTGAAGCTGACGCACAACTGATGCCAACAAGGCCGACGTACAGATTTGCTCCCCTTCCACGTAGAGTTAAAAGACTGAACAGTATCTTTGGAATTATATCCCGTATTTACAAGGTTGGTCTAAACTCTCAGTTTTATTTATAGTTTTGGAGACGGGTTTATGCAAGTAAATGCTATTTTAGGTGTAGACATTTCTAAACAAAAATTTGATGCTTGTTTGTTGGTAGGCAGCAAAGAACGACATAAAGTTTTTCACAACAACAAGGAGGGCTTTGAAAAGCTTGTAGCTTGGTGCAATAATCATGAAGCAAAACTTATTCATCTATGTCTCGAGGCAACTGGTTGCTATAGTGAAGATTTGGTTAACTTTATGTACGATCTGGGATATAATGTAAGTGTGGCAAACCCAGAAAGCTTTTGGCAAAAGTGAGCTACTGAGAAACAAAACAGATAAGTCAGACGCTGCCATGATTGCTAGGTTTTGTATTGCTAATAAACCTAATCTTTGGAAACCTGCTCCTCTTGAAGTTAGGTGTTTAAGAGAACTTTATCGTTGTTTGCAAACGCTCAAAGATGACAAGTTGCAACAAACGAATCGCTTAGAAAACAAAAACATGTATTCCAGTTGTAAACAAGCCATACTTGAAGTAATTGCTACAATAGAAACACAAATTGCTGCGCTAGAGAGAGAAATTAATAGGCATATAGATAACCATCCACACCTAAAAAATATGATAGAAAATATCAAGACTGTAAAAGGTGTAGGACATCTTACTGCTATAGCTGTTGTTGCGGAAATGCCATCAGTTGATAATTTTGATCATGCTAGGCAATTCACAGCCTTTGCTGGTTTAAATCCACAGCATTATCGATCAGGATCATCCGTAAGTAAAAAAAGTCGAATATGTAAAATAGGATCTGAGCGTATTCGCAAAGCTCTTTATATGCCAGCTATAGTAGCCAAGAATCATAATTCTCACTTTCAAAAGTTTTGCCAACGTTTAGAAAGTAAAGGAAAATGCCCAATGGTTATAATTGTTGCGCTGATGAGAAAACTAATGCATGTATTTTTTGGTATTCTTAAAAACAATCAACCATTCAATGGTGGTTTAGTTAAGTGACTCATTGACATGAGAAAGTTGCTTACCTTTTCTAACTCTTTGACCAGAGATAGTAGAGTTTTTACTGAGAAATGTAACAAATAGGTCAGCTTCCCTAAATTAGTGTAGCTGTGCGTCCGCACAAACTTAAAGCACAGCTACACTAATCAATGGAATTTAAATTCGGTTTAAAAAGTTTTTTAAAATTACTATTGACATGAAAGACAGTATCTGTACGAACATTGTGACTTGAGAATAATCTCCGCCAGGAAGGGTGTCATCCCAGTGCTTTGGCACTGAGATCCAGAAAACTTAATTTTAAATAAGTACACCAGATAGCTGCATAATAAAGGCTGGATTCCAGTGCCAAGCACTGGAATGACATCCTCCCTTGTGGAAATTGCTCTCAAATCACAATGTTCGTACAGCTATGCGCGGTATAGATTCCGCTAACTAGTAGCGGAATGACGAATTTGTTGTTTTAAAATTGTCAGTAAATCTAAGTCAGTTTAGCTATATAGCACGAACTAAACCACTAAGCAGCAGAAGACCTTGCATGACCTCCAAAAAATGCTTTTACTCTTTCAAGATAAGTAGGTGGTTCTGCAGGGATTTCTATATTATACATTGAATAATACACTGCTTCCTTTATACTATCATCTGTAACTAATTCCCTTAATTTTTGCTTTATGGCACCTCTTTGAATACTTTTTCCATACTCTTCGTAAAATTTTATGTAAAGCTCTTTAAAGACAAATTCTCTTATTTCTATTATTGATTGGTTAATGTTGCTCTTCACCTCATCGCTTATATTATTT
This sequence comes from Wolbachia endosymbiont (group A) of Longitarsus flavicornis, assembly GCF_963931955.1. Taxonomy (NCBI): domain Bacteria; kingdom Pseudomonadati; phylum Pseudomonadota; class Alphaproteobacteria; order Rickettsiales; family Anaplasmataceae; genus Wolbachia; species Wolbachia endosymbiont (group A) of Longitarsus flavicornis. Next base: position 427,143 of record NZ_OZ008337.1, on the reverse strand, counting down.
TTATCCGCATAATCTTCGGAGTAAAAATCTTCAAACTTGTCTACCAAAATTTTTAATTTTTTATAATTGCAATATTAGACTTCTTTCAAAATTGTTAGAGGGAGTGTAAGATGAAGTATTTGAAAGCATGAAATATAAGGAAATAGAAAAGTTAGAAGGAGAAAAGTTTCGACGTTTAACAGGGGTAAAAAAAGCAACATTTGAGTGAATGGTAGAAATTCTAGAAGTGGAGGATAAAAGAAAAAAAGCTAGAAGTGGAAGAAAAAGTAAACTTTGCATAGAAGACAGGCTACTTATGGCACTGGAATATATAAGAGAATATCGTACATATTTTCATATTGGGCAAAGCTATGGCATGAGTGAAAGTAACAGTTTTAAAATAATAAGATAGGTAGAAGACATATTAATAAAACATCCAGATTTTGCATTACCAGGAAAAAAAGAGCTATTAAAGAGTGATGTAGAATATGAAGTTTTAGTAATAGACGGAACTGAAACGCCAGTAGAGAGACCAAAAAAAAGCAAAAGCCCTTCTACTCTGGAAAGAAAAAAAGGCATACTATAAAAACACAAATAGTAACAGAGAAGAAGAGTAAAAAAGTCATATGCACATCTTTCTCGAATGGTAGAAAACACGATTTTCGGATGTTTAGAGAATCAAAGGTAGCAATATTACCGGACACCAAAATCTTAGCTGATGCCGGCTACAGGGGAATGCAGAAGATACACAAAAATGTTGTATTACCGCACAGGAAAATGAAAAAGAATCCGTTAAGCAAAGAACAAAAAAAAGAGAACAGGGCACTTATGAGCCAAAGGGCAATTGTTGAAAACGTAATTGGCTTATTGAAAAGGTTTAAAATCATCTCGGACAGGTATAGAAACCGACGAAAACGTTTTGGTTTAAGGTTTAATTTGATTGCTGCAATTCACAATTTTGAGCTCCATACATGAATTTTGAAAGAAGTCTATTGATTTTGGTTCACGTACGATATCGGTAGTTAACATTAGCTACCTGAGGGTCAGAGTCGCCTTTCTTAAAGATATTTTAAGTATACTAGATGTATTATTGATACGTGATAATAAAACTGGGGGGTTTTATGGAAACATCTGAATTGACTTTACTCGACTTGCAGGACTTGCTTGAAAGTTTGAAAGGGCATGTACGTAGTGAAGTAGAAAAATATGTAGACAAAAGGATAGAAGAAGTTAAAGACGAAGCAGTAACGTATATAGTGAACAAAGTATTAAATAATATGGTGGGTAATGAACCACTAAATAAGCCCAAAACGGATAAGTCTAAGGAAATTATAGAAATTGATGATGATGGCTTAACGCAAAATCAAAAAGTTATTAAAGCTCTTTTTATAGGTAGAACACTTGTTGGAGAATATAAAAAGAAAATGTATGAAGTTACAGTCAGTAATGAGGGAAAGTTTATTTACAATGGGGAAGAATGTAGTGCTCCTTCTACGGCTGGCACAAGAATTACCGGTAAAAGTTGCAACGGTTGGGATTTTTTTAAAGTATGCCTTGACCCCAAAGAAAAACTGAGGACTCTGAGTTACCACCGTTCAAAGTTTCTGTCAGCTAAAAATAGATCATAGCTAACGTTTAAGCCACACATTAAAGCTTTTAAAGAGGTCTTAGTTTACTTACTCCTTTATTTCCTTTATTATCAGATATTGCTTTAAATAATATGGAGGAGCAAATTGTCAGCAATTGCCATTATTGATTTTGGTTCACAGTTTACACAGCTTATCGCAAGACAAGTAAGAGGAATGGGCGTTTATTGTGAGATATTTCCAAGCAACATCAGTTTTGAAACAATATCAAAATTCAATGGGTTTATTCTCTCTGGAGGACCACAATCTGTAAATGATGATTGTTCTGAAACAAGTAGAGTAGTACATGAAATTATAAAACTTAATGAGGCAACAAACGTTCCTATACTTGGAATATGCTATGGACAGCAACTCATTTGTCATTATTTTGGAGCAAAAGTAAAAGAGAGTTTCAAACAGGAGTTTGGCAGAACTAAAATCAAGATGCTAAAAGAATCCCCCATTATAAAGGATACCTGGGATGTTAATTCTGAGGTGGATGTATTAATGAACCATGCGGACAGTGTTGATACTATACCACAGGGATTTACTGTTATCGCATCAGGTGTGATAAATCAAACAATTGCAATGATTGTTAACGAACAGCGGAAGATTTACTGTACTCAATTCCATCCTGAAGTGAAGCCCACAACAAATGGCAGTAAATTGCTCTCTAACTTCTTGGATATTGCAAATTGCGAAAGAGACTGGACAATGAAGTCGTTTATTGAGGAGCAAAAGGAAAAAATCAAAAATGTAGTAGGAGAGAAAAAAGTAATCGCTGCAGTAAGTGGTGGGGTTGATTCAAGTGTTGCAGCGGCTCTCACACATAAAGCTATAGGAAAACAATTGAACTGTATTTTCATTGATACTGGGTTATTACGCAAGAACCAAACCATTGCTATGTTGAAAGAGATTCTGATAAATTACGTTGATAAATCAAATTTATTTTTGAGTAGGTTGAAGGGAATAACTGATCCAGAAGAAAAGCGAAAAATTATCGGTAACACTTTTATTGAAGTGTTTGAAGAAGAAGCAAAAAAAATAGGTGATGTGGATTTTTTGATGCAAGGTACCATTTACTCTGATGTAGTTGAGTCAGGGCATGCCTCAGACAACACTAGTACAATTAAGTCTCACCATAATGTTGGTGGGTTGCCAGAAAAGATGAATCTGAAGCTAGTGGAGCCTTTACGTTACCTCTTTAAAGATGAGGTAAGGCTACTTGGAAAAGAAATTGGGCTTTCGGATGAGATAATATTTCAACATCCATTTCCTGGACCTGGACTTGCAGTGAGGATTATAAGTGAAGTCGATGAAGAAAAGGTGCGAATATTGCAAGAAGTAGATGAAATATATATTAATACGATGAAAAATTACGATCTATATGATAAGATATGGCAAGCTTTTGCTGTATTATTACCAATAAAAACTGTAGGCGTTATGGGAGATGATCGTACGTATGGATATGTTTGTGCTTTAAGGGCTGTAACATCATCTGATGGTATGACAGCCGATGCATTTCCATTTGAAGATAAGGATCAACACTTGCTAGTATTTTGGGATTTTTTACAGAATGTTGGCAGTATAATTGTTAATAATGTTCCCGGAGTAAATAGAGTTGTGTACGATATAACTTCCAAGCCACCTGCAACCATCGAGTGGGAGTAATCATGAGATGTCATGCAAACTGATTCCTTTATGACGGTGTCATCCGAGTAGCTTGACTACTTGGATCCAGAAAAGTTTGCTTGTAAGCAAGCAAACTAGCATAGAAAGTGGTTACAACGTTTTCGATAAGATTATATGGAAAACTGGATTCCAGACTGGAATGACAAGAAAGGGGCTACCCAGACGACACCTTGACGATTTTTCAAATCGTCGGTAAACCTAATCCGCTTTAGCTATAGATCTGGCATGTCTTATAGCTTAAGATATTAGGATTATATAGACTAAGGTGCGCTCAAAGTCGATTAAAAAGCCCTCTATTATGAAATTGATATTGATTGCAAAATTATATACAATAAAGGATTATATTAATAAAAAAGGTATTCATGACTAATCAAAAAAAGCTTGCATCATATGCAGCAATAACCATAGGTTCTGTAGGGCTTATAGCTAGTACCATAGCTCTTACTATGTATCATTCTAGTTTATCACCTCTGATTGTAGGGGGAATGATTGGCTCTATGCTACCGCTACTTGGATGTGCTGTTTTGGGAATTGTATCGCTCAATAAAGACTTTTACAGAAAAAATGCAAAAGAACAGACACATATTGAATTGATTGATAACTCAAGTAAGCTGGCTGGACCTGCTATAGCAGGGGCTGTTACTTGTTTTGGAATCGGAGCGGGTTTAGTTGCTCTTGGTGTCACATCACCTATAGCTATAGGTGTTGTAACTCTAATAGCAAATCCATTTGTTATGTTCCTTTTAAGTGAAATAATTGAACGCTCTTCTTCTCCACCAACACCAGGTAGCTCGTTTGATGGTGTGAAAGCTGATGGTGCTGATAAAGGTTGTAATCCTTGTCCTACTAATTAATCAGTTCTTTCCATCCAAGAATCATTTTATTGGCTTGCCTTAATGTTTCAACAGACGGCAAGTCTTCTGTGCTGAGTGGTAGGCGGACAGTTTTGTGTTCTATGAGCCCAATGTCGTGTAATAGCGCTTTAGTAGGTATTGGGTTGCTGGCAATAAATAGAGCTTTGCAGGCTTGTTGCCAGATATCTGTTGAACTTTTCATGTCATTTCCTGTCATTTGAACAGGTTTCCTTCTGGATTCCAGCGTCACGCGCTGGAATGACAGTGAAGAGAGTTCGTCGTTCAGACATTTCTTAACATATTCATGCGCTATGCGTGGCCAAACATTGGAAGCAACGGAAACCAGGCCAGCCGCACCATAAGCTGCCATATCAGATATCATATTATCATCTCCGCAAAAGACCTCAATATTTGGAGCAACTTTCTTATACTGAGCTAAAGTATCAACGGTGCCACTTGAATCTTTGATAGCCCAAAATTTTTCGTGGCTGGATAAGTTGCGTACAGTTTCGGCGTGAAGACTCACTCCTGCTCTCGATGGAATATTGTAAAACATAGCCGGCACATGTGCTTTTTCAAGTAGCTTTTCAAACCATAAAGTCTGCCCCATAATTCCGGGCTTTGCATAAATGGGAGTTGTCATTAGATAGCCGTGAATAGGCATATCCTTGCAAAAATCAAGCCATTCAAGAGTCTGATATAGATTCACCCCTGGTACGCCAATTATAATTTTCGTATTTAATTTTAGCTTACATACAAATTCAACTAACTCGCGTTTTTCAGAATCAGTAAGCGATAGGCTTTCACCTGTGCTACCCAGTAACACTATACCATTTTCAGCTTTAACTTGCATTGTCAGTAAACGCTGCAAACTGCTATAATCTACGCTATCCCCATTGTAATTAAATGGAGTAACACAAGCAGTCCATAAAAATGTAGATTTCAACTGAAGTTATTAAAATGGTATTTCATCGTCGATTAGTTCATCTTTTATATCGTTGTCAAAACTTTCGTGCTTATTTTTTTGTTCTGTTTCATTTTGCTTGTATTCACTCGGCTTGTAATCAGAGTTTGGTCGTGAATCGAGGAGAGTAAGAGCGCTATTAAAATTATATAGAACCACCTCTGTTGTGTATCTTTCACTACCGTTTTGGTCAGTCCATTTTCTAGTTCTCAAAGAACCTTCAACATAAACTTTACTGCCTTTACGTGCAAAATCTTTGACGATTTTTACTAATCCTTCACTAAAAATTACGATATTATGCCATTCTGTCTTTTCAGAGCGCGTACCAGAAAATTTATCAGTCCAACTTTCAGACGTGGCTATTGAAAAACTTGCCATTTCTTTTCCATTTTGTGTAGTCCTAATTTCAGGATCTTTTCCTAAATTACCAACTAGTATGACTTTGTTTATGGTACCACCAGACATAATTATGCTCTAAATAAATCCCTTTATTATCTTATGTGAAAGTACTATTGTCAAATTTAATTAAAGTGCGCTTGGAGGGATTCGAACCCACGGCCTTTGCCTCCGGAGGGCAACGCTCTATCCAACTGAGCTACAAGCGCATATATATTTAAGTTATTTAATAGATAAGCTATCCAAGTCAAATTTTTGTTTTGGATAAAGCGTAAACATAATACTCCCATATCCAAAATATACATTTTGAGAATCATTCGCATGCTTTTTTATTGCTTTTTGATCTACGGTCCATACAAAAGTTACATAATTTTCAGTGACTGAGTGCACTTTTAAATCCTTAGTATTTATAAACAGTTTTCCATTTACCCATATTTTCCATGTATCGGGAGAAAGATATAAAATTGAGTCTAAACTCACTACCTTACAGTTGAAATTATCTGATACCTCCTCTTTTGCAGCTCTTGAAGACCGTAAATTGAACTTTTCCATTTCATTGACCATTCTATTAACTGGCTCTTCATCAAAAAAAATGCTTTTTACGTTACTATATTGTGACAAAACGTCAAAGTCACTTTCCGCTGCTTCTCTTATTATGTTGTCCCGATCTGTATAGCTTAGTCTTTGATTGTTAATAAAGAAACACTCTTTTGCACGCAAATTTGCTATATCAATAAAATCATCGATTTCTTGATTACCAACTTTAAGAATACTTTCAAAATATCTTTTTTCTATCATCATTCCATACTGAGAATGATGACAAACCATTTCATCATTACCTTGTTTTTCTATATATACGCATAAATTTTCACTATTTAATCCTAATATTTTATGCTCAATAAAATCTTCATTGCTAATATGTTGTCGGCAAGAATACTTCTTACAAATTCCTATGCTTTCTATAATATCTTCACAACTGCAATATGCATTAACATTGGAAATGAGTAGCGTAAAAATAAAAAACAGCTTTATATTCATTATCTTATCTACTTAATATAGTATACCAATCAAAGACTATATTAGCTCTCACTATTTCTATCATATTACCACTCAAAATCTGGTTCATAGCTGCAGCATCAATATTTCTCTGCTTGTTTAAAATAAGAGATTTGATCATAACATAACCAGGCAGATTTGGAATAGACTGTAAAAATAAAAAAATATGCTTATCGCTGATTGAGCTTAAATTTAGGGCCACTTCACTTTTTATTACTTTTGTGCGTTCACTTTTGTTGTGGAGCTCAACCTCTTCAGGTATAGAAATTGATATTTCAGGTTCTAATATATAGTACTTTTTATATAACCTGTTAAGCTCAAAATTTAAATTTGCAATGTATCTGCTACTATGTAAATTTGAAGAGGAAATTTTTTTCCATAAATCTAGATTTTTATTTAGAATGACTTCCTTTTTTTGAATCTCAGTAATCTGTAAATTAATAAAACGTATTTTATCAATCTCAATTTGGTTTTTATTATAAATTTTTTCATTATAGATAACAACATATGTTAATAACCCTATTAATCCAACAGATAATAACAAATACAATATAAGCTGAGTTGCAACTCTTCTTTTTAACTGAAAAATGGTCATTAGCTTACATAGCCTCTCCTATTTCAACATTAATAGATAGATTTTGCCCTTTAGCAGCAGGTAAGTTAGAAATACTGATGTCGTGGGTACGGAAATTATCGTTTAAATTTTTTTGTAGTTTTTCGTATTGATAAGAAATATTTTTACCGGATTGAAAATTAAACCTTAAAGTTGTGGTAATATAATTTTTTGCCTCATTATAATTCCATTCAAATGATTGAAGCTCTATGCCTGGTACTTTTAACTTTTCTACATACTTAACTTGTGTAAGAGGAGAATATTCTATTTTTGATAAAATATTATTGATATTAATAAAATCATAAATTTCATCTATTTTTTTTACATTATAGCTTTGGCTAAGTTTTATTAGTTGGTTATTTAAGGTGCTCTGCTTTGCGGATAAATTATCAGCGACATTGAAGTTTGAATACAAATTTAGCAAACAAAGTGCATTAATTACAACTAAAACCAAAGCAAAGTATAGAAAAGTTCGAGGAGAGTTTAAATAAAGGTAATTGAATAGATAAAATTCTTTAGTTTCTTTTGTATTAAAAATAGCTGCTAATTTATTCTTAAAGCTGTGAAACAAAATTATGGTATCGCAAAAGTTATCTTTTTCACTTATGGCTAGCTCTGCTCCCAATAGCTTGCCTAACTCATATGGAGTTAATATGCTTACGCTATTCTCTGAAAAATTTATGACTGATAAATTAGCTTTAATATCTTCTGACACTATAATGCAAAGGTCGATAGGGTTATTTTTTTCGAACCCAAACTTAGTTAAGGATCGAATAGTATCTTGCACTTCCTGATATATTCCACCCGCAATAATTCCTGGTAAATTATCATTAGTAAATGGTATCAAACGCGTAAGTACCATTTTATTCTCTTTAAGAACCACTTGTCTATAGCCTCCCGTTTTAGTTGCAGCAACTGTAATTTTCCAATTATTAGGATCTTTATGTAGAATCTTTTTTGTTATATTACTTATTTCTATAGGAAACATTAATATTCCCTTAAAGTTAGAGCCTATCTCAATGAACACATTCAACCAATATTCTACTAAATGCTTTGCTTTTAATGAAACAAGGAGATAGCACCAGTTTTGATTAAATTCGTTTGGCTTCTCAACCAAAAAAATTGAGCTTATATCGTTATTGCGAGTAAAATGCTCCATCTTTGTTTTTGCTGATAGATAGGCGCTAATCTTATTTACCCTTGGAATAGACTGTAGCAAGTAGTTTTGATCTGCATGATTAAGCACCAGGTATAAAGGTGCTTTTTTATCTGATGAAAGACATGAAATTAAGTCGGAAACTGCTTTATCGTTTTTGCCCTTAACAAAATACCTTTTATTTAAAGTGTTATTTTTAAAATATAGTAACATTATGCCTTCTTCTCCAATAGAAAGCATAAACTTACTTTTGGATTTTGAACTAAACATATTAACAAAGCATATACTTATCTAGAATTAAAAAGGCAATTTATTGAAATTCATTAAACGTTAGAGGGAAATATTAGACTTCTTTCAAAATTGTTAGAGGGAGTGTAAGATGAAGTATTTGAAAGCATGAAATATAAGGAAATAGAAAAGTTAGAAGGAGAAAAGTTTCGACGTTTAACAGGGGTAAAAAAAGCAACATTTGAGTGAATGGTAGAAATTCTAGAAGTGGAGGATAAAAGAAAAAAAGCTAGAAGTGGAAGAAAAAGTAAACTTTGCATAGAAGACAGGCTACTTATGGCACTGGAATATATAAGAGAATATCGTACATATTTTCATATTGGGCAAAGCTATGGCATGAGTGAAAGTAACAGTTTTAAAATAATAAGATAGGTAGAAGACATATTAATAAAACATCCAGATTTTGCATTACCAGGAAAAAAAGAGCTATTAAAGAGTGATGTAGAATATGAAGTTTTAGTAATAGACGGAACTGAAACGCCAGTAGAGAGACCAAAAAAAAGCAAAAGCCCTTCTACTCTGGAAAGAAAAAAAGGCATACTATAAAAACACAAATAGTAACAGAGAAGAAGAGTAAAAAAGTCATATGCACATCTTTCTCGAATGGTAGAAAACACGATTTTCGGATGTTTAGAGAATCAAAGGTAGCAATATTACCGGACACCAAAATCTTAGCTGATGCCGGCTACAGGGGAATGCAGAAGATACACAAAAATGTTGTATTACCGCACAGGAAAATGAAAAAGAATCCGTTAAGCAAAGAACAAAAAAAAGAGAACAGGGCACTTATGAGCCAAAGGGCAATTGTTGAAAACGTAATTGGCTTATTGAAAAGGTTTAAAATCATCTCGGACAGGTATAGAAACCGACGAAAACGTTTTGGTTTAAGGTTTAATTTGATTGCTGCAATTCACAATTTTGAGCTCCATACATGAATTTTGAAAGAAGTCTATTCAAGTAGCTGACACTGGTTCCTTTATGACGGCAGTGCCCAGAGGTGTCATCCCAGTGCCCAGACACTGGGATCCAGAAAACTTAATTCTAACCAAGTGGCTGCATAATAAAGACTGGATGCCAGTGTCAAGCACTGGCATGACAGCAGTCCTACGTCATACCGTCACGGTATCTCTTAGCCGCTAACACGTAGCGGGATGACGATTGTCAGGGTGTCATCCCAGTGCTCCGACACTGATTTCCATCCAAGACGGTGTCATCCCAGTGCCCAGACACTGGGATCCAGCCTTTCTGCAATCTCATTGAAAACGTTGTAACCACTTTCTATGATAGTTTGCTTGCTCACAAGCAAACTTTCCTGGATCCCAGTGTTTGGGCACTGGGATGACAAAAAAAGGAGCACTGGGATGACATCATTTGTTGTGTTTAACAAAGTTTGCACTTAGCTTCATGTTAGCTATAAATATTAAGAAATTTACCAAACGAAAAAAAGGCAAAAGAAGCCCCGTGGTTATTATCCGCTTTAAAATATTGGCGTTTTTTATGTTTTAAACGCTTGACAAGCGAAATTCAGCTGCTTTTAATTGCAACTAACCTACGCTGCAAATGTTTAAGAAATTTACCAAGCAGAAAAAAAGACAAAGAATCCCCGAGTTAGCTAGTCTTTTACTATCTCTGTCGAGTATTGGCATTTTTTGATGTCTTGTAACGCTTTATAAGCGCGTTCAGCTTATTTAGATAAAAATCTAGATGTAGATGAAGTTTTGTAAAGACATACAGTATCTATATACTGCAAAAAATTAAACATAAGACGCCGATACATTAAGTAATCCTTACCTTTTAATCTGCAGATTGGCGAAAGCAAATACAATAGCTTCAGTTCCATGATAAGGGGGCTGGCGGAGTTTGTCAAGGGATTTTTGACGAAATGATTTTGAAAGTAAAGAGCGGGAGAAGGGGTTCGAACCCTCGACTTCAACCTTGGCAAGGTTGCGCTCTACCAACTGAGCTACTCCCGCAATTAAATTAACCTAAATTTACTTAATTATAGGCATATACAGCAATTTGTAAACCCCCGTGTACACGAAAAATGTGAGAGTCCATAAATTTGCGTGGTTCCTTCTATGATCTTTTCGTATACTTAAGGCTTATTTTTGATTATCATAAGTTTTTAATTATTCCACAAAGCTTTATGGGAATATTTTTATATAAAGACGACTTGCCAGCTAGTTCAATACCAGATGATGTAAGGTCTATAGCTGTTGATACCGAGGCAATGGGGCTACTTCATAGCAGAGATAGATTATGCCTTGTGCAGCTCTCTTTTAATGATGGCAACGCTCACTTAGTTCAACTCAAGAACGATTATACAGCGCCAAATTTGAGAAAAATATTAGAGGATAAAGATATAACTAAAATATTTCACTTCGCGCGATTTGATGTAAGCATAATACGTCATTACTTGGAAACTTGGGCACTTCCGTGCTATTGCACAAAAATAGCTTCACGGTTAGTTCGCACTTACACAGATAATCATAGCTTAAAAGAGTTATGCTTAGAGCTGCTTGATACCAAACTAAATAAGCAGCAGCAATCTTCTGATTGGGGAAATGAAAATTTAACAGACAAACAAAAAAGTTATGCTGCATCTGATGTTTTGTATCTCCATAGGATAAAGGAAAAGCTAGACTTAATGCTGGAACGTGAAAATAGAAAAGAATTGGCCCAAAAGTGCTTTGAATTTCTTCCTACTCGCATTGAGTTAGACTTAATGGGTTGGGAAAACGTGGATATCTTTAATCATCAGATATAACCATTTGTGAGAAGTTTTTTGTTTGTGCAAGACACTTTAGGGCAATTTTTCAAGCTCTGCGGTAAGAATTTAGTTGATTAGTTGCTAATTGATGCGCTATATTTTACAAAAATTTAGGTATTTTATGAGTAATGATATTACATCGGCAAATGATCAAAATTTCAAATCTGAAGTCACTGACTATAAAGGGTTCGTGCTGGTAGATTTTTGGGCAGAATGGTGTGGGCCATGTAAAAGTCTAATGCCACGTATAGAACAATTGGCTAAGGATAGAAAGGGCAAGATTAAGATCTGCAAATTCGATATAGATGGAGAAACTGAAGTGCCAAGTAAGTATGGGGTTCAATCTATACCTACTTTGATTATATTTCAAGATGGTAAGGAAATTGCACGCAAAATTGGTGCAACAAATGATTTGCTAAGTTGGGTTGATAGTGAAATAAGCTAATAGACAAATTTGCTTTTGTGTGTATTATAAATATTGATAAAAGGGATTGTAGCTCAGTCGGTTAGAGCAGTTCGCTCATAACGAATTGGTCGTAGGTTCGAGTCCTACCAATCCCACCATTGTGTTGATCTTAGCATGATCGTAACAAGGAGAAAACTATAGTATATGAACTATATGTTGATATAATGGAGGAAATAATGAAGTTTACTAAATCTCTGAATAATAAGTTAGATGAACTGCATTTATTAAATCATCCATTCTACCAATCATGGAATACAGGAAGCTTAAGCTTGCAAGCTTTACAAACCTACGCTAAAGAATATTATCACCACGTTGCTGCGTTTCCTCGTTATATCAGTGGTATACATTTTTTGTGCCCAGATCTAAAAATGCGACAGGTTTTGCTTGGTAATTTAATAGAAGAAGAACAAGGTGATGAAAATCATCCAGAATTATGGAAGCGTTTTGCTGAGGGACTGGGAGTAGCAAGGTCTGATCTTCTTGAAGATGCACAGGTTAAGGAGACACAAGAATTAGTTGATGGTTACTTTGATATTGTACGATCAGACTTTGCTTCCGGTTTGGGTGCACTTTATGCTTATGAACGTCAAACTCCAGAGGTTTCTAAGTCTAAAATTGAAGGTTTAAAAAAACACTATTCAATAAGTGATGAGCGTTCTCTTCAATTTTTTACGGTTCATATGCATGCTGATGAATGGCATTCTGAGGAGTGTGCAAATCTTATTGAAGATCTAGATGAAAAAGAGCAAGATAAAGTTATGCAGGGTGCTCAAAAGGGAGCAAAGCTCTTGTGGGGTTTTCTTGATGGAATGATGAATGCTAGCGTGTGTTAGTAGTTATAAGTAGCTTAAACTCAGTGATGTTGGGATGCAATGTCTGCATGTAATCTTCTTATATCTGACTTACGGCTTTGGGTTCATTTAGGCTATAGTGCAGAAGAGAAGTATCATTCCCAATTAGTTAGTATTGATGTTGATTTTATTTTTAAATCTCCTCCTTTAGGGCTTATGACTGACCGGCTTGAAGATACTGTCTGCTATCTAGAGATAGTACAAAATATTCAATAGACTTCTTTCAAAATTGTTAGAGGGAGTGTAAGATGAAGTATTTGAAAGCATGAAATATAAGGAAATAGAAAAGTTAGAAGGAGAAAAGTTTCGACGTTTAACAGGGGTAAAAAAAGCAACATTTGAGTGAATGGTAGAAATTCTAGAAGTGGAGGATAAAAGAAAAAAAGCTAGAAGTGGAAGAAAAAGTAAACTTTGCATAGAAGACAGGCTACTTATGGCACTGGAATATATAAGAGAATATCGTACATATTTTCATATTGGGCAAAGCTATGGCATGAGTGAAAGTAACAGTTTTAAAATAATAAGATAGGTAGAAGACATATTAATAAAACATCCAGATTTTGCATTACCAGGAAAAAAAGAGCTATTAAAGAGTGATGTAGAATATGAAGTTTTAGTAATAGACGGAACTGAAACGCCAGTAGAGAGACCAAAAAAAAGCAAAAGCCCTTCTACTCTGGAAAGAAAAAAAGGCATACTATAAAAACACAAATAGTAACAGAGAAGAAGAGTAAAAAAGTCATATGCACATCTTTCTCGAATGGTAGAAAACACGATTTTCGGATGTTTAGAGAATCAAAGGTAGCAATATTACCGGACACCAAAATCTTAGCTGATGCCGGCTACAGGGGAATGCAGAAGATACACAAAAATGTTGTATTACCGCACAGGAAAATGAAAAAGAATCCGTTAAGCAAAGAACAAAAAAAAGAGAACAGGGCACTTATGAGCCAAAGGGCAATTGTTGAAAACGTAATTGGCTTATTGAAAAGGTTTAAAATCATCTCGGACAGGTATAGAAACCGACGAAAACGTTTTGGTTTAAGGTTTAATTTGATTGCTGCAATTCACAATTTTGAGCTCCATACATGAATTTTGAAAGAAGTCTATTTTCTTTCTTGAGCACCTCCAACAACTTATCTTCTATTATTGCAAATTTTATTTTTTCACGAGATTCCAGCTCTTCTCTATAATTATTTTTTGTTTCTTCATTTATCAATAATCCCTTTTTTTCTAATTCTAATTGTTCTAACGCTTCTAGAATTGCTTCATTCCTTTCTAGAAGCACTTCTATTGACTTTGTAATTGGATGCCCTCTTTCCCTGTCATTTTGTTTAGCTTGTAAACGCTCATTTTGATCTTTGAGTGTTTGTGCTAATGTGGATTCTTCTAAATGTCCTTCATCTTGCACGCGAAAAGCTTCAATTATCTCTGCTAGATCTGATTCATCATATCTTTTTAATGTCCCACATAAATCTAAAACACCCTCTTTTTGTCCTTTAAGCAACCTTTGTACTTTATATTTTTTTATTCCTAAATACATCTTTTCTATAAAGTCATTTATTTTATCTGAAGTCTTTATTTCATTTAATTCACTAAGATCTTCCACTAAAGATTGCTTTATTTTGTTATCTGATTTACTTAATAGAGTTTGAATAGTTCTTATTCTTGATTCTATTAGCCTGTGCTCAACCTCTTGATCGTCATATTCAAATTTAAAAAGGTCTTCTAACTTCCTTTTTAAGGCACCATCTTTCAGGTTACTATTCTTTCTATTTTCGTATATCTCTTTTAATTCTTCACGTATCTTTCCATACCTTTCTTCTCCCATTCCTTTTAACTCTTTTATCATCTCTTCAGCTTTACGTAAAGCTTCTGTTGTTTCTTTATGATATACACCATTATAAATATCAATTATTTTCCTTTTAGCTATTTTGCCTTCCTCTATAAGCTGTTTCCTGTCTGCTTCATATACAGAAAATTCATCATCCTTTGAGTTTTCTCGTACTTTTATTCCCACGCTTTTCAAATCTTTTATTATAATTTCTTTTTCACTTGGCAATTCCTTACCTTGGTTCTCCAACTCTTGTTTCACTAATACTTCTTTCAGTCTTTCCTCTAATGAAAAACCATCTTTTCTTCTTTCCTGTGCAAATTTAATTACTTGTATAAAGGCAACTTGATAGGCGTTGTATATTAAGTGACTTGTCAATTTAGAACCTATACTATCTACCACTTTCAGCCTGAATTCGTTCAACAATTCCTTCAGCTTATCGTATGTAATCTCTTTCTTTTCTAGCTTCATCAGCTCTTCCATAGTCTTTGCAAATTCTTGAATCGAAGTTGCAAGCACATTCCTAATCTCACTACGTAAAGGCTTAAGACCATTTTTTAAGTGGATATTAGCTGACAATTTCAGTATGGTATTGTGTTCTGAATCCTGTCTAATATCAACCCAACTACCATCTTTATTTTTGTATAAATCCTTAAGTAGTTGTTCAAATTGCGGTGGAAACTTAACTTCCATGTCCCACTTAATGTCTAACTCATCAGCACCTATTTCATGAAAAGATACTTCGATATCCTGGTGTTCATTCTTATATAACCCATTACTTATTTTAATAGCAGCAACCAAAGAATGAGATAACTCTCTATTTAAAAGATAAAAAGTAGCTAAGGCAGGTGTTGCAGGAATAAGCAAGAGTAGAAGTATAGGTATACTAACAAGAACCGCGATTGAAGCAAGAACACCATATGCTAATCTTTTTGTTGTACTTTCACTTACTTTTTTTGTTTTATTTTCCTCTGAGCTGATTTGTGTCTTATCATTTGTTTTTAATTTATTATATACGGCTAATCCTAACGCAGTGAAAACTATATAAGGAAACATTAAAACCGATAGTGCTAAATTCAACGCTTGTTTTTCCGGACAAGCTTGGTTTATCTCTTTAAATATCCTACTTGATATATTATACCAAGAAGTAAAAAAATCAGAGTTATAATCTTTATAATGAAATATACTGAGTGGAACGTCAAAACCAGCAGCTACACTATCAAAAAATTCTTCTTGTTCTTTCGGAATGCGAGCAGATTCTCGCAGAATATTAATATTAGTTGACCAATCTTATTCCTCTAAAGCATCAAAAAACTCTTCTTCCTCTTCCAAAGTAACATTGGAAGTAGATTCTACTTTACCTAAATCACCACTATTGTTAACAACTTCTTCATAATCATCTGCAACAGCGTTCATACCATAACCTTATCCAAGTACTTTAAGTATAGCACAAACACTGACGATTTTCAACTACTGACAATCTAACTTAATACCAACACTTAAATCCTGATATTCCTTAGAATAAAAGTTAGTTCCAATTTCTGTATTAATGTCCAAAGATAAGGCAAGGGTCTGCTCTTTTATGTATTCACTCCACGTATTTATTGCTTCCTTGATTTTCTCATCTTCTGTTTTGATTATTACTTTAATTCTATCTGATATATGAAAGTCAGCTTGTTTTCTGGTTTCCTGAATGAGCCTCACGACATCTCTTGCAAGTCCCTCTAGAATTAATTCATCATTTAAAGCGGTGTTTAGAATAACAACCCCTTTGTTGTTATCAAATACAGAGGAAAATTCACTATTTGCTTTTAACAATAGTTCATACTCGCCTTTTTCTATGATGTAGTTTTCTGATTCATTCCCTAAAAATATTTTCTCATCCTCAATTTGCCTCCATTTCCCCTCTTTGACGTACTGTACTAATTTCTTGATCTTCTCCGGAATTCTTTTTCCAAGCATAGGAAAATTTAGTTTCAGTTCTAGTGATGCAACTTCTTTCAACTCACCTACTATTTCTAATTCTTTTACATTTACCTCGTCTTTTATCATCTCTTGATATTCATTCATACTTGGTGTCATTCCAGCACTTTTTTCTTTCTGGATCCCAGTGTCAGCTACTTGGATGACAGGAGAGAGTTCTGGGATGACAGAAGGGAGCTCTGGAATGACAGAGGGTTGTGTATCGTCAAGAAAACCACAGGAAGACTGATGATAAATCGTCATACTACTAAGTGGTTGTCTGATACGTATGTTAAAAGTGTTTCTAATAGAGAGCGAAGAGTTGCATATCTCTCTCACTAAATCCATCTTGGCAATGAGCTGACTATCAAACTTCTCTAATTGTGGAAAATTAGCCAAATGAACAGATGTTTCTTCATACTTAAGCCCTTGCCATATATTCTCTGTTATAAGTGGCAACAAAGGAGCTGCAGCTCTTAGTATGTAATAAAAAACCGTATATAGAACATTATAAGCATCAGTTTTATCCTGATCCAAATCACTTTTCCAAAAACGCTCGCGACTGCGACGAATATACCAATTATTTAGCACTTCAAAAAAGTTCATTAAAATTTTGCAAGCCTCTTGGGAGTTATAGCTGTTCATAGAAGCTTGGATACTTTCTACAGCTTCAAAACATTTGGAAATCGTGTAGCGATCAATAGTACTCTGATAATCCTTACAAACTTCAGCTTTAATTCCATCTGCATTTGCATACATAGTAAAAAAGTGATAACTGTTCCAAATAGGTTTTATTACGTTTTTCAGAACATCTCGTATTGAGTTTCCTTCTTTATCAAGCAGCAAATTACCACCACAAACAACAGATCCAGAAAGCATAAGAAAACGCAGTGCATCAGAACCGTATCTATCAAAAACCTCCATTGGATCTGCATAGTTATTCAAACGTTTGGACAATTTTTGCCCTTTTACATCCAAAACAACACCATGGCATATGCAATTCTTAAACGGTTCACTGTCAAACAAAGCAGTAGACAATACAAAAAGTGTATAGAACCAACCTCTGGTTTGTGCTATGTACTCGGTAATAAAATCCGCAGGAAAGTTATTCTCAAACCATTCCTTATTTTCAAATGGATAGTGGACTTGCGCAAATGGCATCGAGCCAGATTCAAACCAACAGTCAAATACGTCAGGCACACGACGCATAATCGATTTTCCTGTTGGGTCATCAGGATTTGGTCTTGTTAAAGTATCGATAAATGGTCTGTGCAAGTCGTCTATTTTAACATTAAAATCTCTCTCCAGTTCTTCTATTGAACCATATACATCTACCCTTGGATATTTTGTATCATCTGATTTCCATACAGGGATTGGCGTACCCCAGAATCGATTGCGTGAAATTGACCAATCGTGTGCCCCTTCAAGCCATTTTCCAAATTGACCATCTCTAATGTGGTTTGGTATCCAATTAACTCTCTTATTTAGCTCTACCATTCTGCTTTTGAATTTTGTAACGGCAACATACCAAGAAGGCATAGTGCGATAGATCAAAGGAGTGTCAGTTCTCCAGCAGTGTGGATAATTGTGAATATATTGCTCAGTCTTAAACCAACTCCCCTGCCCTTTCAATTTTTTTATTACTGTATCACTGGCATCAAAAACATGAACCCCTGCCAAATCTGAAACTTCAGCAGTAAATTTTCCACTGTTATCAATTGGACAAATAACTGGAATATCATGGCTTTGGCAAAGGTAAAAATCTTCCTCACCAAATCCAGGAGCAGTGTGTACAACGCCAGTACCATCTTCTCCTGTAACATAATCAGCAACAAAAACACGGAATGCATTCTTTGTATCTTTAAAGTAATCAAACAGCGGCTTATAGGAAAGATCTACAAGATCATTCGCTTTAAGTTTTATATTGCAGTTTTCATATGGAATATTGCTTTGTTCACAGTGGCTGACAAATTTCTCTAGGTAACTTTCAGCAAAGATATATATTTCATTAGGTTGATTTGATGTCACTTCAGCATGCAAACATTTATTACCTTCCTGGATTCCAGCGTCACGCGCTGCCAAAGAGTGGACTGACACTGCACAATACTTGATGTCCTTTCCTATCGCCAAAGCTAAATTGCTCGGCAACGTCCATGGGGTTGTAGTCCAAGCAAGTAATTTGCACTTTTGTTCAATATTTTTAAATTGCTGTGGGTTTTCTAAAAGCTCAAATGCAACAGTTACAGCTTTGCTAGTCTTTTCTCTATACGCGTTATCAAGCCTTGTTTCAAAATTGGATAATGGAGTTTCGCACGCCCAGCTATATGGAACAACGCGTACTGATTCATACACTAGACCCTTATCATAAAGCTGTTTAAATGCCCACATGACCGACTCCATAAATGATTTATCCATGGTTTTATAGTCATTATGAAAATCCACCCACCTTGCCTGCCTATTGACATATTTTTCCCACTCTGATGAAAATCTCATTACAGAAGTACGACAATGGTTATTGAATTTTTCAATGCCGAATTTTTCTATCTCAGTTCTACCAGATATTCCAAGTTCCTTTTCTGCTCCCATCTCAGCCGGTAATCCATGGCAATCCCAACCAAATCTACGTTCAACCCTTTTTTGAAGCATAGTTTGATATCTTGCAAATGCGTCTTTGATGAAACCAGTGAGTAAATGTCCATAATGCGGAAGTCCATTTGCAAACGGAGGCCCATCATAAAACACAAAACAATTATCCTTGGAACGTTCTCCAACTGACCGCTCAAAAACTTTATTTTCCTGCCAAAATTTTATGATTTCTTTTTCTAACGACGAAAAATCAGGACTACTTACTGTATCAGGATAATGCTTTGACTTCATGTTCGCTATGTAAAACTAAAGAATATAGGGCTTTCTGAAAAATTACAAATTCAAAAAGAAACACATTTACTCCTATATAGTATTCTTCATACTAAATGATAAATTTTTATAATTTAGTATGTTCTGAATCCAAGTAGTCAAGGCACTGGGATGACAAAAGAGGGAGTGTAGAAAGATCGCACCCATATGGTGTCATTCAAGTAGCTGACACTGGTTCCCTTATGACGGTGTCATTCCAGTGCTCCTTTTTTTGTCATCCCAGTGCTCAGACACTGGGATCCAGCTTCTATGCAACCTCATCAAAAACATTCATTTAGTATAAGATCAGCTACTTTCCATGCTGGTTTGCTTGCTCACAAGCAAACTTTTCTGGATTCCAGTGTCAAGCACTGGAATGACATCGTTGTAACATTGTACCATATTACAATGTTCGTACAGTTGTGATAGATGCCCAACAAGTCTATTTTTAAAGCCCACATCCTAATAAACTATTCTGCCGAGCTTCCAATACCTTCACATTTACTATTTTATCTCTATACTTCCCTTCAGGATCATCAATGCACACTGATTGCATATATGGGCTTTTACCAATAATTTGGTTTTGGTGTTTACCTTTTTTATCGCTAAATAGAACAGGTATAGTTTTGCCTACCATACTCTGGTTAAACTCAAGTTGCTGTTCACTAATTAATTTCTGTAAACGAAGAAGGCGCTCTGTTTTAACCTCTTCTGGTACTTGATCTTTTCTTTCCGCTCCCGGTGTGCCTGGTCTTGGGCTGTATTTAAAACTATAAGCCTGAGCGTATTTTACTTTTTCTACTAATTTCATAGTTTCTTCAAAGTCTTTTTCGGTTTCTCCAGGAAAACCAACGATAAAATCAGAAGAAAATTCGATTTCAGGTTTCAATTTGCGAAATCTGTCTATTATTTCCAAATACTCCTCTGCAGTGTGCTTTCTGTTCATCGCGTGCAATATTTTATTCGAACCTGACTGCACAGGCAGGTGAACAAACGGCATGAGTTTTGGTTCTTCCACATGTGCCAAGTAGAGAGATTCGTGCATATCTCTTGGATGAGAAGTTGTATAACGAATCCTCTCTAGCTTTTCAATTTTAGCAATATGACTAATTAATTTTCCTAAATCCCACACTTCCCTTTCGCATTCCCCATGGTAAGCATTGACGTTCTGACCAAGCAAATTGATTTCCTTTGCTCCGTTTGCAACTAATTTCAATGCTTCGCGGAATATTTCATTTACTGGTCGTGAATATTCAGCTCCGCGAGTGTAGGGCACCACACAAAACGTACAAAATTTATCACAACCTTCTTGTATGGAAAGAAACGCAGAAGACCCTTGGCTATTGCCGTAACATTCATCTGGCAATTTATCAAACTTTGCAACTTCCGGAAAATCAGTATTTATTACATGACCTTTACTTCTGCTTGCTTTGACTATCAGTTCTGGTAAAGCGGCAATGCTTTGCGGACCAACAACAATATCCACAAATGGGGCTCTTCTGAACACTTCTTCTCCCTCTGCTTGCGCTACACATCCAGCCACCACTATAGTCATTTCTTTTCGTAACGAATGAATCTTCCCAAGCTCTGAGTAAAGCTTTTCTGCTGCCTTCTCTCTAATGTGACAAGTGTTCAGTATCACCAAATCAGCTTTTCCTGCATCACTAACAACGTTGAACCCTAGAGGTTTTACCATATTTTCCATTAAAACGGAATCATAAACGTTCATCTGACAGCCGTAAGTTTTAATATATAGGCCTTTCATATTTGGTATGTCTTTTTCAAAATTTCTTCACCCTACATGTAAATGTCTAACAGACCAGCGCGTGACGCTAGTGAACTTGCTAGCACAATAGATTTTGACAAAATTATACGAAAAACTAGATCCCAATGTCAAGCACTGGAATGACAGCAGTTCTACGTCATACCGCCGCGGTATCTCTTAACATAGATCCCGCTAACAAGCAGCGGGATGACGGTTGTCGTTTATCAAATCGTCGGTAAACCTAAGTTACTTTAGCTATATAAAAGCAGAACTTATAACTCAGTTTGTGGTATACCATTGACTAAAGTAGTTTCCGAATCACTCCAATGAGATAAACGCTGATATTTTTCTGGTTCCTGTATTTCACTCAACTTACTTTGCACTTTATCACAAGCCCATACAAGTGGCGTTATAATTAACGCGGCAGCCCAAATGATAGCAGCGCAAGCATAACTTACAATCTTATTAAATACTCTAGCTACTGCACTAGCACAATCTTGCCCAGCACTTAAAAATGCATTTGAATGATCAACTAATGACTTTGTACTTGCTTTTAAACAATAGTCCCCTGTTATTTTTGACAATAACTTGGTTGGAAAGTATGACAAATATGCCACCATCAAAAATAAAGGTTGCAATATTATGCTAGCTGCTAAAATAGAACTCAGTGCACACAATGAATACACTTTCTCTGCTCTGTAACCCATATACTCTCGACCTTTTTTGTATCGATCATTATAATCGTCTTTACTCTCAACTCCACAAATTACATCTTTTACAGGTCCTAATATATTATCAACATAATGTACAGACTTATAGAAACTACTTTCTGGAACTAGTGTGCAATCTTCTGCTCTCTTAGCAGGTACAACTCCATATTCAACGTACCTTTTAAAGTATCGATATACTGACATTACCCTCTCCAAATCATAAATATGCAACATAGTCAATAATGATTAAGAAATAGTTTATAATAAATATGTTTTAAGATACCTGCCTGTAACACTTTCTGGAATTTTTACCACTTCTTCTGGAGTTCCAGTAGCAATCACTTCTCCGCCTTTTATTCCGCCCTCTGGTCCGATGTCTATTATATAATCTGCAGTTTTTATAACGTGCAAATTGTGCTCGATAACTATAACAGTGTTTCCCAGATTGACTAATCTATGGAGTATTTTTAGTAAGTTATTTATATCTTCAAAGTGTAATCCAGTTGTTGGCTCATCAAGAATATACAATGTTCTTCCGGTAAATCGTTTTGATAGCTCTTTGGACAGCTTTATTCGTTGTGCTTCACCCCCAGACAACGTTGTTGACGACTGTCCGAGTTTTATATAGCCAAGCCCTACTTCCTGCAAAGAAACCAACTTTTCTTTTACCATTGGAAGGTTTTCAAAAAAATCACAAGCCTGATCTATCGTCATATCAAGCACATCAGAGATTGATTTTTCTTTATAAGTAACTTCCAATGTTTCCCGATTATACCTTCGCCCTTTACATTGCTCACACTTCACATAAACGTCCGGTAGAAAATGCATCTCTATCTTTAAGTGCCCATCACCTTTACAAGCCTCACACCTTCCCCCTCTGGTATTAAATGAAAACCGGCCTATATTATATCCCCTTGCTTTTGACTCTGGAAGACCAGCAAACCAATTTCTTATATGAGTGAACATACCAACATATGTTGCTGGATTTGACGCTGGAGTTCTACCAATTGGCGACTGATCAACTTCTATAATTTTATCTACGTATTCAAGACCTTCTATCTTATCGCATTGGCCATACCTTGCAGACGAATGATGTATCTTATGTGCTGAATATTTATATAACGTTTCTATGACTAAACTTGATTTTCCTCCTCCTGATATTCCAGTAACACAAATAAGATTCCCTATAGGAAATTTAACGTTTACATTTTTTAAGTTATTTTCACATGCATTTATTACTTTTATGAACTGAGTTGCTTGCTTTCTTCTCCTTGGAATTAAAATTTTTTTCTCTCCACTCAAATATTGCCCTGTTATGCTCCCTGAATTTCTTTGCACCTGGTCTGGTGTTCCTTCTGCAACAACTTTTCCACCATTTACGCCAGCTCCAGGACCAATATCAATCGCATAATCAGCAGCCATTATTGTATCTTCATCATGCTCAACAACGATTACAGTGTTACCCATGTCTCTTAAGTTTTTTAGTGTGGCAATTAACCGATCATTATCACATTGATGAAGGCCAATCGAGGGTTCATCAAGAACATATAAAACCCCCGTTAATCCTGAGCCAATTTGCGAAGCAAGTCTGATCCTCTGACTCTCGCCGCCAGAGAGAGTGCTAGATTCTCGATCAAGCGTTAGGTAATTCAACCCTACATTCTTTAAAAATGTTAGCCTCTTGATTATTTCACTTAGTATTTTATTTGAGATTTGCTTCTGTTGTTCTGTGAGCTTGTCTGGCAAATTTTCAAACCATTTAAGGGATTCATCGATGCTGAGCCCTGATATTTCACCTATATGTTTGCTATCAATTTTTACTGTAAGCGCTTCTTTTCTCAATCTATAGCCAGTGCATTCTCTGCAGTGAGTAACAGAGCAATATCGCTCAACAAGCGTTTCATCATAATCCATCTGGTTTTCTAAGATACTGACCAAACCTTGAAATTTATCAGAGCCAAAGAGTATCATATCTTTTACTTTTTGATCTATGTTCTTCCACGGAACATCAAGGCTAAATTTGTAGTTTTCAGCTAGTGATAGAATTGCACTTTTTAGAAATCCATAACCTGTGTGCACTTGACGGAACATTGATCCCACTGGCTTTAAAGCGCCTTCAGATATTGAAAGAGTTTCATCTGGCACTATCAGCTTTACATCAATAGCCAGCTTTTTACCAAGCCCATTACACGAACCACATGCACCGTAAGGGCTGTTAAAAGAAAATAATCTTGGTTCTATTTCCTCAAGAGTGAAACCAGACTCGGGGCATGCAAAATTCTCTGAAAAAGCCAGAATTTGACCATTGTTATACTCAGAATTATGGTTGTCAGGTAGGTTCACTACTTCTACATACATTAGACCATGACCAAGTTTTAGTGCGGATTCTATACTACTTGGCAGTCGATTTCCTATATCGCCCAATATTGATATTCTATCTGCAACCACAAAAACGTCGTGTTTCTTGTTCTTATCGAGTTTAGGCAAGTCATCTACATTGTACACTTCACCATCTATTTTGAACCTTACGTAACCTTGTCTTTTAATTTCCAATATCTCTTTGAGATGTTCTCCCTTTCTACCACGCACAACAGGGGCAAGTATATATATTTTAGTTTCTAAAGGTAACGCAATTATAATATCTACAATTTGAGATACAGTTTGTTTTGTTATTGGTAATTGAGTTGCGGGTGAATAAGGAACTCCTATTCGTGCATACACTAAGCGCAAGTAATCGTAAATTTCGGTAACAGTTCCAACGGTTGACCTTGGATTTTTTGAGATAGATTTTTGGTTGATAGATATTGCAGGAGAAAGACCTGTAATCGACTCAACATCTGGTTTATCCTGAATGTTGAGAAATTGACGTGCGTAAGCTGATAGGCTTTCGACGTACCGGCGTTGGCCTTCCGCATAAATTGTATCAAAAGCAAGGCTAGACTTGCCAGAACCACTAAGCCCAGTTATAACAACCAGCTTATTTTTCGGTATATTGACGTCTACACCTTGCAGATTATGTTCTCTTGCGCCCTTAACTCTGATAAAATCGTCCATACGTCACGTATTTTTAACCATTATAGCCTCAAAATACATGAACTTACAGTAACTTTCCACTGATTTTTTAACTACTACGGAGAATGAGGTAGCTTTTGATAAATTGCTATCCCATTGCTTGTCGGCGAAATCTATGCGATGTACAGTTGTGTGTCAGCTACTTTGATGACGGGAAAAGGGCTACTTGGATATCACCTCTTCACAAAAATTTTATCAGTAATACGCATATCAATTATACTCCAATTGCTGAAAGTAAAATCAGTTGTATTTTGCAAGTGGTTTAAATAGTCCCATGCACTATAAGGGTTATCTTCAGGCAGTTTCACTGTGGAATCGTTATCAAGTATGATATTCCATCTTCTATTCCCTATATAAGCAAAGGAAGAAATGTGGTCACTTAATTGAGTTTTACTCTCTAACACATCTTTAACAAATTCTAGGTTTGATAACGAGTTTTGTCCTGTAATTACAACAAGATCATCTATTAAATAGTCATCTACGATCACTTTACCTTCGAAATCAATTACCGAAGTTTTGTTATTATCTTTCCAGAGAGCAAACGGTTTATGCTCATCTATATTAATGTGTAGAGTATTGGGCAAAATTCTGTGAACTCTTACGTATTTTATCCATCTGCTTACAGATTGTATACTATCTATAAGTTTTGAGAGTGATATATACATGATAGGTTGCGTTCTATCTACCAAACTTAGAATGTCCTTTTCGTTTGCAAATTTGTTGCCGCTCACGACTACTTCATCGATTGAAAATCCACTACTGAGTAATAAGCTGGATAGGCAGTCATTATACCAAGCAAAGTAGCAATTAAATCGATTTATTATTTTATCGAGTGAACTATAAAGTACTAATGTAAAAAAAAGCGCAGTTATAATAACGAAAGCGCACTTGCGCAAAAAACGCCTTTGGCTTCTAGTAACATTGTTCAACATCTGCTTGATCTCTAATACTCTTGTGCTGTAAACTGTCTTCAACAATAATTTTAACTAATTCATTAAAATCAATTCCTTTTGTCGATTTTGCAATTTCTGGCACTAACGATAACTCAGTAAAGCCAGGATGTGTATTAATCTCAAGCATTTTTAAAGTGTTATTTTGGGGATTATAACGAAAATCTGAGCGGGAAATAGTTTTGCATCCTAAAAATTGATGAACTTTCAGTGCGTGTTCCAAGGTCATTTTATATATGTTGTCAGGAACTTCAGCAGGAAATATATGTGCTGCAAATCCATCTTTATACTTTGCTTCATAATCATAGAATTTATTTTTTGGTCTTATTTCTATAGTACCGATTGCTTCACTCAGTAGTACAGCAGTGTGTAATTCTACACCTGGAACGTATTCTTCTATGATCATCAAGTCTCTTGTCATCCAAGTAGCTCCTTCCTTGTCATCCAAGTAGCCAGACACTGCCTGGTCACGTGCTGGAAGCATGTTTTTTAGTTTTAAATAATCCTCATGCGAGAAAATTATGTGCACTCCGATGCTAGAACCTTCGTTAATTGGTTTTAAAACGTACGGATAATCGATTTTAATATTATTTTTTAGTACATCTTCTCGGCTAATTACATAACCTTTTGGAGTATCAATACTAAGGGACCGGAATATATGTTTTGACATTGCCTTGTTCATAGCAACAGCCGAAGCCATAACTCCTGAGTGTGTATATTTTATACCTAAGATTTCCAATAAACCTTGAATGCAGCCATCTTCACCATAAGGTCCATGCAGAGCTATAAAAGCAAGGCCCGGATTAATTTTTCTAAGCTTTTCAGCAACGTTGCTGTCAACATCTATTTCTATTGCATTATATGAAAGGCTATCAAGCGCCTTCTTTACTGCTTTTCCGCTCATAAGTGATACTTCTCTTTCACAAGAAAATCCACCACTCAAAATTGCTATAGTTGGAACCATAAGCATTCTATGTTTTACTATAAGCATATAAAAGATGCTCTTATCTTCAATAGAAAAAATGCTTTGAAAAATCCTCTATCCTATCCACTCTGAGAAGCTATTATCTTCTTATGCTTCCAACCAAGCAATAACTATTCATACCATATGGGTAAGGTCACGCGCTGGAATGACAATAAAGAGCATATGGTTATGCAAGAAGTCTATTTCTTACCCTTAATCAACTCTAAAGCCTTCTTCAAATCTATGCTTTCAATATCTGCACTCTTGCCCAAAGCAACGTTTGTTTTACCGCATTTTATATAGAATCCGTACCTACCGTTGCAGATAAAAACTTCTTTTCCTTTTTCATTAAGCCCGAGAGATTTTAACTCTTTGCGTGGACTGTTTGCAATAATTTGTACAGTTTCGCTCAATTCTGTATTCAGCACCTCTTTGGAGCTTTTCTTAAGAGAAAAGTATTTACCATCATAGAAAATATAGTATCCAAATCGTCCAAGGCCTATTTTTACTTCCTTTCCGGTTTCTGGGTGTTCTCCAATTACTTTTGGCAAGGAAAGTAACTGAGTAGCGGTATTCAGATCAATCTCATTAACATTTATATCTTTTGGTATAGAAACCGCTTTTTTCTTTTCTGACTCATTATTAAACTGCAGGTAAAGCCCAAAAGGACCTTTTTTAATTACTACCTCTTGTCCTGTGATATCATCTACACCTAAACTTTTTGGATATTCTGAATTGTCGTTACTATCTGTAATTTCTTTTGTATGGTTGCATTCAGGATAGTTAGAACATCCAAGGAACACTCCGGCTTTTCCAAAGTTCAATTTCAATATGCCACCTAAGCAGTCAGGGCATTTCGTATTCACCTCTTTTCTTCCTTCTTCTGAACAAAACCAATCGACTACCAAATTGTGAATGCCGCTGAAAACTTCATCATGCGTCATTTGCTTGACAGAGTTTACATGACCAAAAAATGGCACCCAAAAGTGGCCTAATTCTTTTTTCCAATCTGCATGTCCATTTGAAATTAAATCAAGCTTTTCTTCCATTTGTGCTGTGAAGTCATACTCTACACAACGCTGAAAAAAGGTTTCTAAAAATATAGTAACGATTTTACCACGACTGCTTGGAATAAACCTTTTGCTATCCAATGAAACGTACTCACGATCTTGTAATACCGAAATAATTGTTGCATAAGTTGACGGGCGACCTATACCGATTTCTTCCATTTTTTTAACGATACTTGCTTCACTATAACGAGGTGGCGGTTGAGTGAAATGCTGTTTTGGCTCAACTGAAATCAACTTACACGCTTCCCCTTCCTTCATGGCAGGTAGCAGACCTTCATTTTCGGCTTCCATGTTATCTTGGTAGACTCTATAAAAACCATCAAAGAATATACTCGATCCACTTGCTCGCAGAACTACTTTTTGATCAGTAGAACTAATTTCAACTACCACTTGATCAAGAATCGCTGATTCCATCTGACTTGCAATGGTTCTTTTCCAGATTAAATCGTACAACTTAAATTGCTCTGGCGTTAAGTAATCCTTAATACTACCCGGCGTTCTATTGATATCAGTTGGACGAATTGCTTCATGTGCTTCTTGAACATTTTTGACCTTTTTTACATATTTACGAGGAGACTGCGGTAAATATTTATCACCATATAATGACTTAATTGACCCTCTAATTGAGTTTATAGCCTCATCTGCAATATGAAACCCATCTGTACGCATATAAGTTATCAACCCTACAGTTTCACCACCAATATCGATACCTTCATATAAATTTTGCGCTATGCGCATAACACTTTTCACATTAAAATACAGTTTATTCACTGCATCTTGCTGAAGACTTGAAGTAATAAACGGAGGAAGCGGGTTTCTCTTAACTTGCTTGCGTTCTACTGTGCTTACAGCATATTGCCTTGACTCAATCTCCCTGACTAAGTTTTTTGCTTCTTCTTCATTCTTAATATCAAATTTTTCTAGCTTTTTATTGTCATAGTGGCTTAGCATAGCAAAAAAAGCCTCATCTTTGCTATTTTGCATTTCTGCCTTTATGCTCCAATACTCCTGTGTTATAAATTTAATAATTTCATCTTCTCGTTCGCATATAATCTTTAATGCAACAGACTGCACTCGCCCTGCAGACTTGCTCCCCGACAATTTTGTCCACAGCAGTGGTGACAAGCTAAATCCAACTAGATAATCCAAAGCTCTACGTGCTTGTTGTGCACGCACTAAATCCATATTTATTTCACGTGGATTCTTTATTGCTTCTTGTACTGCTCTTTTTGTTATCTCATTAAAGACTACTCTATAAATGTTGTTTTCATTACTGATTGCTTTCTTTTCTTTTAATGTCTCTATCACATGCCAAGCCATTGCTTCCCCTTCTCTGTCTGGGTCTGTTGCA
This sequence comes from Wolbachia endosymbiont (group A) of Longitarsus flavicornis, assembly GCF_963931955.1. NCBI lineage: Bacteria > Pseudomonadati > Pseudomonadota > Alphaproteobacteria > Rickettsiales > Anaplasmataceae > Wolbachia > Wolbachia endosymbiont (group A) of Longitarsus flavicornis. The sequence goes on along the minus strand of NZ_OZ008337.1, from coordinate 397,860 downwards.
AGATATATATCTGATGTTTTGCTTGCGGCTTTTACTAACTCTTTTATATACTTTTCTGCTTTTTCAATGGTTTCATACTTTATAGCAAAATCATTATCTGGATCGACAGAACCGTTTTTTGCTGGAAGATCTCTCACATGTCCAAAGGATGCAGCTACTTTGAACTCTTTACCCAAATATTTACCTATTGTTTTTGCTTTCGCAGGTGATTCAACTATTAATAATGCCATATTGTTAATTATTTTAGTACTTAAAGATAATATGTTGAGAAATATACGATGAAAAGTAAAAAAATATTTTAATAGGTCTTGTGAATTTTACAAAGTAGGTTATTCATGGTTTCCAAAAACCCCTTGGACACGGTTGTCAGGCTAGCCACCTTCCCCTGTCATCCGAGTAGCTGACACTGGTTTACTTTATGATGATGTCATCTCAGTGCTCCTTTTTTTGTCATCCAAGTAGCTGACTACTTGGATCTGGTAGGCTTAAATCACAATGCCCGTAAAGCTGCGACCCTAGAGGTACTGTTTCTCACCCACTGCAAATATTGCACGGTACTATCCACTTGGTCGTCGTGGCGCGTTTCTGGGAACATTAAAATTTCATACTCAAAATCATTCAGCCATACTGCTTGGTGCGGCAAAATAATCCTGCCAGACTCTATCATCGGAGCAATCCGGTGGAATCGAGTGAGCTTACCATCATGTGGCACTATTTCGATAATGGGCAAATGACTGTTTGCCTTCAGCTCTTGTGCTAATTGCTGACCACTTGTTTTGGCTTCGATCAAAATCGCGTGTGGTGACCATCTTGCAGCTAGTGATAAAACTTGTTCTTTAAGCTTTGGATACTCAAGCTTTGCGCGATATACATCAAGTAAATAGAATTTATTATCTATTTTTGCCCAGGTGGTGCAGACACTAAAGTTGCTCATGTCGCTTGTTGAAACCGCAGTATCCCAACTTTGTGTTACATGCGAGAGATTATCAGGAACATTTTTATAGCGCTTTAGCCACTCTCGTTTGACTATACCACTTGAAAGCGGCAGAGGGTTTTGTTGATATTGCGCAGCAAAAGCATAACTCCCAAGTTCAACTTTTATCGTCTCAACTTCTTCTTTTCCTCCATCGAGGGGATATAGCAACTGACCTTCTTCTCTTGAATATAATATCCTTACAGGTGACGCTGGTTTATTATATAATCGCCTGGTCGCACAGTGCTGAGCTACTCGGATGACAGGAACGGGAGGCATTGGCTTTTTGATTGAATAAATAACCTGCTTATTTTCAGAAATCATTGGCAAACAAATATGATGCCATATGTTTTTTGGCTTGGAGAGGAAGGTGTCCAGTTAAGTCCTCCTGGTGTAGCCTGTGCATTACAAGAACGATGACTCCTTTTTTTCTATCGTTCAGCCTCGTTACTAAAGTCTGATCAAACCAGTTTGTGGCACGCTTTCTAAGCGTTTCACTCAAAGCTTGAGCAGAACTGAGCGGATCGTCCACAATGATAAAATCACCACCTTCACCAGTTAGTGTTCCACCAACTGATGTTGCGATTCTGTATCCTCTCTGCACTGTTTGAAATTTATATTTGGTATTCTGGTCTTTGGATAGTTCTATCTCTGGAAATAGCGCTCTATACCAACTAGACTGCATCACGCACCTGGTGTCGAGCGAGTGCTTTTCGCTGAGCCGCTGAGAATAACTTGCAACTATTATTCTCGCAGTTGGTTGGTTTCCCAGTATCCATGCAGGCCACGCAACACTCACGCACAGGGACTTCATTGAACGCGGAGGCATATTGAATATTATTCGTTTCACTTCACCAGCGCTCGCCGCTTCCAGCCTATCTGCTATGACTTTTATGTACCGATAATTATTATACTCACATCCCGGCACTACCGTTTGAAAGCATAACTCAATGAATTTTAGAAAGTTCATGATATAATGTTGAAACCAACGCGTGACGCTGGGATGACAAAAAAAGGAGCACTGAAGGCTATAGGTGAGACGTCGCGGTATCTCTAGATCCCGCTAACAAGCAGCGGGATGACGAGCTTATCTTCATGCCGCCACGAACCGTCATACCGCTGCGGTATCTCAGCCGCTAACAAGTAGCGGAATGACAATAATCCTACGTCATACCACCGTGGCGCTAACAAGAGATCCCGCTAACAAGCAGCGGGATACTTAGGGATGACGGTTGTTGTTTAGCTATAAATATTAAGAAATTTACCAAATGAAAAAAAAGGCAAAAGAAGCCCTGGGGTTATTATCCGCTTTAAAATATTGGCGTTTTTTATGTTTTAAACGCTTGACAAGCAAGATTAAGCTGCTTTTAATTGCAACTAACTTACGCTGCAAATGTTTAAGAAATTTACTAAGCAGAAAAAAAGACAAAGAATCCCCGAGTTAGCTAGTCTTTTACTATCTCTGTCGAGTATTGGCATTTTTTGATGTCTTGTAACGCTTTATAAGCGCGTTCAGCTTATTTAGATAAAAATCTAGATGTAGATGAAGTTTTGTAAAGACATACAGTATCTATATACTGCAAAAAATTGAACATAAGACGCCGATACATTAAGTAATCCTTACCTTTTAATCTGCAGATTGGCGAAAGCAAATACAATAGCTTCACTATCATGATAAGGGCGCTGGCGGAGTTTGTCAAGTAAGTTTTTTGTTCCTACTGAATGACAATTGTGGCTTGGGCAAGAAATCCATTGATGTGAAATACTGAGCGCTCCTACCCCAATAAGCCCACAATTTCTGCTTACACTTTATGTATAGGCTCCAATTGTCGCAGGTTGACTATAAAAACAACTACTACTTTTGGAATTATTATTTTGGTCTATTTGTGACTCACTAATCATAGTTCGAACGAGATTAGTTGCCATAAAAGCACAGCCTAGAATAAAAAAGGCAGTAGAAATCAAGGGGATGGTAGGGATTGGTGTCATGAAAGTAGCTTGACATTCGTATCCAGTTTTCTTTATAATTTTCTTTGTGAAAGAACAAAAGTGCTTATTTGTAACCATAGCTGGCTTACCAAATGCTGGAAAGTCTACATTAATTAACAGCATCATAGGCAAGAAGATTGCAATTGTTACCCCTAAAGTGCAAACAACAAGGACACAAATAAGGGGTATTGCAACATGCAACAACACACAAATTGTCTTTACTGATTCCCCAGGAATTTTCTCAGCAGAAACAAAACTTGAAAAAGCTTTAGTCAAGTCTGCATGGTCAGCAATCAAGGGTGATGACATCACTTTGTTGCTTATCGATGCAAGCAATTATTTGAAAAATATAGAAAGAATCAAGACCATATTCGCGCGGCTGCAACGTACAAAAGGCAGATGCATTTTGGTTATCAATAAAACTGATTTGGTAAAAAAGCCTGAATTAAAGATGGCGCATGAGCATCTGAATTTGCTTTATAAATTTGAAAAGGTTTTTATGATATCAGCATTAAAGAATGATGGACTTTCTGATTTGATGAATTACTTATCTGAAGTTGCATCGGTGAGCCCCTGGTTTTATGAAGAAGATCAAATAACCGATTCCTCGACAAATTTTTTATCAGCAGAAATTACGAGAGAAAAATTATTCTTGAACTTGCGTGAAGAATTGCCATACTCTACGGCTGTTATAACTGAACAATTCGAGGAAAAAAAAGATAAGAGTTTAGTCATCAAACAGATCATATTTGTGTTGAAAGATAGTCATAAAAAAATAGTGCTAGGGAAAGATGGCAGTAATATTAAAAAAATTAATATCGAAGCGCGTGCTGAACTAGAAAAATTATTTGAGCGCAAGGTACATCTCTTTTTATTTGTGAAAGTGCGACCTTGGATCGACCGTCCTGAGGAGTATATAGGCAATGCTTAATTCTTTATTGGTATTTGATATTGAAACTATACCAGATGTAAATTCCTGCAAGAATTTACTCAATATTAGTGATGATAGTAGTGTAGAAGAGAAGAGGGATGCATTAACAAAATATCATCTTGAAATAACAAACGGGCAAAACTCTTTTCTGCGTCAGCCCTTCCACCAAATTGTAGTTATTAGTTTTTTACTTTGCAATATAAGCTACCAGAGCGGTTATGAGGTGTTCACACTGCAAGAAATAAGATCTGGAGGCACACTAAATTCCAGTGAAAAGGAACTAGTGAAAGGATTTTTTAACTACATATCAGAGAAAAAGCCAAGATTAGTTTCGTTCAACGGACGCACTTTTGATATACCAGTGCTGAAGTATCGTGCTATGGTCCATGGCATTCAAGCAGAATATTTTCATAAAGCTGGTGATAAGTGGAATAGTTACAATCAGAGATATAGCAGTGATTGGCATTGTGACTTACTTGAAACCCTCTCTGATTTTGGAGCCTCTGCGAGAGTAAAAATGAACGAAGTTTGTGCAGCATTTAATCTTCCTGGTAAGATTGGAGTTGATGGGTCACAAGTTATGAGCTTATACGATAGCGGCAAGATACAAGAGATTCGAGATTATTGTGAAACAGATGTAATTAACACTTATTTGATTTACTTAAGGTTCATGCATCATCAGGGAAGGATTACTACTGAAAGCTACAACAAAAGCGTGGAAGAGCTGCTTTTAGAGTGCGAAAAAAAAGAATACCTAAAGAAATTTAAAGAAGAATGGGAAATAACTTGTGGTGGAAAGTTTTGTATTGAATTTAAATGAACAGATATTATGGAGCAATCTAACAATTGCTCCATAATAGTAGCTATCCACCCATTGCAATAGATGAGAAGTTTTCATGTGCTATCTGCTCAACTTCTGCTTGTTCAACCTGAGAAGAACTTTTTAATTTATTATCTTGATATTCCTTTTTTACTTTCTCAAAAAAATTTGACCCACCAAAAATATAATTTACCGCATTGGCAACGTAATATTGAGCATTACCTCCAACCGCACAGCTAATCCGACTTAATGCTCTAGCAGGATAGTAAAAGAGAGAAACATCATTATTTGATCGAAAATCACTTTCATCCACCATCTTGATAGCTTCATGATAACCATCTATTCCATGAAAATAGCCTATACCAGAATATCCTTCTGGTGCTGATACTCTTAATTGTGCACCTACGTGAGCATAACCAAACGAACCAGGGCACGCTGCTGGTACTGGATCTTGTCTGTGGTGAGTGACCCTTATGGTTTTTTCCTGAAGAGCGTCATTATAAATTTCACTAGCAGTAAGATCAAAAACCCTTGGATCTGCAAAAGTTGCAACATGAACATCTTCAGCTCCTTCCGTTTTGTTGAGGCATAAAGCAGCTATCTTAGCAATAGCTCCTCCCATACTGTGACCTGTGAGATTGATTTTAAAATCTTTGATTTCTGATCCTTGTTTTTCAGCATGAGATTTCAAAATGTCATAAAGATTAGGCCATGAATCTATAAATGAATTATAAAAACCGCCATGCATTCTCCCACCTTCAGGTAAAAGTTCCGAAGTAGCAAACACAAAGTTTAGATCAGTGATTACATCGTTTAAACCATGGCTCGGACGAGTACCATGGTAAGCTATTGTTATTTCTTTACCTTTTATAAAAACATGACCAGCATCTTTTTCGAAGCTATTGCCAAATGGAATAATTTCATAACCTTCGCTAATAAGTTCAGCTCTAGTTTTATATATTTTTTCATTTTTATAAATTGGTGCTTTAAAATTTTCTTTATTTAACTTGTCGTCGTTATCACCATAGCTTATTTTACAGAAATTACTCATTTCTAATAATTTCTCTTTATTAAATCCTGCAATTTCTGCAATACTTTCATCTATTTGGTAAGAAGAAGGTAAAGAATGTGGTTCATTTGGGTCAGCAGGATTTATAAATTCATAATCTTCAATGATATCAAATTCATCATCATATTCTTCCATCTTACATTTGCCGTCATCTGCTAAGATGGAGCTTGATTGTTCTAATTGTGAATCTATACTACTTGCACTAGTACCTGTGGCGCTAAACCAATTGCGTAAAAAACTAAAATCCATAACTACCTCAATCTATTATCAGCTAAACAACTTATTTAACTATAATGTAGATTGACATTATTGTCAATAGTGTTTTCTATAATCTTTCTATTGCTAGAATAAAAAAAATTTACTTCCATAGAATAAATAGTAGAGTTATAATGCACTAACAGGCAAAAAATATTAACTTCTGTGCTAAGTTTTAGTTAATATACACGTTGGGCATATTAAAAAAGTTGTCTTTAAAGTGTTGCATTTTACTTTTGTTTTTGCTATAAGATTGCCTTAAGTTGAATTTTCAACATTTTTTATATTTAAGACAATGATTTCGAAATTTTTTGGGGGCACTTCATGAAAAAATCTATGTATACTAGAACTGCTCTAGCTTCTTTATTAACTTTATGCTCTTTCAGCAGTTTTGCAGCTGACTTTCCTGATGAGAGTATGAAGGAAATAAAAAAGCAAGAGAGCACAAAAACTTCTGGAAAAACAGAAGTTATGAAAACATCAAATAAAAAACTAAAAGAAAAGATGGACAGAATATGTAATGCTGATCCAAGAAAAAAAGCTGAAGAGCTTAAGAAAAAGGAAGAGATGAGATTAGCGGCCGAACAGAAGAAAAAAGAGGAGATCAGGCTAGCAAATGAGAAAAAAGCAAAGCTTATAGAGGATTCAAAAGCGAAAGCTCTAAGCGCTAAGAATTCTAATATAGAAAAAGGTAAAGTTTCAAAAACTAAGCGTTCTAAAACTAAGAATGCTAAAGTTGAAGCTAAAGATGTAAAGAAGGATGTAAAAGTTGTTAATCAAAATACAGAGAAAAAAGGTAAGGCAGATGCTGTTGTCTCAGTTGGTGGTGTTGATATTATTGATACCAACCAAGGGCAAAGTAATTTAAGAATAACTTTTGGTGGTGTTGTTGATGCTCAAGGTTATGGTAAAGCTGGACCAAGTGGTGAAGATTATAAACGTTATAACGTTATGCCAAATAGATCTATAGAGTATTATACTGCCCCTCAGGATAAGATACAAGGAGCAAATCCCGTATTCCCTAGTGGAATAGGAAATATTGGTGATTACAGCAACGATATGGGTATGATCGCTGATGCAATATTGCACCTCAGAGCAGAAAATAAGAATGAAGATTTAGGTCTTCTTTATGGTGCTGACGTGCAGTTTCATGTTCCAGTGACCGAAGGTAAGGGAGCTTCACAGGGTGTTTATGCTGCGAAAGGCAGAAGTGCGCATGTGTTTGTTAACTCAAAATATGGTGACGTGAAGCTTGGTTACCAATTTGGTCCTGAGGCTCTGATGAGACTTGATGCAACAAGAATTGCAACTGTTGACGGAGCTGCAGATAGTGACTGGTTCAGAAAAGTGAACTTAGAAGGAAGCGCTGCTAGCTTTCCATTTTATGTAACACCACGTCTTTACACTGAAAGTTTTTCGAGTGAAAGTGAAAAATTCTCTTTCCGCATGGCAGGGAAATATAATAAAGGCGTTATGACTACACTGCCATTTAGAGTTGCTTACTACTCACCAAATTATATGGGCGCAAGGTTTGGCATCAGTTATGCACCTCGTTATGATAGTAGTTTGTTTACTGTAAAAGAAACAGTTCCTTTTGAGGAGGATATAAGTGGTACCAAGGTGATAAAGCATAAAGAAGAGATAAAGCATGTCGGTCCAGACTATGAGCACATAATAAGTGCTGGTGCATCATATGAATATGACTTTGATAAACATAACATAAAAGTTAAAACTTCTGCAGTTGGTGAATATGGCTTTCCAAAGCAACCAAGTAAAGATAAGCATCTTTATAAGGAATTTGTGGAGTATAATGACCTGATGGGTGTTAATTTGGGTGTAAGCGCTGATTATAAGATTAATGAAGACCAAGGCGTAAAATTTGCTGCCTCTTTTGCATACTTGGGCAAATCTGGTCAACCGAAGGGTATTCAAACGCTGGAAAAAGGTACTGGTGGTAAACCTGATAAATATGAATCGCTTCTTGCTACTAACAAAAGAATGGAAGGGCTGGAAGCTCAATTTGGTAAAGATAGTATAGATACCATGTATTGGACTGTAGGAGCTGGTTATCAACATGAGAATATCTACACAAGTTTGACATACTTTGGTAGCAGAATGAATGATGGAGATGTGCTTCATGATGGTGCACTTGGCGTTCAATATGATCTATCTCCTGCATGCAGTAAGAGCAAATTTGTTCCTTATGCAGCCTTACATTATTTTATGACTGATGAAAAAGGTGCGCTGAAAGATCAAAAGGATACTGATGTACCTTCTAACCAAGGAATTCTCCTTCTTACTGGTGTGAAGTTTTCTTTCTAATCAGCCAGTACACACCACAATTTAATGTGGTGTGTATTTCCAGGTGAAAATTATTTATATTGAAAAAATTTCCAATATATGGTATAATAGCTTAAAGTAGAAGTAACAATATCATGGGTATAACAGTAAATCTTGATGGAGAATTTGAGAAAATAGTACAGTCTCATTTCACGTTACAAAATCGTTCCGTACCACAACAAATCGAGCATTGGGCTAAAATTGGTCAAGTTGTTGAAGATAACCCTGAGCTAAGCTATAACATCATTAAAGAAATTTTATCAGGTATTGAAGATGCTAAATTAGGCAATATTGAAGAGTATAAGCCTTTGTAGCCATATTCCATAAGTGCTCCTTTTCTATCGTCTCAGTGCCAATTTTTGTCATACCAGTATTTCTCTCCTTGTTATCCCAGCACCCCTCTCCTGTCATTCCAGTCTGGAATCCAGCTTTTGATCGAAAATGTTGTATAATGCACAATCAATTTTTCTGGATCCCAGTGTCTGGGCACTGCCTTTGTGTTTGAGGCAAAACCGGCTATAACACTTAACATACTACCTTTACAAACATTTGTTTGTAAAGCTGTATGTCAAGCACTGGAATGACACCCTATGGTCACCGGAATGACGCTTTATGGCTACTTAGATGATGAGAAAAGAACACACTGCCCTTATTCTACTAGCCGTATAGCTACTTTCAAATTCAATCAATTAAACAGGAGTCCCCTATGCAAACCACACTAAAAAATTATTTAGCTGGAGAATTACTTACCACTGCTACGTGCTGGAAATTAACGCTTGTAGGTGGAGAAGTAATGGGATTCACTGACTATGATGAAGATTTAAATATTGATAATATACTCTATAAATCTTCAAGTGGATTTACAGCCAGTAGTATAATATTAAACAGCGATTTAAAAACTGATAATCTAGAAATTGAAGGGATATTAAATAATGCTGATATTAAAGAAGAAGATGTTTTATCAGGAAAGTACGACTTTGCAAATATTGAGATATTTCTTGTGAATTATAAAGACTTGACCCAGGGGACAATGAATCTACATTCAGGAACTTTTGGTAAAGTGACATTAAGTAGTGGAAGATTTATTGTTGAAATTAGAGGGCTTTCAGCAAAGCTTGAGAGAAGTATAGCAGAATTATACTCTCCTGCATGCAGAGCACAATTTTGCGATGATAAGTGTAAAGCCGATACTAAAAAATTTAGTAAAATAAGTACAATCACTAAAGTAATAGATGAAAGAAGATTTGAAGACACGAATTTAACTGAGAGTGATGAATATTATAAGCACGGAGTAGTGAAATTCTTTGGCTCAACAGCGTTTGAAGGTGTAGTAAAAGAATATAAAAATAAAGTAGTTACGTTGTTTACTTCGCCTCCATACCAAATTTCTGCTGGGGATAAATATTCAATACTCGCAGGTTGCGATAAAACATTTCCAACTTGCAGAAGCAAGTTTAACAATACTGTAAATTTTCGTGGTGAACCCTATATACCAGGTTTTTATATTGTTTAGCAGTACAATTTTCAATATTATGAATACATGGAAAGGTGGCTGAGTGGTCTAAAGCACACGCTTGGAAAGCGTGCACATATGAAAATATGTCGGGGGTTCGAATCCCCCCTTTTCCGCATATTACTTCTAGAATGGTATAAAACCCTCGGTCGCGCGCACAACTTGTATCTTTCACTATGTAAGATATTAGAGCTAAAATATCTTACAGGAAGGGTGAAGCTGACGCACAACTGATGCCAACAAGGCCGACGTACAGATTTGCTCCCCTTCCACGTAGAGTTAAAAGACTGAACAGTATCTTTGGAATTATATCCCGTATTTACAAGGTTGGTCTAAACTCTCAGTTTTATTTATAGTTTTGGAGACGGGTTTATGCAAGTAAATGCTATTTTAGGTGTAGACATTTCTAAACAAAAATTTGATGCTTGTTTGTTGGTAGGCAGCAAAGAACGACATAAAGTTTTTCACAACAACAAGGAGGGCTTTGAAAAGCTTGTAGCTTGGTGCAATAATCATGAAGCAAAACTTATTCATCTATGTCTCGAGGCAACTGGTTGCTATAGTGAAGATTTGGTTAACTTTATGTACGATCTGGGATATAATGTAAGTGTGGCAAACCCAGAAAGCTTTTGGCAAAAGTGAGCTACTGAGAAACAAAACAGATAAGTCAGACGCTGCCATGATTGCTAGGTTTTGTATTGCTAATAAACCTAATCTTTGGAAACCTGCTCCTCTTGAAGTTAGGTGTTTAAGAGAACTTTATCGTTGTTTGCAAACGCTCAAAGATGACAAGTTGCAACAAACGAATCGCTTAGAAAACAAAAACATGTATTCCAGTTGTAAACAAGCCATACTTGAAGTAATTGCTACAATAGAAACACAAATTGCTGCGCTAGAGAGAGAAATTAATAGGCATATAGATAACCATCCACACCTAAAAAATATGATAGAAAATATCAAGACTGTAAAAGGTGTAGGACATCTTACTGCTATAGCTGTTGTTGCGGAAATGCCATCAGTTGATAATTTTGATCATGCTAGGCAATTCACAGCCTTTGCTGGTTTAAATCCACAGCATTATCGATCAGGATCATCCGTAAGTAAAAAAAGTCGAATATGTAAAATAGGATCTGAGCGTATTCGCAAAGCTCTTTATATGCCAGCTATAGTAGCCAAGAATCATAATTCTCACTTTCAAAAGTTTTGCCAACGTTTAGAAAGTAAAGGAAAATGCCCAATGGTTATAATTGTTGCGCTGATGAGAAAACTAATGCATGTATTTTTTGGTATTCTTAAAAACAATCAACCATTCAATGGTGGTTTAGTTAAGTGACTCATTGACATGAGAAAGTTGCTTACCTTTTCTAACTCTTTGACCAGAGATAGTAGAGTTTTTACTGAGAAATGTAACAAATAGGTCAGCTTCCCTAAATTAGTGTAGCTGTGCGTCCGCACAAACTTAAAGCACAGCTACACTAATCAATGGAATTTAAATTCGGTTTAAAAAGTTTTTTAAAATTACTATTGACATGAAAGACAGTATCTGTACAAACATTGTAATATGGTACAATGTTACAACGATGTCATTCCAGTGCTTGACACTGGAATCCAGCTTTTAATGCAACCCCTCATCAAAAATATTGTGTTTTAACATAAGGTTAGCTACTTTTATACTCACCAACTCAGTATCCAATCTGGATCCCAGTGTCTGGGCACTGGGATGACACCTTTGTGTTTGAGGCAAACCGGCTATAATATTTCTGCACAAACAAATGTTCGTACAGTTGTGGGTCGCACACGCCCGTGATAACTCTATTCCTATAGTGAGTAGCTCCCTCTTATCTCATTTATATCATATTTTTAACTTACCCAATAACATAAATTACTTTAGCTATGCTATCAATAGCATTGCTTTAAAAAGAGTGCCCATATTTTCAGTCAACCTTAGGAATTCACTAAAGATCCTATTCTTTTGTTCATCACTTGCGCTTTTCATTAAAGCCTGGGTTCTTTCTTTTATGCCAAAAAGATATAAAAATTCCCTTTGAGTTAAAATCTCACAATCTACATGCTTTAATGAATCTCTTAACGCTTGAAAGTTCACAAGTGCGGTAATATCACTATTACCAACATTCTCAAGAAAATTAGCATACTTATGTTGTTTTATCGATTGCAAAGTGCTCTTATATGCGGGGTATACATAACCGTAATCTATAATCAAAGCAGCTCCTTTATTATTATATATCTTCTTCTCAAGTTTTTTTAATATTTCAACCCCAACTGAACATATTTCCATCACTGCACCATTAAAACCTTCTGTCATTCCAATGCTTGACACTGGAATCCAGTTTTTATTATACAATTGCTTGGTATGCTCATTTGCAACTAAGTTTTCTGGATCCAAGTAGTCAGCTACTTGCATGACATCACTCTGTACACACTGGCATGACACCAAGAGACTGCCATCATCTTGTTTTGTCACCATATTTTCATACCACCCCTCATCATGATATACAAACTGATCTATCGGAAGAGCGTCAAAGAACTCATTTGCTAAAAAAATGGTTGGTTGTTCTGGTAGGTTGTCAATATTTTTGTGCCAATTAACATCTAAGCTTTTTAATTTTTCCTTTTGTATCTTCCGTAAAGTAGGGCTTATTTCAACTAAGTGGATCAACATTGAATTAAAAAAGCTGCTGTATTTTTTAGTGACTCTTATTATATCGTGAATGAGTGTTCCTTTGCCTGGCCCAAGTTCAACTAGAGAAAATTTTGATGGCTTTCCTAATTTTTCCCATGTATGCATTATCCAAACTGCAATTACTTCACCAAATAATTGGCTGATCTCAGGTGCGGTAGTAAAATCACCATCCTTACCAAGCGGTAATTTACTTGTATAATAGCCGTATTTTTCATGGTACAAAACGGCATTCATGAAATCACTGATGGATATTGATCCTTGACTTTTGTCAATTAATTCGTGTACATAAGTGAGCATGTTATTAATAAATGTTTAACTATAGCGTGTCATGATATAAAATAGTGGCGTACTTATATATATAGTATAAACTTAAGCTTATGAGCAATAGTGCTTCTATTATGGACAATCAAGACACTGATTACATTGCACTTGCTTCTCAAGATGATGATATTAAATACAAATTTGAAGAAGCTGTCAATCTTATAGAGAATAAGGTTATAAATGCTGACGGATTAACTTTAGCAGAGGTATTTCAAGTGCTAGTTCAAATGCTAAATGGTGATCTAGAATTGGTAAAAAAAGTACTAGCATATGCTAATATTATGGCAAAGCATGGAATGAAGGTAGCAAAAGAGTCGCAATTAAGCAGAGCTGATGTTCGCCGAGCTTTGGAAGGTAAAGAAAGTGTTGTCAATAGACAAGATTTTATAAAGAAACCACCTCTTCCACCTGCTATAAAATCGACCAAAAAGAAAAGTAGAGGTCTTTAGATGGCTGAATCTATAAAAAAATTTACTGTACAATGTGACTTCAAAGGGCAAAGTTCACCTTTTGCAATATACATAGGAAATCCAAAAAGTGATGCTCATCCAATTCATCATCAAGATTCCTGGCTTGTAAAAGAACGTGGAGGAAATATCCCTAATAAAGTAAAAGAAAGTCTGCAAAAATTATATAAATTATCTCAAGAAAATGGAGTCTCTTTCTCAGAGCTATGCGCATATGCCATTACTGTGGTTAGTAATAATGATAAAAAAAGTGACGACAAGGAGTAAGATAGTTTAATCCCTCAATATTTCATTTATAGAGATTTTCGATCTCGTCTTTTCATCCACTTTTTTTACTATGACTGCACAATAGGTTGAAATATTATTTTTAGATGGAATAGACCCTGGTACCACTACAGAATAAGGTGGCACTTCGCCGTAAAATACCTTGCTAGTTTCTCTATCAATAATCTTTGTTGATGCCCCAATAAACACACCTATGCCAAGGACTGATCCTTCTCTCACTACCACACCCTCGGCCACTTCGCTACGTGCTCCAATAAAGCAATTATCTTCTATAATGACAGGTGAAGCTTGAATAGGCTCAAGGACTCCACCTATTCCCACTCCACCAGAAATATGGCAGTTTTTTCCTATTTGCGCACAGCTACCAATCGTTGACCAGGTATCTATCATTGTTCCTGAATCAACATATGCACCAACGTTGATAAAACTTGGCATTAGAACAACATTCGTACCTATATAAGCAGATCGGCGGACAAAACACCCAGGAACTGCTCTAATTTTTAACTGGCGAAATTTCTCCTCATTCCATTCACTAAATTTGTTACCGATCTTGTCAAACCAGCAATTGGTATTGTCTATTATTTTGTTTTCTTCAGTGAGAAAATGTAATAATATTGCCTGCTTTATCCACTTATGTACTACCCATTCTCCACTTGATAGCCTTTCTGCTACTCTAATTTTGCCACTATCAAGGAGCTCAATTACCTCTTTAATTGCTATTCTTGCTGTTTTTTTTAGATTACAGTCATTAAATTTTTCTCTATTTTTCCAAATATTTTCTATCTCACTCTGTGTTTTTTTTAGTTGCAAACCTTCCATTTGTTATATATATATATTGATATTAAATTTGTAGCTCTGTATCATTTAAGCTTGTTACTACTTTATATGTAAGTGCTATGAAAATACAATGTAATAGTTGTACTAAAACTTACTTAGTATCTCCTAAGCAAATTGGTGCGTCCGGAAGGAAGGTAAAATGTACGAACTGCAATCACATATGGCATGAATATCTAGAAGAAGTGTCAAACAAATCGCACTCTGCTAATATACAGGAAAAAAAAGTTGGTGGAAGGAATTTTTTACAAAATCTAGCATTTACCACTCTAGCTTTTGCAACAGCTACAGGGTTATGCGTTGTAATTGCTAATGGTATCTTTCCTAGAGAGATGAACAAAGCATACAAAACGATCAGTTCATATAAGGATTCAATAAGCTATAAATTAGGGTACAAAAAAGAACAAACAGAAAGTCCAAATGTAAAAAAACTTGCTGTAAATAAGTTTTATCAAGACTACCTTTTTTTATCTAATTTAAGATCTAGTTAAATAGGCATACTGATATCGGTCTCTAGCTACTCAGATGGTGCTTAGGGTGACAGAGTTTTAAAAATAAGTTATTTTTTAGCAAAAAAGGCAGCTCATGAGTATTAAAATTGCACCTTCTATACTTTCAGCAGATTTTGCAAAATTAGGGGAAGAAGTAAGAAAAATTAGCGATTTAGGTGTGGATTACATACACATAGACATTATGGATGGGAATTTCGTTCCAAATATTACAATTGGTCCTAGCGTTGTTTCTGCAATACGTAAATATAGCAATCTTCCTTTTGATGTGCATTTAATGGTCAAATCTCCTGGTAACCACATTGAAAGCTTTATAAATGCTGGTGCTGATATTATCACTGTACATGCAGAAGCAGAGACACACCTTGAGAGGTTGATAAGAAAGATAAAGTCATACAAAAATGTAAACGACGAAAAAAAACCGATTCAAGTTGGAGTTTCAATTGTTCCTTCAACTTCTCCAAGTGTGCTTGAATACATAATACATGAGCTAGATATTGTGCTGATTATGACAGTCAACCCTGGCTTTGGAGGACAGGAATTCATTCATTCACAGTTGAACAAGATATCTACTATAAAAAAAATGATACAAGAGCGTAACCTTAAAACACAAATTTCAATAGATGGTGGAATTAACTTTTTTAACGCAGCTGATATAATAAAAGCAGGTGCAGATATTTTAGTTGCGGGATCGGCGATATTCAAGGCTGAAGACATTAAGAAAGCCGTAAACGATCTTAAAAATCCATCGTTGTGACCCTATATAGCTAAAGTGGCTTAGGTTTACCTACAATTTGAAAAACAACAAATTCGTCATTCCGCTACTCGTTAGCGGAATCTATACCGCAAATGAATTGCGGTATGACGTAGGGAAACCTTTCTTGGGTTAGGTGTGCCGTAGAGACACAAAGAATGTTCAAGTAAGAGCAAACTAAGTGCAAAAGCTACGCAATAGATGAGGGTGGGCCCCTCGGAGCCGGTTTGCAAGAGCAGCAACCATAAGCTGCTTTGGTAAGGTAGTGAGCGTTATGGAAAAGGCACAATTATGTGTCATGTATGAAATAGAGAGACGAACGCAAGTGAACCACTGATGAAGTGACCTTACCCAGATGGTATGAATTAGGTATTGCTTGGTTGGAAGCAAGAGAAGATAATCACTTCTCAGAGTGGATAGGTGGCAGGTTGGCACTTTTTCTGAGGCACTTTCTGTTCTTGTATAAAGTATATGAAAGAAGACCTCGTTACTCAGATTAACCGCCCCTGCCAACGAAAATCATCGTGAGGCTCACAAAATGTGATGACCTCGTATAGGAGTTTGGACCAACCAGTACTCTGATATATTGAAATGTGCAATTGGAGGAAAAATATGCGTCACATAGGCATTATACCAATAGTTTTACTGTTTGTTACTTGCAAGAAGGAAAACCGGAGTATATTCAAACGTTTCGCTTAAAAGACTTGAATAATTTTATCAGAAATCTTCAAGAAACAGATGAAATAGCTGTAGAAGCAACAGGCAATAGCTGTTTTTTTTATGACGCAGTGTCACCCTATGTTAAGCGCGTGGTCTCCTGGACAGTTTGAAGTTGTTCGTCGCTCTGTGAACAAAACGGACAAGCACGATGCGCGAGCTATTGCTTTTTTTCTAAGCAAAGGTATGTTGCCTGAAGCAAAGCAAACAATGCAAGCAGTTAGCTTCTCTTCTTCAAACAAGAGACCAGTCAATGGCGTCAACTTAAGGAAAAATATCAGCGATAGTGTATAAAATTTCTCTCTAAAACTTTTACCATTAAATTATCCAGAAGCCGCAGGAAACAGCACTTTTGTTTCTATTTTATTTCAACAAAGAAGTTTAAAATGTGTCCTTTTTAGGTGAAACATGCAAAAAGGAAAAATTTTATTCTACAAATTAAAAATATAATATACTCGAAAGCTTTTCAGAGAATCCATTGTGTTGGAAAAAACAGTTTTACACGAACAAGAAAACTTCCTTTTTCGACAGTATTTTCTATGATTTTAAAGTTAGTTAAAAAAAGTTTGGGAATAGAATGTGAACTTATGGAGCCATTGACATGTAAAACTCCACCCTCAAAGCAAGCTTTTTCTAAAGCAAGGTATAAGATTTGCCATACAGGCTTTCAAGAATTATTAGAGCTAAGCATCCAAACAGCCTATCAGGATGAACCTGAGTATGGAACTTGGAGAGGCTATAGACTTATTGCAGCAGATGGTTCTGGTATGAGATTACCCAGCTCTGAGGAAATTGTATCCGAGTTTGGCCGCTTTAAACCAAATGGAACAACAGGCACAATGCCACCATTGGCAATTTGTTTGTTGATTTGTGTACTTCGCTGATTTGTAGTGCTCGTCTTGCGGCTTGGAATATAGGTGAACAAACGTTGGCGGAAGAGCAATTACCCGAAGTTATCACTCAAATGCGTTCATTAAATCAAAAGAAATTATTATTTATCTATGATCGTGGTTATCCTTCAGTAAAATTCATTCAGCAGCATTATGATTTGGAAGTAGATTTTATTTTTCGCTTGCAAAAAAGAAATTATAGCAAGCTATGGGAACGAATTGCATCTGGAGAATTAGATTTCGATTTTATATTAGAAAATGAAAAGCTAAAAAATAAAATGAAAGGACAGAAAGTAAGAGTTATAGTGCTGACATTAGCCAACGGAGAAACAGAGGTATTGATTACTTCACTTTTTGACCGAGTAAAATTTACTTTGGAAGATATCAGCAAAGCTTATGTGTTAAGGTGGCATATAGAGGAGTGCTATAAACGACTCAAAATAGGTGCAGAATTAGAGAATTTTTCTGGCGTAAATTTAGAGGCTGTATTACAAGAATTTTGGGCAAACTTAGTCATGTGTAATATATTGTCGCTTCATATGTGTGATGCACAAGGGCCTTGGAATCCAGATCAAATTGCTGAGTATCGTTTAAATTTTTCAGTTTTATTTGGTGTAATGAGGCAGAAACTCTATCAGGTACTTATTGGAAATTGTTCGCCAAAAAACTTTCAAGCCCTTTTTGATAGAGCAAGTATACGCGCTAAAGTTAAAATCCGACCAGGACAGCCGCGATAAGGTAGATAAGCCCAAACGCCATCATGTCTTTAGGAGAGTTTGCTAATGGAGGCTCTTAAGTTGACGCCATTGAGAGACCAGTTACGGGTATCTTTAATCAATAAAATGCATGGTCTTTTTAATTACCATGGGATAAAAATTAAAAAGGAAGCACTTACAACTAAGGTGGGTGCTATTGGAAAGTATACTTGGGATCCTTTAGAAAAGGTTGAAATTGAAGTAATGAGCTATCATTTGGAAGCTATTCGGGAAAGTCTTAAAAAACTTGAGAAGGAAATTATAGCTTTTGCCAAACAGCTTCCTGAACCTTATCAGCATAAAAGGAATTGGCCCAATTTCTGCAGCTGTTTTTATTGCAACAATTGGAGACATTAATGATTTTCATAGGCCTGAGAAACTTACTGCATATTTTGGAATTGTGCCACGAGTTTCTCAATCTAATCAACAGTGCACGATCGGAAGAATTACCAAACGTGGATCAAAAATAGCTCGTACTTCTTTAGTGCAGTGTACTTGGGTTGCTATACGCTTATCTGAACAGCTTTTACGAGCATGTAAAAAAAAAGCGTGGTTCTGCTAAGGCTATTATTGCTACTGCCAGGAAATTTCTTACAACTATTTTCTATACCCTTAAAAATGACTGGGTTTTTAAAGATTTCACAAAATTTGAATTTTTTATTGGACAACAATCATAGGAGAAAAAGTGGAGAGAAAGAAAAGAGTTTTTTTGGGTAAAATAAAATTTTGGAGGATTAGAAATGGTAAGAGAATATACAGCAGAATTCAAATTGGAAGCTGTTAAACTGGCAAATGAACAAAGAAAGGCAGGTCAAACAATTACAAAAATAGCAAAGGATTTAGGAATAAAGGGTGGTTTATTAGGAAAATGGATAAAGAAACACAACGAAAAAAAGTCGGCAGCAGATGCATTTCCAGGTAGAGGTAACATGGCTCCTTACGACAAAGAGAGGTTTGATTTACAAAGAGAGTTAGCAAGAGTAACAAGGGAAAGAGACATTTTAAAAAAAGCCCTGGGATATTTTGCCAGTCAAAAAGAGTAAAATATTTTTTCATAAAAGAGCATAGTAAACACTATAAAGTGCAGGAATTATGTAGGGTTTTCTGCTAGTGGCTACTATAAGTGGACCACAAGAAAAATAAGCAGTAGAGAATCAGCAAATAAAGAGCTACTCGCAGCTATTCAAAAAATATATCAAGTTTCTAAATGTAGATATGGAGCTCCTAAAATTCGTGCTGAATTGAAGGCTTTGGGTAAAAGTTGCAATTTGAAAACGGTGCAAAGTATTATGCAGAAAAATGACATCAGGGCTATACTGAGAAGAAAGTTTAAAATTAAAAAACAACAAACAGATAATAGAGCTGTAGCTCCCAATATACTAGATCAAAACTTTATTGTTGATCAACCAAATAAAGTATGGGATTACTTACATCAAAACCAAGGAGGGATGGCTATATTTGGCAGCAATAATTCTCACGTATGGTAGTTGGTTGGTCAATGAGTAGTGCAATAAATAAACAATTGGTTATGAACTCTTTATTAATGGCCATTAATAGGCGTAAACCTGTTAAAAATCTACTGCTGCACAGTGACCAAGGTTCACAATATACTGCGCAAGGGTATCAATATCTCTTAGCTGTAAAGAATATAGTACCTAGCATGAGTAATAAAGGCTGTTGTTACGACAATTCTGTTGCAGAAAGCTTCTTTAGCTCATTGAAAAGAGAAATACTTATTGATACTTCACAACACTCTGCTCAACAAACTAGAACTGCAATATTTGAATACATAGAAATTTTTTATAACAAACAACGTAGACACTCCACTATTAACTATTGCATTCCAGAACAATTTGATGCATCATTCTTTTTGTAAAAAACATTCCAAACTTTTTCTCCACTTTTTCTGGGTAAGGTCAGATCCCAGTGTCAGCTACTCGGATGACACCCATTTGTTCCTATAGTTGTCTTTTCTCGTCTACCTTATTTTGCCATTCCGCTGAATAGATACTAAGTCTTTGCAATAGTGACTTTATCAAGAATTTCATTATGTACTTGATTGTCATTTTTTGTTTCAATTTCAGTGATAACATTGCACCTAACGGGCTCTTTTATGGCTATTTTCTGAAATCCTTTTCTGACCTTATTGTAAAAATTAACATTCATTTCTTCATATTTATTCTTGTCTTTTGCTCTACTTAACCCAACTTTAACATCAATATCTAGAATGAATGTAATATCTGGATATTTAATTTCCACTAGCTTATGTAAGTCCCTTATTAGCCCTAAGTCAACTCCAAACCCATATCCTTGGTATGCAATAGTTGAATCAATAAACCGATCACAAATCACTATTTTTCCTTCTGCAAGAGCTGGTAATATTAATTTTTTCATATGTTCGTGCCTCATCGAGATAAGCAGCAAGAGTTCAGAAATAGGATCAATATTATTTGTTAACAACACTCCTCTTATCTTTTCTGCAAAATCAGTGCCGCCTGGTTCCCGAGTCAATACTACGCTATTTTCACCGCGAATTTGCTTAAAATGATTTGCAAGTAGCTTAGATTGTGTTGTTTTACCAGAACCGTCTATTCCTTCGAAAGTTATGAACATAAGTTTTATAATACTAAAAAAGAATATGCAAACAGTATACATAGAAACCGTTTGACATTTAAATAATAAGACCGTAAATTACATATGGTATAATGATAGTCTATGGTTGCTCTGAATACTCCTAAAGTCGATTTTAGTTTTACTGCAAAAGATTTTAATCTTTTGGGAGTAGACAATAAATACTATACATTAAGTGACTGTTGTGGAAAAAATGGTCTTATTGTAATGTTTATATGCAATCACTGTCCTTACGTTCAGTCAATTATTAGCAATCTGGTAAGCGATGTTGATCAATTGAAAAAAGATTATCAGGTAAACACCATTGCAATAATGCCAAATGATGTAAATGAATATCCAGAAGATTCCTTTGAAAATATGATTAATTTTGCCAAGGAAAATAAGTTTACATTTCCATATTTAATTGATAGTACACAGAAAATAGCTAAAGAATACGGGGCTGTTTGCACTCCTGACTTTTTCGGCTTTAATTCCAATTTAAACCTTTGCTATCGTGGACGTTTTAACGACACAAAAAAAGAAAAGGTTCAAAGCTATGAAGTAGGAAGTAGTGACTTATCTCAAGCTATGAAATTTATTGCAGAAACTGGTAATTCTCCAATTGACCAAAAATCAAGTATTGGCTGCTCAATTAAATGGTCTAATTCTACAGGTTAAATATCATGCACAGTGGCTCTCAGCATTTGTTTGATATTATAATTTTACTTTCTGCTGCTGTGTTTATAGTCATAGCGTTTTGGAAAATGAATATTAGTCCAGTGCTCGGTTACTTCGTTGCAGGTGCAGTTATTGGTTCTCATGGATTTAATCTGATACACTCAGCTGAAGCAATGGATAATCTTGCAGAATTTGGTGTAGTTTTTCTATTATTCATTATAGGCCTTGAATTGACATTTGAACGCCTGATCGCTATGCGTATTCATGTATTTGGGTTCGGTTCTCTTCAAGTTATAGTTACCATGGTAGCAATATGGTGCATCGCTCTTGCTTTCGGAGTGAATACGAATATAGCAACAGTTATTGGTGGTGGGCTTGCGCTATCCTCAACAGCAATAGTGTTGCAGGTTCTGCAAGAAAAAGGTTCTCAAGCAAGTCAGGTTGGTAGGTTGTCGATAGCAGTGCTATTAATGCAAGATTTTGCAGTGGTACCATTAATAGTATTGGTACCTTTACTTGCTGGCAATTCTGAGCACAGCCTGATAAGCTCATTGGCAGGCTCATTAGTGCAAGCAGCTATTGCATTAGTGCTGATATTTATAACTGGTAGATTATTGCTTAGACCTTTATTTTCGGTTATTGCTAAAATGGAAAGTAATGAGATCTTTATATCAACAACGCTTTTAATAGTATTAGGAGCAGCATTTATTACTGAGCAATTTCATTTATCGTTGGCATTAGGTGCATTTGTCGCTGGATTGTTAGTTGCAGAAACAGAATATAGACACTCAGTGGAGCACGCAGTATTACCATTTAAAGATTTGTTTCTTGGCTTATTTTTCATGACTGTTGGTATGTCCATCAATACCGAACTTTTACTCAATAAGTTACCACTAATTACTTTATTATCGATTATCCTTATCGTTTTAAAAACATCTATCATATATATATTGTGTAGATTTTTTGGGTTTAAGAGTGCACCTGCTATACAAGCTGGGTTACTACTTTCACAAGGCGGTGAATTTGCGTTTATTTTATTTCGCTTAGCAAATGAACTAAATGTGCTACCAAGTGAAATCGCTCAAGTACTTATGATGGTAACTACAGTAACCATGGCTTTCACTCCTCTTTTATCGGGGCTTGGAGATTGGATAGCAAACTCATTTAGCACTGAGAAAACAATATTAGATGATGAAGCTGTTGAAACAGATACACAAGATCTTTATAATCATGTGATAGTTGCTGGATTTGGTAGAGTGGGATATATGGTAACAAAAATGCTTACGGCAGAGCATTTAAGTTACGTTGTTGTAGATATTCAATCGAAAATAGTCAAAGAAGGAAAAAGTGATAGTTTTCCTATATATCTTGGAGATGTTACAAGATGTGAAATTTTAAAATCGGTAGGAATAGAAAGAGCTCAAGCTCTCGTGGTTTCAATAAAGAATGAAGTTACTATAAAAAAAGTTGTTTCTTTAGTTGCTGCAAATTTTCCGCATGTAAATATTGTAATACGCTTACCAGATCTGAGTAATGTGGAGGTTTATAGAGATCTAGGAGCTAGTAAAATTATTCCTGAAACATCTGAGATAGGATTGCAGCTAGGTGGAGCTGCACTGAGCCTCAGTGGTATTAGCGAAAGTGGAGTTACGTCTTTAAAAAGTAGATTCAGAAAAGGTAATTATAGTATGTTAAAAGACCTTGGTAGTGATAAAGATGAATGACTACTTTTCTAATTGTATCCGTTCAGCAGAGTGGCAAAATAGGTAAACAAGGTGATCTAAAAAGATAATCATAGAGTAAATGTGAGCTTACAATAAATGGTGTCATCCCAGTGCTCCGACACTGGGATGACACCATTCTTTTTCCTGGATCCAAGTAGTCTGGGCACTGCCGTCATAAAAGAACCAGTGTCAGCTACTCAGATGACAAAAAAAGTGAACAAAATTTCCTGATTTATTTATACCTACACTTTTGGACCTTACAGATATTGAGCAAATCCAATAATCTCCTTGATTTCTTTTATATTATGGGTTGCAATTTCTGTTGCTTTCTTTGTACCTTTTTTTAATATTTCATGTAAATGGAATTGGTCTTTTAAAAGATCATTCATTTTCTCACGTATGGGTGATATAACACTGATAATTAAATCAGCTAACTCTTTTTTGAAGTGCTTCATGTCATGTTTGTTCACTTCTTCACATACTTTTTCCACATTTACATTACTAAGCACTGAATAAATGTTTATCAAATTGCTTATTTCTGGTCGGCACTCTAAAGTAGCAAAGCCTAGAATTGAATCTGTTTTTGCTTTTTCTATTTTTTTAACAATTAAATCATCTGTATCATCAAGGTTAATGCACGAATATTCTGAAGGGTCAGATTTACTCATCTTGCTTGTGCCATCTCTTAAGCTCATTATCCTTGATGTGCAATCCAAAGTTAAGATTTCAGGTACGATGAAATAATCCAGTTTATAATGATTGTTAAAAGCTGATGCAATATCACGTGCAAGCTCCAAATGCTGTTTTTGATCATCACCAACAGGAACGTATTTAGTTTGATACAACAATATATCTGCAGCCATAAGTACTGGATAACTATATAATCCAAGAGAGGCTTTTTGTTTATCGCTACCAGCTTTATCTTTAAACTGAGTCATACGATTAAGCCAACCAATTGGTGTATAGCACCCAAGCAGCCAGCCCAGTTCTGCATGACCACTAACTGTGGACTGATTAAAAATAATGGACTTTTCTGGATCTATTCCACATGCAATATAAGCTGCTGCTGTTTTGAAAATATTACTTTTTAATTCACTTGCGGGAAGCTTATTTGCTGTGATTGCATGTAGGTCGACAATACAAAAAAGAGATTTGTATTTATCCTGTAAGTCTATCCACTGTTTGATTGCACCAAGATAATTACCTAAATGTAGTACGCCACTTGGCTGGATACCTGAAAAGACAACAGACTCATTATATAGTTTCCTGTCATCCCAGTGCTTGACACTGGGATCCATATTTCTTTTTTTCTGGATTCCAGCGTCACGCACTGGAATGACACCAAAGTTGGCTGTTGGTTTTTTGCTTAAACAATGGTTATGTAAAAAATCTAACCTCTGACGTTTACGCATTTCCATCAGATTTCTTAGAAAGAATAACCATTGCAGGGCGGAGCAACCTATTTTTGATAGTATAACCAGTTTGTAGTACCTCTATAATAGTGCCAGGCTCTTTTTTATCGTCCTCTCTTTCCACAACAGCTTGGTGTAAATTACTATCAAAAAGCTCACCAAGTGGATCTACTTCCTCTATTCCATGTTTTTTTAGATCATTTATAATTTTTTGATAAGCTACTTTAATCCCCTCATGAACAGGATCACCGTCTTTCAAAATTTCCATTACTTTTTTTAAATTGTCACACGAGTCAATCATATCACGTGCAAATTTTGTGACTGCATAGTCACTTGCATCGCTAATTTGCTTTTGCATTATACGTTTGACGTTTTCATTATCTGCAGCAACACGGCGTAAATGATCTTCAAGTTGAGCTGCACGTTCTCTTAATGCATTAAGGCCTTCACTTAAATCATCATTTTGTTTATGAGCATCATCTTGTTGATCGTTACCTTTCTGCTTACTTACCATATCGACAAACTTCTTCTTTTTCTCTTTACTACTATCTGACATATTATTACCCTTAAGAATCTAATAAATATATAGCAATTAATTCGAAAATATCAAGCGCCAGCTACATTCGTCTTTCTATGCTCGCATTTAAAAAGTCAATTAAAGTAGTTTTATAAAAAGAATCAGAAAAAGTACTAATATCATTTTGCGCCATATTAATGTAGTGTCTAGCTTTTTCCATAGAAAGCTGAATGGCATTATGGTGATTAATATAGTGTAATGCTTGGTCAAAATTGTGTCTAGCTGAAGAAAAGCATTTTTCCCAGAATTTTTGCTCTGCTGGACTGCCCTTTTCGTATGCTATAATAGCAGGTAAGGTGACTTTACCTTCGAAAAAGTCTTTTCCGATTTGCTTTCCAGAAGTGCCTTGACTAGCAGTATAATCGAGCATATCATCAACTATTTGAAATGCCATACCAAAATTAAAACCAAAATTCTTTAGCCTCTCTGTTTCGTCATCTGTTGCACCAGATACTGTAGATGCAGCTTCACAGCATGCAGAAAATAAAGACGCTGTCTTTTCTCCAATGATATCAAAATAATTTTCCCTGATTGTGTGGGGGTCAAAACGTGTTGTCATCTGCTTTATTTCACCCTTCACAAGTAAATACGATGCTTTAGATAAAATAGAGAGAATATTTAAATTTCCACACTCTATAAGCCATCTAAATGCTAGTGTCAACAATAGATCACCAACTAAAATGCTTGATTTATTCCCCCAAATCTTATTCGCTGTTTTAACTCCATGGCGTGCCTCACTTTCATCGAGCACATCATCATGAAGTAAAGTAGCATTGTGTATAAACTCTACCGATGCAGCAACATTGATCCTATTCTCCCCAGAATAGTTTAGCATTTTACATATAATAAAAACTAGTTTAGGCCTTATTTTTTTTCCACCTGACCTAACAAGATGAGATATAATATCAGTAGCAAGCTTAGCATCTTCATCATTGACATTTTTGAAGACAAAGTCATTCATAGCTGACAAATCAGAAGATACAATATCGTCTAATTTATCGCTGTTTGTTATTAGCATTTTAAGAGACTTATGCCTCTTGCCCTTGTGCTTTCTCGTTCTCTACTTTCTTCTTTTCTGTTTTCTTTGGTTCTGTTTCTAAAGTTACTATGCCTTTTTTGATAAACCACAGTACTCTTTCAGTTGCCTGCGCGCCTACACTTAGCCAATGTTTTAATCTATCAGCTTTCACCACAACACGATTTTTATTGTCTTTTGGTAACATTGGATCATATTGTCCTATTTTCTCAATAAAACGCCCATCTCTTGGTGCTCGTGAATCAGCTACAACTATCCTATAAAAAGGGCGTTTCTTTGCGCCAAACCTTGCCAACCTTATTTTAACTGCCATGTTAACCTTTATTCATATATTAGCCACAATTTTATACAATGAGCCGTTTTAAGTCAAATGAATTATACAACTTTTGCACCTTATAATATAATTACCAATAATGTAGGGCAGCGCTGGGCGCACAGCTGTACGAACATTCATTTTTGAAATGCCAACTATTTTTTTTAACACACGCTCCAAAACACTTTTTTTACTTCCGTTTGGTTTTTCACTCCATTTTTTAAAATAATCATAACAATTGCACCATTTTGGAAACTCTTTTGGTAGCATTCTCCACTGACAATCTCTTTTCAGACACTCCACAAAATACATCATACAAATCAAGTTTTCTTGGTTCTGTTTTTTTTCTACAGGACTCTAGATCTGGTAATATAATTTCAAATCTTTCCCGACTTATGTCACCTGGGTATAAACTCCTCATATATCCTAATTTATATACATTATCTCTTAGTTTATTCCTTTCTTGAGATTATGTACAGGTTCTAAGAAGTCTACTGAATAACAGTAAGATTTTTCAATCCTGCTCCACAGCAAATTTTAATGCCATGTGAGTAGTTATGGTACTGTTAACAATCAAAATGACAAAAATTAAGATGGTGATTAGTAGTGTATAAATATTCAAGGATAAATTTTCAAATTGAGCTAGCATTTTAAAATACACAAAGGTTGGCATTATCATTGGCAAAACAAGAATTTGCGATACTCCTGATGCTAAGTTGTTTCGACCAATCATCAATGCATTTCCAGTAGCTGAAATATTAATGATTATCAGCGTATTAAATAATAAAGACACTCCAACTGCTATTGAGTGTTCAACACTATTGCCTAGAACTGCAAGGCTGAATATGGAAGAAATTACTGAAATCGGTAACCCAAATAATAACCAGTGAGCGAAAATTTTATAAGCAACTATAAGCCTAGAAGAGAGTGGCTGTACAAAGATTTGCTCTAATATTCCATCATGATAATCAGATGTAAACAAATTATTTGTAGAGATCTGCAAAACAAATGTAGCACATATCCATGTTAATGTTAACATAACTTCTTGTTTATTGTTGTTTTCAAGTGTAAATGAAGATAAACTTAACATTATGATAAAAATACATACTACATAGGTAAGGTTCTTATTATCTATTACTAATTTTTTTACTGAGCCAATCATACTAGGCTTTTAAATGTTTATTATAAATTATAGTGTTTACTTTGAGGTAGTATAATTTTTTGTTCATAAGTTATATAGGTTTTATTATTTTTTTGATAATGCAATTATGGAAAAGTTACCAAAAATAAAGTCACCAGAAGATTACACTCCTTCAGAAGATGAAGAATATATGAGCGTAAAACAACTGGAATACTTCAGCTTAAAGTTACAGTCAATACTTGCTGAGCTGGAGAAACAAGAACTAGAAGAGAATAGTATTGATACATACTATTCTGATGGAGATAGTGGAAACGAGGAATTAATCAAGCGTCGAAAAGATAGAAAAGAAAAAATTAAGGAGGCGTTAGAAAAAATAAAATTAGGCACTTATGGTTACTGCGATGGAACAGGAGAAGAAATAGGAGTCGAAAGACTTAAAGCTAATCCGCTTGCTATATATTGTATTGAAGAGCAAGAGAGAGTAGAAAAAGAAAAGAACGTGTACAACATTGACGATTAATTTACTGACCAAATCTTTTATAACAAACAACGTAGACATTCTACTATTAACTATTGCATTCCTGCACAATTTATTCTCATGACAAAAACGTCTTAACTTTCTCTCTACTTTTTCTGGGTAAGGTCAGACGGCATTCGAGTAGCGGACACTGAAACCAAGAAAGCTCTTGAGTAGCTGTATAATGAAAATTAGATTATAAAATCCTCTGACAGCACATTGACATCTTCTTGTGTTTTACCGTCATCCACAACTGTGTAATCAATATTACACTTATTGAGTCCACTTAATATCCTGTTGTGGAAATATTTTTCACCATAATCTTCCATAATAACGCTTATATAGTCAACACCATCAATATCAGAAAGTTTATTACATATTTTTGGATCTTTAACTGCATAGTGTTGTGTAAACTTACACTCACTGTTATCATCTTTACAAAAAGAAATTTTTCCTTTTTGTTTATTATCTGCAGTCATGATAAATCTGTTGCCTTCTTGATCTTTTGCTGAAAACTCATTACTACCCTTGTCTATGGAATATTGTTCCTTTGGAAATGTAAATGTTAAATGATATGTCATAATACTACCTTAATAAAAATCATTATTGTAGTATAGATTTATTAATAAATAATATACATTGTGGTATAATGAATACAAAATAGATTTAATGAACCTCAGTAGGGCTGCCAGTTGGGCCCATAAGAATTATTTGCTCGCCTTCTCTTAAGTGTCTGCATAAATTAGTGGAGCCGCCGATTTCCAGCACAATAGTGGAAATAATTCCTTTTTTTTTGTCTACTTCAGTGCCAGTCACAGCTATACCTTCCATAGCAAGGTTAGTTTTTCTGCTATTGGTTTCAAAATTTTGCAATCTAAAGAATTGCCCAGGCTTAAAATTCTTTGCCGCAAGTGGTGCTTTAATCACTATTTCTATCACTTTATCTGTTAAATATTGAACTTTTATGACTTTTGCAGTGAATTGCTCTTTGATTCTATTGAAGAATTCTTTGTTAGCCAGGTCTTCAACACTTGACCACGCATTTTTTTTCTGGCCCACAACATCACACACCGGAATGACAGAAACGAAGCTATTAACTCTATTCAAAAGCTGGGAAATAATAGGGTAGCCGTTCTTAGCACTTGCCATAGCTTTCACGACGCTACCGCTATACGAAGGGTGAAGATCACCAAAAAAGCTGATTGTTTTATTGCCTTGCTTATACACTAATATTCTATCTTTATTTTGCATTTTTGGAGAAAATATTGGATCTATTTCTTTTCCTGATGAATTCAAATGAGTAAAATACCCATTACTTAATTTAAAATGCTTTTTATCTTCTGTTGCAATAACCGTATTTGGCTCAGTACCTGCTGCTATAAAAATAGAACGTGCTTTTATACGTTTGATTTCGCCGGATTTTGTGTCTATTAGTTTTATTGATTCAGCATGGTTATATTTATCCGTCACAACTTCAACTGGCTCTAAGTTTTCAATAAAGTAAATCCCTTCTGATAATGCGTTTTGTACCTCTTCGCTATTTAATCGATAACTTGGTGAATCTTTTAGCTCTTTTCTATATATAACTTTCACTCCCCCGAGGCTCTGCATCAACTCTAATATTTTTATTTCTCTACTCTCTTTTTTTGCTAACTTTTGCTTTTCTCGGATCAATTGTGCGTGCGATATAAACTCATTCGCAATTTCGCGTTCTTCTTCTGTCCAATCTTTTTCAACACAGTCCTTTCCATACTTATCAACTAATATCTCATAACGAAGAAGAAATTTTTCTACTTGAATTGGATAATACGCTAAAGCTTCAGTGGCAGTGTCAATCGCAGTAAGCCCCGCACCTATGACAACTATCGGCATACGAACTTGCAGATTTGCTATAGAATCGAATTTAAGAGCGCCAGTCAGTTGTAACGACATCAGAAAATCAGATGCCATGCGTACTCCACGAGCTAGTATGTTTTTTATTTTGATCATTCGTGGCTTACCAGAGCCAAGTGCTAGGGCGATGTGATCAAAACCCAAGTTGAACGCGTCATCAGCATTAATCGTGCCACCAAAACGAATGCCTCCATAAAGTACGAAATTCTCACGTCTTTCCAGCAGTAATCTAATAATCTTTAAGTAATTCTTATCCCACCGAGAAGTAATACCATATTCTGCCACCCCACCAAACCCTCCTGCCATGCGTTCACTCAATTTTTCGTGTTTGAAATCTTTAATTAGCTGGAAATTATCGATCAAAGGCTCAATTTTTAGTCCATCAATGGCAATAACGTTATGCCCATCATTCAACAAATGATGAGCTAAATTAAAACCAGCAGGACCAAGGCCTACAACTAGAACGTTTTTTCCAGTGTTTCCTCTTGGCAATGAACGCTGAAAATTTAAAGGATTCCAACGGCTGAGCAGAGAATATATTTCAAATCCGTACGGTAAACTGAGCACATCATCCAGAATCCTTGTTTCAATTGCTGGCACATTTACGGGTTCTTGTTTTTGATATATGCACGAATTCATGCAGTCATTGCATATTCTGTGTCCAGTAGCCGCGCATAATGGGTTATCTATCATCACAATTGCAAGACTTGCTATGCTGTACCCTTCGCTTTTCACCAGATTCATTTCTGATATTTTCTGCTCTAGTGGGCAGCCGTGCAGTTCAACTCTAAGTGGAGACTTTTTGAAAGTATTGTCATCATTAATTAGCCCCTTTGAGCAGCTATCCTTACTTTGCTTATGACAAAATATGCAGTAGTGAGCATTATCTAGTGCTTTATTCAAACTCACCTTTTTGCTTGTTAGATCAAAACCGTATCGTCTTTTTACTTCATTTGAATACAGCACTTCAACTTTGTCCACTTCTTTTTTAGAAAATGGTATGAGGTTTTCGTGGTCAATTTTTTTATGTATGCTAAATAATATGCTCTGTTTATTTTTCACTCTCCACGCTGCATATTGTGCCGCAAGTTCTATTTCCTCTTTGTGATTTTCTTTATCTTCAAACCAATGCATCACCTGCTCAGCGAAATTTTTTTCTGTTGTTGGCAAAGTGAAAAAATGACTTAGTTTGTTAGTAATATCTATATTCGCCACATTAGTGTATTTCTTCAATGCATAGCGTTGGACAAATAACCTTTTGCATTTATATATTACAGCAAAGTCGTTGTGCTTTTTCTTTAGCTCTTCTATTTCTTTTTCAATATTGAAAAGTTTTGCAATAAATCCATCAAGTAAGTACGAAAGGTCTATAATGAGCTGGCTATCTGTCATCCAAGCAGCTGACCGTCCTTCTTGTTTTCTAGATCCCATTGTCAAGCACTGGGATGACGGGGGGTGAAACTGGGATGACATCGAAGAAGAAGCTGCTTTTTCTCTTGCTTCAATTAATGAACAAAACAAGCTCTCATCACATGATTTAATATAATTCAAAAATGTCTCATCTAATTTTATTAATCCATTGCGAGTATATAGATTCGAAAATGAGATTTTGAAATTCAGCTTCATTGCTATACTATAAAGTGTACATGCTGTTTCTTACAGATGAAGATTTTATTTATTTTGCAGTACTGCTGAGATTGTTGCTTCCGCAACTTTTTCTTCACTAACAGATGCAATACACCTAAATTTGTGTACACCTAAACACACACTTTGAATGTTAGCTTGAAGAATCAATGTGTCCCCTGGAGTAACTGGCTTTCTGAATTTTGCATTTTCAATGGATCTCAAGTAAACAACTTTATTTTCTATTGTTTCTTTACCAAGAACACATATAGCAGATGCTTGAGCTAGAGATTCAATTATCAAGACTCCGGGCATTATTGGATGACCAGGGAAATGACCAATAAAAAATGGCTCATTGAAAGTCACATTTTTGATTGCTTTTATACTTTTGCCAGGGTCGCATTCTATAACCCTATCTACTAAGAGAAACGGATAAGAATGTGGTAATATTTTTATAATATCACTGATATTAAATTGCATAATCCTACTCAATGCTTTGTAAAGCAAATTCAGGTATTTCCTTGTTTACATTTTTTAGTACCACATCTGATAAATCAACTTCGTCCATAGAGTATAAAACTTGGTTCTTTTTTGAAATAAATAGTACCAAATCTATGTTGTTTTTTTCTGCCGTTCTTTTAGCAACTTCTTTTATTTTATTAAAGACACTCTCTACTGCTTCTCTATAGCTTTCTTCTAAATGTAACATTTTTTTAGCGTAATTATCTCTAGTATTTACAGTATGCTTATTAAACTGTTCTGTCTTTTCTTTTTTTGCTTCTTCTGACAAAAGTTCAAATTCTTCTTTTGATGGCTTAAGTTTTTCTAACTCATTTTCAAATTCTTGTTGTAATCTAGAATTCTGCTCCTTTATTTGTTGTTGTATATTTTGCAGAGCAAGAGATTCATTGATGACTTTGTCACTATCAATAATGGCAGCCTTTGTGTTCTGAGGTTGATATCCTACAAACTTATACCCCACAAATAAGGAAATAATTAAGGCAATAACTGATATAAATAACTGTATATATTTCATTCAAATCCCCGCTTCAATAGAAAATTTAACATTTGGTGATGGTATTATATCATAAGATTCCTTTACTAAAGGAAACCCGAAATCCAATCTAAGTCTACCAAAAGGAGAAAGCATTGAAAAGCCAAAACCTGGTGACACTCTCATAAGCTTGCTATCATAGTATTTCCCTTCATACTTCTTATTTTTATCATCTAAGCCAAAAAGTGTCGCATAGTCAACAAATAGTGAGCCTTTGATACCAGCATAGTCATATAGTTTTGGTAGAGGAAAATCCACTTGCTGTGTTAGGTTAAAATAAGTTTTGCCTCCCAATGAGCTTTTATTTTTGTCTTCTGCTCTTGGTCCAATACCGGAAAGGTCAAACCCTCTAATCTCATTACCCCCTTTAAAAAAGTGCTGGCCAATGTTTAGATTTTCATCAGTATAAGAAAAAATATGACCTGCCGCCATCTTAAAGCGTAGCGTTATATCGTCGTCAATTTTGCTTAATATAGGGTGCGTATAAAAAGATAAGAATTCAGATTTTAGGAAATTCACGTTTCCTCCCAATCCTGAAATATCCTGACTTAAGCGCAGTAAATACCCTTCTTTTGGAGCATATAGATTATCCAGTTTATTATATGCCAACGTGTATCCCACTGATGAAATCTGATGTTTACCTTTTCGGTCCAGTATTATTTCAGAGATATCGGTGTCTTGTCCACCCTTATTATCCATGTGTATATGATTATACTTATAAGAATAGCGAAGGGAATTAGTTAAGTTCTCTGTGACTTTATATGATAACTTTGTAAAAAATCCCATATCGCAACTATCAAAAGTAGTGTTTGGCTTATCTTGTTTTTCGTAAAATACGTCTACACCTAGTGACGTATCAGAATCATTAAAATTATTTTCAACAAACTCTAAATCAGTAGAAAATACGTATTGACTTTTTTCGAGAGCAAAAGAGAGCTCTTTTCCAGTACCAAATAAATTACGGTCTTTGAGGTCAATTTTAATCAATGCTCCACCAGGAAGAGACACACCTCCTCCCAAATACAACGAAGTAGTGTTTTTTTCTTTAACATTTAAGTCAAGATTTACTGCATCGTCATTAACTGCGTAACTATTTACTTTCACTGTTTCAAAAAAATCACTACTCATTAGTTTTTTACGTGATTTTTGAATCTCAGATATATTGTACGCATCACCTTCTGCTACACTTAGCTTACTTCTGATCACTTTATCTAAAGTGCGATCGTTACCATCAATTGTAATTTGATTTATATAAATCTTTTTACCCGGCAGCACTCTGTAGGTTACATCTACAACGTTGTCACGTTGTGCATACTCTGGATTAACTTTTGCAAATATATATCCTTTTTCATTTAAATATTTGTTTATTTTTTCTACTGTATTATTAATTTTAACTCTATTAAATATCTTATCGTTTTCCTCTGTTATAAAATCCAATATTTCTTCTTTTAGGCTCAAATCCTGAATTTCAGTTTCAATATTAACCTCATTATTTCCAAACAAATACTGCTGTCCTTCGTCAATCAAAAAAGTTAACTCTGTTTGATTGTTATTATCAACCTCAACAATTGGTTGAATATTATTTTGAATATATCCTTTAGATGAATAAAAATGATCAAGCAATTCTGTGTTAATCAATAGATATTGCGGTGAATAATGATTTCCGCCTTTAAAAATGGCTCTAAATAATTTACTAAATATGTCATTACTATGTCTTTTGATAACTTGCTCTAGCTCATTTTCAGAAAAGTTTTTGTTGCCTATAAATCTTATATCCTTAATTTTAGAGGTTTTGCCTTCTTTTATTTTAAAAATTAGATTGACCCTATTGCCATCAAGCTTATTCAGGTCATATTCAATTTTAACACCAATCTTACCGTTATTTCTATAAGTAGTGACTAAATTCACTAAATCGTTTTGCAATTTTGTTTCAGTTAAAATAGTTAGCGACTTTGATTGAATCACATTATTTAGCAGCTCTTTGCTGTTAAATAACTTATTGCCTTTTAACACTACCTTGTTAATCAGTGGATTTTCTTGAATTTTTATTACTAAATTTTTTTTATCATCTATGTAAGCATTAACACTAGCAAATAGCTTTGTTTTATATAAACCTTTTATAATCGAATCTATATCATCGTCGTTTACATAATTACCAGGTTCCAATTTTATATAAAAACCTATTGTTTGATTGCTTACACGCTCATTACCAATATATTTGATATCTTTTATCTGCGTTTTTTCCTTATTTTCTAAAGCAACAAGTAGAGTAGGAAAAGAGATAAAAATTATCATTAGTATGTGGAATAGCTTTTTCATATGTATCTTAAAAAAGATGCCTAATATCATTTGAGATTGCAACTGCCATCAACAAAAACAATATGGAAGCACCAAAAGTAGCTGCATATTTTTGGTATTTCAAACTTAAATCTCGACGTATAACTGCTTCTATAATATAGTGAAATAAATGCCCACCATCTAGTAGCGGAATTGGTAGCAAGTTAATCGCAGCTAAATTAGCTGAAATAATTGCCATGAAATACAAAACCATAATAAATCCCTTTTTAGCTGACTGCCCTGAATATTTTGCAATTTTTATTGGTCCACCTATTTCACTTGCACTTCTCTTACCAACAATAATTTGAAAGATAGCTTTAATCGTTAAGCACATAGTGTGGTAAGTTTCACTTACTGATAAGCTCACAGCCCCAAGAAAAGACGACTGCTTTAATGTATTGACTGAAATAATCCCTATAGTTTCTCTTTCTATTGTGTTGCCAAAAACGTCTTTGTCCTTGATTATTAATGGAGTTAAACTGGTCCTGTGCTTCTCATTATTTCTGCTATACTCAATCTCCATTCTTGTTTTAGGATTCGACATTATCACACGCGAAATATCTTCAAAGTATTTTATTTTATACTCATTGATTTGTGTAATAGTGTCACCTGGCAACAAACCAGCTTGCTTAGCTGCGCTGCCTTCGATTACATTTCCAATCACCGATGGAGTGCGATAATAACCTGCTATGCTAAAAAATATTGTAAAAGCTATAACAGCAAATACCATGTTTGCAAAAGGCCCTGCAAAAACTACTGCTGCTTTTTTATGCCGCGGTTTTGTATGAAATGAATACAATTTTTCTTCTTCCGTTAATTCTTGTTGATCAGCTGGGACACTCGCTGCATTAGTATCTCCTAGCATTTTAACATAACCACCCAATGGAACAGCGTTTAATTTCCATCTAGTTCCAGACTTATCATTAAAACCAAAAATTTCAGGGCCAAAGCCTATAGAAAAAGATTCAACTTTAACTTTGCATGCTTTGGCAACAACATAATGCCCATATTCATGCACGAATACTATGACAGAAATTATTAAAGAAAATGATAAAAAATAATATATTCCATCGCTAAATTGATGGATAAGATTAGAAATTAATTCCACCTGTATATTTAGATCTTAACAAAATGTTAAGTATATTAAAACGCGCCTCGCTTGACAAGTATTTAGTTTAACTTTTAAATTAAAAAAAGTTTAATTGTAATGACAGATACCTCACTACTCAGAAGAAAATTGATGTATAGAAGTTGGCATAGGGGTTGCAAAGAAACCGATATACTTTTAGGGCATTTCGCATTGAAATATCTTGATAAATTTTCCTTAAGCGAACTAATCGAATACGAAAAAATAGTTGATCTTGATGATTACGAATTATATTGTTACATAACTCGTAAGACAAACCTCCCTCCTGGCTTGAATAGTCAGATAGTCAATTTAATTGCTTGCTTTATTGAAGCTAATCCTTTATGCACTCAAGATTAGTGATAATCTTATTTACCTTATCTAGTACCTCAGTATATTCTATTCTTTTCTCGTTTCTATACTTTTCGCGCTCTTGATTTACTTCATCTAATCGCTTTGTTAATTCTAAAATTTTATCCTCAAGAATTAGTGCTGCAAGTAAGAAATTTAATGCATCCGAACCCTTACCTCCAGTTTTTTGAGATACAGAACTAACTAACTTGTCAAAACTATTAGCAAGGCGTAATAAATGGTTCCCCTTCCCACTTTCGCAAGATATTTTATATGTGTTATTACGTATAACTATTTCTACTACTTGCATATGGTGCTAAAAATTTCTATCGTACAGTATAAACTCAAACCCCTACTTTCATCTTATTTATGGTATAAGTTTTTATTCATTTATCAAGTCAGACAATTTTTTACTGCTACGAAAATATGTTTTAAAGTATTGATTCTTTGTAAACTTCTGTAACATTAAATGGCTTGCTTCTTTCAAGTTATAACTTCTAACTGAAAAAGAACCAAATCCCCTAATTTCGACTCTATTATGATGTTTCAATGTGTTTGAAAGTATCCCAAAAAATCTATCAACTATAGCTGCTATAATAATCTTATCTAAAAAAGGATGTCTTTTTGCTACCCTCGCTATTATATCAGATTTTGTTGCCATTTATATGAAGCCAAAATAAGTAAACCTTATCACTTAGCAGATAATACTATGTTATATTCTTCAACACCCAATACTTCAACTTCTATTTTTTCTGATATAGAGAACTTTTTATTTTCCGGTAAATGCTCTTGATCTATTAGAAGGGTTACATCGTTCTCAACTTCAACGACTAGTCCATTATCTTCTTTCTTACCTACAGTAACCTGTATTTTATCGCCTACCTCAACTTTCTTTATTAGTTCTTCAAGAGGGTCATACTCTATTTGTTTTATGCCAAGATAAATTCTTGCCCGATTCACGTTAGCCCTTATTACTTTTGCTTCTATTTTATCACCTACATTATATTTCTTTATCTCATCTGAGCTATTTTTAGACCAACTTAGATCTTTCACATAGATTGTCCCTTCTACGTTCTCATCTATTTCAGAATCATTGAAAGCAACAGATATATATGAGCCGGTATTATTCTTAACCTCACCAGAAATAATAGAACCAGGAGGATACTTATTAACACATACTTGCCAAGGATTATCTATACACCTTTTCATGCTTAAACTCATCCTATTCTTAGCAATGTCAATACTGAGAATTTTTACATGTACTTCTTGTCCCCTTGTTACGAGACTACTAACTGGCAAACTGCTCTTAACCCAAGTTATTTCCGATGAGTGTACTAAACCTTCAATCCCAGGTCTAAGCTCAACAAACAATCCATAATCTTCTATACTTGTTACATGACCCTTATGCACACTATCAACCGGATATTTTGACTCTGCATCTTGCCAAGGGCTATCTTCTAGCTGCTTTACACCTAAGGAAACTTTCGCATTTTCCTTATCTATTTTTATAATTTTAACTTTTATAGCCTGGCCATAAGCAAAAACTGCAGATGGATGACTTACCCTACTCCAAGAGATATCTGTAATATGTAGTAATCCATCTATAACTCCCACTGCATCTGATTCATGAATACCGACAAATACACCGTAATGAGTGATGCTTTTTATTTTCCCTTCTATTATATCGCCTTCATTTAAAGATTCTAAAAATTTAATTTTTTCACCAGCGTGCAATTTTTCTAACACCAGCTTTCTTGATACTACAATATTGCCCTGCTTCTTATCCATTTTAAGCACGATGAACTTTTGTTCAGTTTCAACAAGGTGCCTAGCGTCTTTTACTTGCTTCAAATCCACATGACTTAGCGGTAAAAAGGCACTTATTCCGTCACCAAGATCAACAATAAAGCCACATTTAATTGAGCGTTTAATAACTCCACTTACTTCAGCCTTTGTAACTGTATATTCTTCCAACTTATTCCATTTCTCATCTCTAATTGCTTTTTCACGGCTAAGAACAACATTACCATGATAATCTTCAATTCTTTCCACATAAACTTTAATTTTAGAACCAATAACAACCTCATCATTACACCCAAGCTCCTTGATCAGAATTCTCCCATCAGACTTTAAACCAATATCAACCACAACGTCATTAGGGTTTATTCTTGTAATTACACCTTCTACCACATCTCCTTCTTTAATTTTATTAATAAAAGAATCCTCAAATAAGACATTATCCTGATCCTCAAATTGACCTTGAAATATCTCTTCTATAAACTTGTTTGATGATAGCTTTCTGATAGTAACCGGTAGATTTACAACTGGATTATTATTATTCATACCTTTAACTTAAACTTTATTAGAATTCATATATTATATAATATTAACAATTATTGACAAGTAATTTTTCATTAACTCATTTCGAGAATTGTTTAAGCTATATAAAATATAGCGAGAAAATTATATATGTATCAAGAATATGCTATTTAAGGATAGTAAGTGGATTAGGTCGTTTTCCAGAAGGTCCAGATTAAAACCGGATGTTGATGAAATATTGGAAAGATATTCTATCCAAAATAGTAGACTTCTTTCAAAATTCATGTATGGAGCTCAAAATTGTGAATTGCAGCAATCAAATTAAACCTTAAACCAAAACGTTTTCGTCGGTTTCTATACCTGTCCGAGATGATTTTAAACCTTTTCAATAAGCCAATTACGTTTTCAACAATTGCCCTTTGGCTCATAAGTGCCCTGTTCTCTTTTTTTTGTTCTTTGCTTAACGGATTCTTTTTCATTTTCCTGTGCGGTAATACAACATTTTTGTGTATCTTCTGCATTCCCCTGTAGCCGGCATCAGCTAAGATTTTGGTGTCCGGTAATATTGCTACCTTTGATTCTCTAAACATCCGAAAATCGTGTTTTCTACCATTCGAGAAAGATGTGCATATGACTTTTTTACTCTTCTTCTCTGTTACTATTTGTGTTTTTATAGTATGCCTTTTTTTCTTTCCAGAGTAGAAGGGCTTTTGCTTTTTTTTGGTCTCTCTACTGGCGTTTCAGTTCCGTCTATTACTAAAACTTCATATTCTACATCACTCTTTAATAGCTCTTTTTTTCCTGGTAATGCAAAATCTGGATGTTTTATTAATATGTCTTCTACCTATCTTATTATTTTAAAACTGTTACTTTCACTCATGCCATAGCTTTGCCCAATATGAAAATATGTACGATATTCTCTTATATATTCCAGTGCCATAAGTAGCCTGTCTTCTATGCAAAGTTTACTTTTTCTTCCACTTCTAGCTTTTTTTCTTTTATCCTCCACTTCTAGAATTTCTACCATTCGCTCAAATGTTGCTTTTTTTACCCCTGTTAAACGTCGAAACTTTTCTCCTTCTAACTTTTCTATTTCCTTATATTTCATGCTTTCAAATACTTCATCTTACACTCCCTCTAACAATTTTGAAAGAAGTCTAATGCTTTTTGCATACGATTAATATGTATAGCTGCAGTTCTAATCAGGCTTTCTCGTTGTCTAATGTAACTGCGTAACACACAGATTTGATCATCTGGCCTGAATGATCCTTGAAGTAGCCCATAGCTATGTAATTGTTGCAACCATTGGCAATCTTGGACGTCTGATTTTCTACCAGGAACATTTTTTACATGTCGTGCATTCACCAATATTACGTCAAATCCATAAGACTCTAGTACCTGAAACGGAGGAATCCAGTATACTCCTGTTGATTCCATAGATACTGTTTTGATTCCACATTCTTTCAACCATTTTGCTAAATTATGCAGATCTTCTGTAAAACACCCAAACTTTTGAATTCTTTGCTTACTCCTTCCTTCAGGTACACATGCATAATGTACTTCCGAACCAATATCAATTCCTGCTGCATCAGGATTAATCATTTTTAACTCACCTTTCATTTTTTTCTTTTTTACTTTTTTCATGTTAATTTCCTCTTTATAATTTATAATAGAGAAGTGCTTCAGCTTGGAACGGTTAAATAATACACTCTTCTAATCGGGGTTATATACCACCAATGGTTCAACCGTTCCTATCCAAAACCATGCTAACGCACGGGCACTTAAAGCACCATTGACTTAGTGGATCATAACTGCAAAAGCACTCCTGAAAAATTATATCCAAAAACTTCCAGGTGTATAAATGATTATGATAATGAAGTTTCTTTTTTTGGTATAACACACACCGTGGGTCGGAGCTAACATGAAACAATTTCATGGAACGGAGTAACATTATAGATGCTCTTATTCTTTAAGCAGGGAGCCACCCGTATGCACCTATAATGAGGGATTGTCTAAGAACC
Organism: Wolbachia endosymbiont (group A) of Longitarsus flavicornis; assembly: GCF_963931955.1. NCBI lineage: Bacteria > Pseudomonadati > Pseudomonadota > Alphaproteobacteria > Rickettsiales > Anaplasmataceae > Wolbachia > Wolbachia endosymbiont (group A) of Longitarsus flavicornis. Next base: position 357,005 of record NZ_OZ008337.1, on the reverse strand, counting down.
TGTTCATAATCTTTTGAGGAACAAAGCAGTGAAAGCAAGAACTACCATTTGCAAGCTGGTGTTGAGTTTACGCTCGCAATTTTTCCATAACCGTCTACATTTTTCCAACCAAGCAAAAGAACGCTCTACAACCCATCTTTTTGGCAATACAGCAAAGGTATGTAATTCACTGCGTTTTATTACCTCAACAGTTGCACCAATAGTTGCTTTTATTTGTGTTGCAAAATTCTCTCCCGTATAGCCTGCATCAACCAGTACATTTTTAACTCCCGAGAGGTTTTCTTTTGCATTTTCTACCATTCTCACAGCACTGCTACGGTCAGTTATCTCTGCTGTTGTTACATAAATTGCATGTGGCAAACCTTGCGTATCTACTGCAATATGGCGTTTTATTCCTGAAATCTTTTTGCCTGCATCGTAGCCTTTTTCTTCAGCAGTATCTGCATTTTTTACACTCTGTGCATCAATTATGCAGAAGCTGGTTTTTTCTTTCCGACCATTGTTTTGTCGGACTACGCCAACTATTTTTTTTTAACACCAGCTCCAGAACACTTTCTTTATTTGCATCTGGTTTTTCACTCCACTTCTTAAAATAGTCGTAACAATTGCGCCATTTTGGAAACTCTTTTGGTAGCATTCTCCACTGACAAACGCTTTTCAGAACGTATAACACTCCACAAAATACATCATACAAATCAAGTTTTCTTGGTTTTGTTTTTTTTCTACAGGACTCTAGATCTGGTAATATAATCTCAAATCTTTCCCGACTTATATTACTTGGGTATAAACTCCTCATATATCCTAACTTATATACATTATCTCTTAGTTTATTCCTTTCTTGAGATCATGTACAGGTTCTAAGAAGCCAAGGCCTAAAGTAATGTTTAGGATATGCTGACGTGGACACTGTAATTTGGAAGGTAAAGTTGTGAGTAGTGGTTAATATGTTATGAGCCAACATTAAGTGTTAGGTATGAATGAATAGGACTTCTCTAGTAATATAGAGAATGCTGTATTTAAGCTATAAAAACAAATTTACCAAGCTTTGAAATGTTAATTACATGGAGAAGTATGTATGACAAACACCAAGTTAGAGAGAAGCCGGATGTGGTGAAAGTCACAAGTCCGGTTTTGAAGTCGAGTGGGGAGAGGTGACTTTCTCCACTTAGATAACTATGCTGCACACTAGAATAACAGAAAGCAGAAACCTTACTTAATTGGTTTAAAGTGATTCGTACCCCTTCTCTTTTGAAGAAAAACACTCAACTATAGGTGATATAATATATTCATTCACTTTTTCAGCAGCAAATATTATAGCCATGGTTGCAAATAACCCTGCTATCGGTGCTATCACTCCTATTGTTGCACCTGCTAAAGCTGCAGAGCCCATTCCAAGCATTGCGCCAGGAAAAATAGCAGTTGCGGCTGCAGCAAGGCCAACTCCAATTGCAGCGCTTGCAAGTGTCCCAATAACAAAAAGGAGTGTATTTTCTTTATTGTCTTTTTCAATAGGATCCTTTGTGCAAAATTTACATAGCAAAGCTACTGCACAGAAAGCTGCAATCAATGCTGGAGTTATGGAGCCAACAATTCCACCTATAACCAAAGTGATAAAGCTGTAAAACTCAATCCCAGACCTGTAAATGCACCTATTACCGATGCTGCGCCACAAAGCATTAAAAGACTTTTAGTGCCGTCATCCATATAACCTCCCTAATTAATTTGATATATTACCATTTGTTCATATCTCCGTCAAGCAGAAAATTTTAGTGGGGCGAGCGACCAGGATCGAACTGGCGACATTCAGTACCACAAACTGACGCTCTACCAACTGAGCTACGCCCGCCAAGATATAAAATTTCTAACATAAGAGCGCAAATAGTCAATTGATTATTTAACTCTCCTTTTGCAGAGGGTTTTAAGTTTAGCCAATAAATATTTTCATTGATACTTTTACCATTATAGTTAATCGTATTGACACTAATGAAGTAGTGGTATGTTTAAAAGTATTTTCACATTTAGTTTTTTTACGGCTATTTCAAGGATCTCAGGGTTAATAAGAGATGTATTGATTGCTACGGTTATTGGTGCAAACTCTCTTGCAGACATATTTTTTTCTTCGTTTCGCTTTGCCAATCTATTTCGAGCATTTTTTGCAGAAGGAGCGTTCACTACCTCATTCATACCGTTATATTCGACAGAATCATATGATAATAAAAAGGCATTTAATTTTGCAAGTAGTGTAATATCCATTACGTTTATTATCTTAGTAATTTTTTGCCTTATTATGCAAACTTTCTCCCCTTATATGATTCAAATTTTTGCTCCTGGATTTGACCAAAGTAAGTTTACCCTTACTGTTACTTTATCAAGAATTATGATGCCCTACATAATCTTTGTTTCAATTGCATCACTTATTGGTGGAATGCTGCAAGTAAAGCAGCATTTTGCTTCAACAGCTATTGCACCAATCGTTTTGAATCTCTGTTTAATCATCAGTTTGTTTGTGCCTTACGTAAAAACTCCAGCGCACAACCTTTCTATAGCTGTTCTTATAGGAGGAATTTTCCAGCTACTTTTGATACTATTTAGTGCATACAAGTTAAAGGCAGCTTTTTCTTTTAGCCTTGAATTAAGCAATGAAGTAAGGTTGTTTTTTAAGCGTGTGGTACCTGCAATTATCAATAATTGTGTAACTCAAATAAGCTTATGGATTGATACAATCATGGCGAGTTTTATACCAAATGCGGTGTCCTATATATATTATGCCGATAGACTAAATCAACTACCGCAGGGAATAATCGTTACTGCAATTGGTACAGTGCTTCTTCCTCTAATTTCAAAACAGGTGAATAATACTGAAAATATAGTCAAAATACAGAACAAGGCTCTCAACATAGGATTAATGTTAATTATGCCAACAACTGCTGCCTTTATCATTATTCCCGACATAATTTTACTTACGCTTTTTTCTTACGGCCGGTTTGATCATTATGCAGTGCAGCAAACTGTTCCCACTTTAATAGCATTTTCTCTTTCTTTACCTGCATTTATTATAAATAAAGTATTGCTACCTACATTTTTTGCTAAAGGCAATCTGAAAATACCAACCATATTTTCGCTAATGTGTCTTGGAATTAATGTAGTGCTAAACCTTTTGTTAATGAACGAGTATCAGCATACGGGGATTGCTATTGCTACTTCCGTTTCCACTTGGATAAACTCCATTCTATTAATTAGTTATTTAACAACAAATAAGATGTATAAGGTTAGCCAAGCGTTATTGTTAAATATCATGAAAATTTTTGTAGCAACGGTAGTCATGTCAATAGCCCTCTATATTTTTAATTCTTTGTTGGCAGGATTATTTTTTGATAAAATGTTGGCTCGTATTGTTTATTTAGCGACTTTAATAGCTTTGAGTGTTATTGTATATTTTGGTATTCTTTACCTAACTTTTAGAGGAAGTTTGAAAACATGTATAAATGTAATCTGAAGGTACAACAAATGGTGTCATCCCAGTGCTTGACACTGGGATCCAGATATAAAAGTATTTACAAATTGTGCAATAGACAACAGATTCTAGGAGCATACGCTGAAATAATGCCCATGATGAAAATAAGATGGATCCCAGTGTCACGCACTGGGATGACAGGAAAAAGGTGAACTGGGATGACAAGATGAAAGGATGCTGGAATGAGAGGTCTACTATGAGACTTTCTTTATATGCCATATTATCAATCTCGCTGCTATTAATTCTTATGCACGTTACTGCAACTTTTAAGGATTGGAGTGGCTACAAGGGATATATTATAAAAGAGCTGGAGAGGACGTATGATGCTGAAGTGCGTATTGGGGGAAAAATTAAAGTTTCGTTGATTACCCCAAAGCTCACTATTTATAATGTATATGTACAATACAACGAAAATAAAGAGCAAAAGTTGTCAGATTTAATTAGTGTAAGAAAAATTGAAATAAGGCCATCGCTCCTATCGTTGTTTTTATTTTCGTTGCAACCAAAGTCAATCACATTGTTTGGCATGAAAAGCAATAAAGAAAATTTAATTAATATTATAAATACAAAAGCCAGTGGTAACACAATCGATATAGTAATAAAAGACAGCCAAGTAAGTTTTAAGAGTGATTTCGCTGATGTTGTTAACATAAAGGAGGTTGCTGTAAAAAAAAATAGGCAATTCTCTGGTAAAGTAAAGGTAGGTGATAATAATTACGATTTTTCAGGAAAGGTTAATATCACAAAAAGGAATGTACACATTAGTGTTGAATCAAATTTTGTAAATTTGCTATTTACAGGTAATAGAAATCAAGAAGAACTCCAGGGTAATTTAACACTAACGATTAATAATAGTTTCGGTTCTGTGAGTGATTTAGCAAAAATCATTAATCTTAGCTTTCTCTCTTGTGTTATTCCTAGCGAAAATATCAAGATATCATCCAATATAAGTCTTAATGAAAGTGAGTTTACGGCAACTGACTTAAAAATTGATTCCAAAAGCATGCAAGCCAGTGGTACAATACAAAGCGATAGAAAAAGTGATCATACTAATCTCAATATTAGCTTCAGTAAAGTTGATTTAGATTCCATACAAAATGATTCACAAAGAACAACGAATATGAAAGACCTTCTGGAATGTTTTAGAGAAGTTGTGCCAAAGAACTTGAGCTTAAATTTTAATATAGAAGCTTCTAACATTCAATATCAAAACAAAATATTGGATAATTTCCGTGCTGTACTAAAATCCACTGATGGCAAAGTAAAAGTTAATACGCTTCTTAAATTTCCTGGAATCAATAATATATCTTACTTATCAGGAGAGATCTCAAACAATAATGTCCTATCTGAATTCAACGGTGATTTATTAGTCGAAGGAAATGATTTTGAGTCATTCATTTCATGTTTTTTCCCTTCTATAAAGATGAAAGAAAACCAGAAAAATCAATTTACACTAAGTTCTAAATTGTACCTTGCACCAAGAATATTATCTATCTCAGACATTAGACTGCTAAATAATAAGGAATCCTTGCAAGGATCAATTAAGATGAATTACGCAAAAAAACGTAGTGTGATCGATGGTGAATTTAGCATGCATAATCTTGATGCAGATAAATATGATCATTCATTATTTAGCAGTTTACCTAAAATGCAATGGCTGAAAATTTTTCAGTATGATGCAAACATAAAGGCCAGTGTTAATAACCTTACATTGAACGCTACGAAAATTAAAAATTTGGATTTTTTGCTAAAAATGGAAAAAGGTAAGCTAGTTGCAGATAAAATAAAACTATCTGGAGAAGATTTCAATATTACCGGTAATGCAAAAATATTAGCAGATCAAAAATACGCCAAACCTTTATTAGATGTTAACCTTACGGGCAGTAAATTTAATGGAAAAATTATTACATTACCAAATTTAGTAGAGACGAAAAGAAATTCAAGAAATGAGATAGATCAAATTCAATGGTCAACAAAGCAGCTTGATTTTTTGGATGACAAAGAAGGCTTTGATGCAAATGTGCAAATCAATACTGCAGAATTTAAAACCGAGCAGAATGTTTTGAAAGATTTTAATTTGGATGCGGTAATGAGAAACAACACTATCACTATCAGGCAGGCGAGTTACGTATTAGAACACGGGCAAGTGTTTTTTCAGGGTTATTTAAGATCAGACTCAATAAATACAAGGTTTTCTATTGTAAATTTGGACACTAAAAAGATTGGTAAGGTTATAGGAATTGACAATGTAAATGGTCAGGTAAGCTTAAATGGTGAAATCAAAACTCAAGGAAAAAGTTTTCATGATTGGGCTAGTAACTTATCAGGAGATGTAAATTTACAAGCGCAGGGAATAGAATTTACTAATGTGGATTTTAATTCATTTATCACTAATTTGTTAAGCAGTAAGAATAAATCTGAAATTTCCACACTTGCTTATGTTGATATATATAACGGTAAAACATCTTTTGAAAATATTAGCGGAAAAGCAAGTATTAAGAGTGGTATATGTTCAACTAGTTTACAATTCGGGATTGATCAAGCATCAGGGTCAATCTCTTCTAATTTAACCTTATCTAACTTCGCTTTAGCTTCTATATTCAGGTTCTTTTTCATTCCACCAGGTTATAGTGATCCAATCTATATCGATATGCATTTGGATGGCCCTATTTGGTGTCCTAAGATGAGTTTTGATGTAGACCAAATCTTCACCGCTCTGGTTGGCAAGAAAAATAGTTGATTTACTTAGGCGTACGGTTTAGGAGACAATGAACTCATCTGAACGGGTACAAACTTAACCTAACTCATCACCACCTGGCAGTGGTGGCAAGCCAAAAGCTTCTCTTTTTTCATTGAGCGTCATGAAGCTTGCATTTTCTACGTATTTCCACAACTTTTGTCTCTTTTCCATGAGAATTTCTATTGCATCTTTGTCATACGACAAGCACAGATCTTCACCAAATCTTGGTATCAGCCAAGAATTCAGGTGACAGATAATATTTTCTAGCGTTGGTAAAACCGTCTGCTCCCAAAGGGACAGGCGTGCTTCGACTAAATTGCTATAAGTGTTATCACCTGGTATGCCAAGCAACTGCGGCGGAACGCCAAAAGCCAAGGCAATATCACGAGCTGAACTGTGTTTGGACTCAATAAAATCCATATCCCTCGGCGAAAGACTCATCTCCTTCCACTCCAAGCCTCCTTCAAGCAATATCGGTCTTCCAGCATTGACAGGACCTGAATAATGATCATTTATTTGCTCTTTTAAGCGTTGGTACTGCTCTTGACTTAAACTTCCACCACTTCCATCTTTTGCTGATTTTACAACTATTGCACCACTTGGTCTTGCTCCGTTTTGCAACATCGCTTGATTCCAAGCACCCGCCTGATTATGCTGATCTATGCTATATGCAGCTGCCTCAATTGGTGATAGCCCATACCAATCATTCAAAGGGTTAAAGGTCTTTAGGTGCAACACTGCTGAACATCCAGTTAGTTTATCAACTTTAAAGTCATAACTATTGTTATTTATGGCATAACGATAGATATAAGGAACGTTATTTCTCCCTGGAACAATTTCAACCCTATCGGGGCGCAGAAGATAAAGCTCCGTTGGTGGTTTTCTATTGTTTTGCGATTCAACCATCAATATATAAGAATTGCCGTTAACTAACCGATAAGTTACAATCCCCTCAATAAATTCCGATTTTGATGTCATTGGGTTAGGAGAATAAAGTAATTTCAGTAATGGATGGGCTTTTAGTTGCGATTTTCCCTGGTCAGTAAGCTGGCAGAGAGTAAGAGGTACCGAAGATGCAGCATTTGCAATCATATTGATTGCTCGAAAGGCAATAACATTTTTTATGTAACCTTCCTCAGCAAAACTTACATAATCACGCTTACTCCAACTTGGCTCCATCATTAGCTGCAAAGCAGAATATTTAGTAAATACTGCGCTTTTTTTTCTTTGAAAGATGTTGAAATTCATATGTGCCTCATGAAAGATGTTTAAAAGTTAAAAGTGTTTTAGATTCTGTAGTTAAACTAAGACATAGATCCCAGTGTCACGCACTGGGATGACGGAAGGAAAGCACTTGGGTGACAGGAAAAGAACGAACTGCTATACTAAAAAAAAAGAAATTGAACATGACAGAATGGCTAATATCTAATCAGCTTATTGATTATAACTGTGCCGTAAAATCTATGGAAGAGAAAATTCAACAAATTCACAATAATTCAGCAGACGAATTAGTATGGCTACTCCAGCACCCTCCACTTTACACTGCAGGAATCAGTGCAACAGCTGATGATATTGTTGAAAAACTATTTCCCATATATAAAACAGGAAGGGGTGGTAAACACACATATCATGGTCCAGGACAGCGCATCATATATTTAATGTTAAACCTTAAAAAAAGAAACAAATGCGATATAAAGCTATATATTAGAGATCTAAGTAAGTGGATCATAAATGTTTTAAAGCAATTTAATATACTTGGAGAGTTTAGAGAAGATAGAATAGGCATTTGGGTAAACCATAACGGAGTAGAAAAAAAAATTGCAGCTTTTGGTATCCGTTTAAGAAAATGGGTAACTTATCATGGCATAGCGCTTAATGTCTCCCCCAACCTCTCTCACTATAAGGGCATTATTCCTTGTGGACTGCAAGATTATGGCGTCACGTCAATGGAAGAACTAGGAGTGAAAGTTCCACTCTCTGAATTGGATGATATACTAAAAAAAGAGTTTTATAAGATATTTTAATGATTGTTTACCTTTTATATTTCATTCTCACTTTATGTGCTAACACAGGTATTCATGCAATCGACCAAGTTGATATTATTGCTCCTTCTTCGAAGGGAAAAGAATTAGATCTGACTACTATAAAAGAATATGTAGAAGCTTTGGATTTTAATCCCCATATTTCGGAGAAAATATATAGTAATGATAATCCATTTTATTCCAACTCTGATGAATTCAGAGCAAATGATTTGATTAGTGCACTAACCGGTGATAGTAAAATAATCTGGTGTATCAGAGGAGGAGAAGGGGCTTCTCGGTTAATTCCCTATCTAGAAAAGTTACCCAATAATAAAAAAGAAAGGATTGCTCAAAACAAAAAAATCCTCATAGGCTATAGCGATATAACTGCCTTGCACATCTATCTACAAGCTAAATATAATTGGCAAACTCTTCACGGCACCATGTTGGAAATGATAGTAAATAACTCCGTTTCTGAAAGCTCTGTTGAAAAATTGAAAGAGTTAATTCTTAACAAGCAGGATTCTATCAGCTTTGATAAGCTAAAGATGATAAATAATGGCATTATACTAAAAGATGGCAGATTAAAGTCTAAAATCATCGGTGGTAATATGACTCTAGTTGAAAATAGTATAGGAACTGCTTGGCAAATAAATGCGAAAGGTAAAATTCTATTTTTAGAGGACATAAGAGTCTACCCATACGCAATAGAGCGCAGTTTAGATCACTTAAAGCAAGCTAATATTTTCGATGGAGTACATGCAGTAATCTTTGGGGATTTCATTAACTGTTATAATGATAATCTTGTTGAAGTTGTAAAAGAAAGGTTTGCAAAAAGTGTTAACTTTCCTGTATTTACAATGAAAGGGGTAGGCCATGGACATACAAATGACCCTTTACCTCTTAACACTCACGCTATTATTAGCGTTCAAGATGAAAAAGAAGGTTTGTTTTTTATGGATGTGCAGAATGTTAGCTAATCTTATAGCTAACGCGAGCTCTACGTCATATCAACTATGTTTTTTAAAAATTTTTTATTTGCGCAATTGCAGCTTCATATGGGCAATAAAAACCCGTTTGTCATAGAAATAGAATTGTATATCAAACAGCCACTACCTGCTTAAGCCAATGAATATGTGCTTTAAGTCTGTGTGAACGTACTTATTCACAAACCCATTTCAGTGACTGCTGTGTAAATCAATTGCTTCTTTAAGTCTTGCATTAGCAATTACTATAATTTTTCGCATTAGAGCTTACCATTTTCTTCTTACCACTTTCAACAAGCTTGGAATAAAAGGTACCAAGTGCAGATTTGAGCAGCCATTGCAGCCGTAAAGAGCTTTATTACTTCTACCACCTGTTATTCTTCGATAACCAACAGCTTTACCACTTTCCTTAGGGTGAGCCTGCAAGACTTGCTACTTCTTTTCTGCTTAAGTAACCAAGCTCTGGCATTAAACACAGAAAATCTTGTGATAACTTTGCCAGGAACTGTTTTAAGGATTTTTTGACGTTGTTGTAATTCACGGCTTTCGTCAATAATCTTTTGTATAGTATTATTGAGTTCGTTTATTTGACTATCGAAAAACTCGATGGTCTTTTGACAGCTTTCTTTTATATGCCGGTGCTTCCAGTCTACATTTTTCCTGAACTCTCATTTGCGTAACGACGTTGGCAACCAAGGTTGATTGCTTTTCAGAAGTAGGGAGAGAGAGTTCTATGGCGCATATTGAGCAAGAGCCCTTGCATCTGATTTATCGGACTTTGCTAAAGTTCCGTGTGACAAGATGAAGCTTTTTACTTTACGAGTATTAGCTCGATGCACGGCAATATTTTTGTCAATAAGAAAATGTGATAAGCCAATTTCCTGTATTTTCTAAAGTTACTAAAGAATTAGGTAGAATGTCTGAAAACTTTTTAAACAATTGTTGCCAACCAGAAGCATTATTGTCACATTCGACAGCATTTTTCTGTTCGTGAATTGCAACAACATTTTTAAATTTTCCGATGTCAATGCCAATAAAATTTTGATAGCATGATAACCTCGATAGTTTATTGATTTAAGATTGTAAACGGGTGCATACATATGTCCCATGCAACTATTCAAACGTATCGAGGGATGGGGCTAGTGTACCTTGATATGAACGGTTGTTGCCGCGTCGGTCGCACACGCCCGCTATTCCTATAGTGAGTAGTTCCCTCTTGTTTCTTTTATAACATATTTTTAACTTACAACCGCCGCGGTATCTCTTAGCTGCTAACAAGTAGCGGGATGACGGTTGTCAGGGTGTCATCCAAGTAGCTGACACTGGTTTACTTTATGATGATGTCATGAAAGTAGCTGACACTGGAATGACACCCTTCCCTGGTGGACTTAAATCACAATTTTAAGAAACATACATGTTGCTTCATTATATCTCAACTAATGAAATTAGAAGCATCAACTCCCTTCTGCAAGCAAGCAGCAATGACAGTGTTTATCATTAGAAATGCAATTGTCATTGGGCCAACGCCCCCGGGTACTGGGGTCATAGCTTTGGCTTTCCCTTTTATTCCCTCAAAGTCAACATCACCTACGAGCTCTCCTACGTTAACGCTATTTATGCCAACATCGATCACTATTGCACCTTTCTTTATCCAGTCTGCTTGAACAAAATTTGGCTTTCCGACTGCTGCAACTACTATATCCGCTTTAGAGCAATATTCAGCTAAATCTTTGCTCTGTGAGTGCAAGATGGTAACAGTGCAATTTTCCTGCAGCAATAGGTGAAACATTGGCTTGCCCACGATATTTGACCTACCAATTACCACTGCGTTTTTACCGGAAAGGTTCTCTTCAATTGATTTAATTAAATGCAAAGAACCTTTAGGAGTGCAAGGTATAAGGCAGTTTTTTTCACCTTTAACTAATTTGCCAACGTTTTCATCATGGAAGCCATCTACGTCTTTTTCAACACTTACTGCATTAATTACTCTGCTTGCACTAATGTGGTTTGGCAAAGGCAATTGCACTAAAATCCCGTGCACAGATGGATCTTCATTTAACTCATTGATTTTTTCAATCAATTCATCTTCTGAAGTATTATTAGGCAAAACAATGGTCTCAGAACTTATGCCTATTGATTCTGCTTTTTTCTGTTTGTTGCGAACATAAACCTGACTTGCTGGATTGCTGCCCACGAGAATTACTTTCAAGCAAGGAAAAATGTTATACTCTCTCTTTAAAATATCAATTTTTTGTGATAGCCTCTCACATAGGTCGTTTGCTATTTTTTTACCATCAATAATAATTGTCACTTCCTTGCCACTCCTTAAAGTCGGGTAATTTGATATCAAATAAATCTAATACTTTGCCAACAGAATGATTAATAATATCATCCAACGATTTTGGTTTAATATAAAAAGCAGGCACTGGTGGAGCAATAATTGCTCCCATCTTTGTTAATTTTAACATATTTTGTAAATGCCCAAGGTGCAGTGGTGACTCTCGCACCATAAGAACTAACTTTCTTCTTTCTTTTAGCGTTACATCTGCAGCTCTTGTTAGTAGATTGGAAGTAACACCTGATGCGATTTCAGACATTGTCTTCATAGAACATGGAGCTACAATCATTCCTGAGGTTTTAAATGAGCCGCTTGCTATTTTTTCTCCTATTTTTTCTTCAGAATAGTAAAAATCTGCAAGTGATGTAATATCTTCAAGTTTTTCTGTAATTTCATGAGCTAAAGTTATTTTCCCAGCACTGCTTATCACTAAATGAGTTTCATAATCGACGTCTTTCAACGCTTCTAAAATACGTACACCGTAAATAGAACCAGATGCTCCACTTATTCCAATTACAATTCTGCTATTCACTTAACTCTTCTTCGCAACTCATTCCTAATGCACGTTTATAGGTATCAAGCAATATTTCCTGTTCCTCTCTGTCATCATCATCCATCTTCCTCAGCCTAATAATTTGTTTCATCACTTTTATATCCCAACCTTCATCTGCAGCTTTTGCATATACATCACGAATGTGATCTTGCACATCCCTCTTTTCTTGTTCAAGTTTTTCGATTCTCTCTATGTAACCCTTCAACTCTTCAGCCGTTATTTTTACTGTATCTTCCATGAAACTCCACTAATTAATTGCTGCTACTAGTATTACCAGTTTTTACTTGCACTTCAACAACAGTAATAATATTTTTATCTTTTTTTAAAATCTTAAAGCGAAAACCATACATGGAAAACTCCTCGCCTTCGTCAGGAATGCGCTCTATTTCATTCACAATCATACCTGCTAGAGTTGTAGCTTCTTCATCAGGGAGATTCCAGTATAACTGCCTGTTAATGTCCCTAATAGTAGATTTTCCTTCTATATGATACATATTATCAGATATTTTCTTTATAAAATTCTCCGTAATCAAATCATGTTCATCCGAAATTTCTCCAACTATTTCTTCCAGTATATCTTCAAGAGTTACAATTCCCTGCAGTGCTCCATACTCATCAATAACAAATGCAAGGTGTTTCCTGTTCTTACGGAAGTTGTGAAGTTGCACGCTGAGCGGTGTACTTTCTGGTATAAACCAAGGCCTTGACATAACTTGGGTAATGTCAACTTCTTCCGCTTTATTATTCTTTTCACGCAAAGCATTTATTAGAGCTTTCACGTGAATTACACCTACAATTTTTTCTGATTCTTCTTGCCATAAAGGTACTCTACTGTGACTGCTGGTTAAAATCTCTCTTATTAACTCTTCTTTATTCCGATCTATATCAAGAGAAAATAGGTTTCTTCTATGGGTCATAATTTGTGATATCTCTGTTTCAGCCAAATCAAGTATGCTGCTTAGCATATCTAAATCCTGTTGTAACATGGTTCCTTCACTGCGGTGAAGAGTAATCATATTACGCATTGCATCCGCTGCAGATATCACTTCCTTATCTTTATGCAGCCCACATAATTTCAGGATGAGGTTAACAATAAATTGAATACCTAGCGTCAATGGAGAAAAAATCTTTACAAAAAACAATACAAAATAAGCAGAAAATGATGCAAATTTTTCAGGATTTTGAATAGCATAAGTTTTTGGTAGAACTTCGCAGAACAATAAAATACAAAATGTCATTATAATTGTTGATAGGAGAATGCCCTCATTTCCAAAAAGATTGATAAATATTGCTGTAAATAAAGCAGAGCAAGTAATATTAATAATTGTATTGCCGAGCAATACCGTTCCTATTGTTAATTCTTTCCTATTTAATAAGCGATCTATTATCCTGGCTCTTTTGTTACCATCTAGCTTTAGCTTATTAACTCGAGAACGGCTAATTGAGGTTAAGCCTATTTCTGCTCCTGAGAACAAAAACGATAAAATTAACAAAATAAAAATTGCTGATGATACTAAGACCAATAACCAATCCATTAAAGTACGATGTTATTGTGATAAAAAACAAAATTAATTTTACATGTTATGAGAAGCATTTGCAAGCTTGAAGTTTTATATTGCCAAATTTTATATATCTTTAATCTTAAAAAACAAATCATAAAGTATATTACACGCTGCGTTCACATGCTCATCCTCAATGATAAGTGGTGGGGTTATCCTTACTACTTTGTTGTTTAAAACCCTAGTTATTATTAAACCTTTATCAAGAGATCGACTGATAATTTTATCAGCTACAGGAGTTGCTAGTTCTATTCCCATTAGTAACCCTTCTCCACGAACTTCTGAAATCATCTCAGGAAATTCTTTAGCTAAAGGCAACAGCTTTTCTTTTAAATATTTACTAATTCTCTTAAGATGGTCAAAAAAGCCTTCTTTTAGCATTATATCGAGTACCGCATTACCAACAGTCATGGCAAGTGGATTGCCACCATAGGTTGATCCATGAGTTCCTGGAGTAATTGCTTCTGCTATGTAATCTTTTACTAAACATGCAGCTAGAGGAAAACCGTTACCCATAGCTTTTGCACAGGTTAGCATATCGGGTTCAATGCCGACATTTTGATAATGAAATAAAGAACCGATGCGTCCATATCCACATTGCACTTCATCAAAGCACAAAATTGTCCCTTGAGCTTTTGTTATTTCCCTTACTTTTTGAAGATATTTTACGTCTAGTGGATATACTCCACCTTCGCTTTGTATGGGCTCTAAAAACACAGCAGCTGTCTCATCGCTGATTTTTTTCTCCAAAGCTTTAATGTCATTTCTTGGCACTTTATCAAAACCAGAAAGGAGTGGAGCAAAACCTTCGCGTGATTTTTCATTGCCTCCAGCAGAAATTGCAGCAATACTGCGGCCATGAAACCCTCCTTCAATTGTAATAATACGATTACGTTTTGCTTGCCCCTTTGAATAAAAGTAACGACGAATAAACTTAATTGCAGCTTCTGTTGCTTCAAGCCCACTTGAGCAGAAAAAAACTTTATCTGCAAAAGTAAGGGTTGTTAAACGGTCAGCAAGCCTTTCTTGCTCGGGAATAGTGAAAATGTTAGAGCAGTGCCATAGTGAGCTCAATTGCTCTTTCAGCTTATCTGTAATGTATGGATGACAATGCCCTAAAGAAGTTGTAGAAATACCTGCAGCAAAATCTAAATATTTTTTACCACCTCTATCAAAAAGATATACCCCTTCTCCCCTAACTATAGGAGTGTCAAGTCTATTATACGCATTAACAACATGATCCATTTTATAAGTATTGTGGTATTACCTATACTATACCTGAAATGAATCCATTAACACAAAGCTTTTCCTTTAACTTCTTATGCTACTTCAACTAAAAATTTAGCCAATGCAAACCTTTTTTGTCATTCTATAGCTAAAGTGACTTAGTTTTACCAACGATTCGCCACTTATTAGCGAAATCCAGAGATATGAGTTTACAGTTTACCAAACCATCGGTATAGCTAAATTGCTTTAGCTATAGGTAATGAAGGAAATATTAACTATACTTCTTTGTTTATATTTCCTATTCACATATATTAATATTTTACTTACTTAAAGTAAGCTAACTACCGTTATTAATATTTTTGTAATAAAAATTGTATATGGTGCATGTAATCAAATTAAGAGGAAGATTGTGGAAATTACGCCATCAATAAAAAAAGAATTGAAGCAAAGTACTCTATATATTTGCCTAGAAAAATGCAAAAGTGCATTTTGGTTTATCTTTTGGTTTAGTGCGGGAATCAATTTATTAATGTTATTCCTGCCACTTTATACCTCTCAAGTGCTTGATCGGGTGATATCGAGCGAAAGTGTGTCAACACTAACTATGCTGACAATTATCACTTTATCTGCATTTGCATGTTCTGCAATGCTTGAAACTTGTCGATATTTAGCCATGGCAAAAATAGGTGACTGGATTGATAAAACCGCAACACCAGATCTGATAGTAAGATCAATCAGGCTAACATCAGTGCAGAGCTCAACTTCAAGTGGTGAAGCAATACGGGATCTTGGAGTAATAAAAAATTTCATTACAGGAAATGGCATATTCTCACTGTTTGATACTCCATGGTCGTTAATTTACCTTGTTGTGATTTTCATGATACATACCTCCACGGGGTTTATAGCTATTGCTGGAATCATTATATTAGTCTCTATGGCAATATGGAATGAACTTGCCACTAAACGAATATTACAAGAAACCAACGAAGAAACTATACGGAATATCAATGCTATAGATGTTGCAACAAGAAATGCAGAAGTGGTTGAAGCTATGGGCATGTCAGAATTCATAGTCTCTGATTGGTGTAAACGAAATGATCAGAACCGAGCAATGCAAATTAAAGCACAAAATCGCTCTAATGTGATCACCGGAATCACTAAATTTTTGCGCTCAACTCTGCAAATATCAGTAATTGGAACAGGTGCATTACTTGCAATCACAGCTCATAAGACTGCCGGTAGCATCATCGCTGCTTCAATTTTAATGGGTAGAGTATTAGCACCATTTGATGCTGCGGTTCATACTTGGAAGTTTTTAAATCAGGCCAAAATGTCATATGGAAGGCTACAAAGGCTTATATTAACATCGCCAAAAAGAGAGCAAACAATGGCTCTACCAGAACCTGAAGGAAAATTGGAATTTGATAGAGTATTTTTTACTCCTTATGGAAGCAATAAGCCGACAGTAAAAGGAATATCATTTGTAATAGAACCAGGGGACGTAGTAGGTGTGATTGGTGCAAGTGCTTCTGGTAAATCCACTATCGCAAAATTAACTGTTGGTGTATGGAAACCCATATCTGGTGTAGTAAGACTGGATAGCGCTGATGTATACACTTGGAATCGAGAGAATTTTGGTAATTATGTTGGTTACTTACCTCAAGATATTGAGTTATTTAACACTAGCGTCAAAGCTAATATTGCTCGCATGAGGCCAGATCCAAATCCTGAAGAAATAATCAAAGCAGCAAAAATTGCGGGAATACATGAATTAATACTAAGCTTACCAAATGGATATGATACAACAATAGGAGGTCCTAGAGGAGTGACGCTCTCTGGCGGCCAAAAACAGCTTCTTGGACTTGCTAGAGCTTTTTATGGTCACACAAAACTTTTAGTACTTGATGAACCAAACGCTAACTTAGATAGCAATGGAGAGGCATGCTTAATTAATGCAATTGGCATTGCAAGAAAGCAAAATACTACTACTGTTATCATCACTCACAAACTACCGTTATTGTCCGTAGTTGATAAAGTGATCCTCATGTCAGATGGTGTCATTTACGCTATGGGACCAAAAGATGAGATTTTGAGCAAATTAGTTGCTCCATCATCAAGTACCACAGAAGATGAGCGCTCTTCAGCAAATGGTTAGTTTACTTACAATAAATTCTGTATCTGAAATAACAACTGTTCCAGAAAAATATATATTTCTTTACCATTAGAAATAATATTACAAGAATAGTAAATAGATTAATAACTCTTATTAATTAAAGTCAATCGGCAGATATAGCTAAAGTGGCTTAGGTTTACCTACAATTTGAAAAACAACAAATTCGTCTTAATGAATTTTCTTAATTTGTTATCTAAATAACTTAATATTAGTGGTAATTTTATAAAAAAATTATAATATAAATAATGTTGCTGCGAAAATTTATAACAATAGACTTCTTTCAAAATTCATGTATGGAGCTCAAAATTGTGAATTGCAGCAATCAAATTAAACCTTAAACCAAAACGTTTTCGTCGGTTTCTATACCTGTCCGAGATGATTTTAAACCTTTTCAATAAGCCAATTACGTTTTCAACAATTGCCCTTTGGCTCATAAGTGCCCTGTTCTCTTTTTTTTGTTCTTTGCTTAACGGATTCTTTTTCATTTTCCTGTGCGGTAATACAACATTTTTGTGTATCTTCTGCATTCCCCTGTAGCCGGCATCAGCTAAGATTTTGGTGTCCGGTAATATTGCTACCTTTGATTCTCTAAACATCCGAAAATCGTGTTTTCTACCATTCGAGAAAGATGTGCATATGACTTTTTTACTCTTCTTCTCTGTTACTATTTGTGTTTTTATAGTATGCCTTTTTTTCTTTCCAGAGTAGAAGGGCTTTTGCTTTTTTTTGGTCTCTCTACTGGCGTTTCAGTTCCGTCTATTACTAAAACTTCATATTCTACATCACTCTTTAATAGCTCTTTTTTTCCTGGTAATGCAAAATCTGGATGTTTTATTAATATGTCTTCTACCTATCTTATTATTTTAAAACTGTTACTTTCACTCATGCCATAGCTTTGCCCAATATGAAAATATGTACGATATTCTCTTATATATTCCAGTGCCATAAGTAGCCTGTCTTCTATGCAAAGTTTACTTTTTCTTCCACTTCTAGCTTTTTTTCTTTTATCCTCCACTTCTAGAATTTCTACCATTCGCTCAAATGTTGCTTTTTTTACCCCTGTTAAACGTCGAAACTTTTCTCCTTCTAACTTTTCTATTTCCTTATATTTCATGCTTTCAAATACTTCATCTTACACTCCCTCTAACAATTTTGAAAGAAGTCTATTGACAGCTAGCCTGACAATCGTCATCCCGCTGCTTGTTAGCGGATGAGATACCGTGGCGGTATGACGTAGGGAAATCTTACTTATGTAGCTATAGTTCTACATGAATTACAAAAGTAATATTTACTAGATCTTAATATTTTAGATCTATATTTTAACAAATAATGAGCTGTAATTAGTATGAATGATCCATTTAAAAGTGAGAACTATAAAAAAAATCTCGACTCCTTGATAGAAGCTATAAAGCTGAAAAACATTGGTGAACAATATAATAAAACAGTGAGGGATTTATCCCAAACATTAGAGAGTTTTACAGATAAGGCAGAAGATGTAGCTAAGTTTGTTATATGTAGTGACTTGAATAATTATATAGAACCGGTGAACAAAAAGCCATCAGGTTTTTTTGGAATATTCAAGAAAACATTTAATAAAATCTTGGGAAAAGATACTTCAATTCAGGATAACAGTATAAGAAATTTTGCTAATGATAAATTGCCCAGTCTTGCTGAAAAAATAACATTCGAATACCTAAATGTTTTAAAGAAAATTTCAGATTTAGAGCAAAGTAAAAAAAATCAGGAGGAACATAGATTGTATGGAGTGAACTTAGAGGATAGAACAGCGTCAAAGCAAGAAGAAAATCCTTTATATGAGCTACAAGAAAGAAAAGGAGATTCAGGCTATGGAAGTTCATTAGATAAAGAGCATGAATATGAAGACATATCAAATTATCAAGAGAAAAAGCAAAAGGAAAATCCTTTATATGAACAGAGAGAAGATTTAGGCTATGGAAGTTCATTAAATGAAGAGTCTGTATACGAAGAGATATCAAATTATCAAGAGAAGAAGAGTAAAATTTTAATAGAAAATTCGCAGAGTTCAAAATCGCCCAAAGAAGAGCCAATTTGTGCAACAGTTTCTAAAGAACATATAGGAGCAAAAAGAGAACGTAAGCAGAAACAACAATCTCAATCCCTCGTACCACCAAAACCACCAAGAGCACCGCAAGTACCAAAAAAAATGTTTACTACTGGTCAAGAAGTTAGACAAAAATCGAAAGTGGTAGTCAAAGATAAACCTGCAGTGCCGCCAAAGCCTAAAAATCTAAGAACCTGTACATGATCTCAAGAAAGGAATAAACTAAGAGATAATGTATATAAGTTAGGATATATGAGGAGTTTATACCCAAGTAATATAAGTCGGGAAAGATTTGAGATTATATTACCAGATCTAGAGTCCTGTAGAAAAAAAACAAAACCAAGAAAACTTGATTTGTATGATGTATTTTGTGGAGTGTTATACGTTCTGAAAAGCGTTTGTCAGTGGAGAATGCTACCAAAAGAGTTTCCAAAATGGCGCAATTGTTACGACTATTTTAAGAAGTGGAGTGAAAAACCAGATGCAAATAAAGAAAGTGTTCTGGAGCTGGTGTTAAAAAAAAATAGTTGGCGTAGTCCGACAAAACAATGGTCGGAAAGAAAAAACCAGCTTCTGCATAATTGATGCACAGAGTGTAAAAAATGCAGATACTGCTGAAGAAAAAGGCTACGATGCAGGCAAAAAGATTTCAGGAATAAAACGCCATATTGCAGTAGATACGCAAGGTTTGCCACATGCAATTTATGTAACAACAGCAGAGATAACTGACCGTAGCAGTGCTGTGAGAATGGTAGAAAATGCAAAAGAAAACCTCTCGGGAGTTAAAAATGTACTGGTTGATGCAGGCTATACGGGAGAGAATTTTGCAACACAAATAAAAGCAACTATTGGTGCAACTGTTGAGGTAATAAAACGCAGTGAATTACATACCTTTGCTGTATTGCCAAAAAGATGGGTTGTAGAGCGTTCTTTTGCTTGGTTGGAAAAATGTAGACGGTTATGGAAAAATTGCGAGCGTAAACTCAACACCAGCTTGCAAATGGTAGTTCTTGCTTTCACTGCTTTGTTCCTCAAAAGATTATGAACAGGTTCTAAGCCAAAAAGTAAACACAGAGCCAAAAGTAGTAGGGAAAAAATCAGTTGAAAGTAAACCTACAGTACCACTAAAATCTGAAAATCAAGACAATAGGAAATCAGCACAAAAAGCTGCTGGTAAGGCGATACCAAAAGTAGCAGCAGCTACTATGAAAGGAGGAGCTAATCGCGAGATGGGCAGTAAAGTAAAGGCATTAAAAGAAAAATTTGAGCAAAATCAAGTAAAAGGAAATGCTAATGTACGGCTTGCTGAAAGCAAAACCACCCCAGCAGCACAAGCGGATATCGGTGTGAAGAAAAAACAATCTCATTCATTTCCAACAGGAAATAAAAGATCTGCAATGAATCACCTAACAGCAGCAAAATCTCATGTCAGCAAAAATTCCCTTCTCACGCATGCAAATGTAAAGGAAATGGTTGCACAAATTGAGAAAGGAAAAGGAGGAAGATAGTAACATTTGGGAATGTTTAAAAAAAACATATTTGTCAAGTCAAGAGATTGTGAGCAAACTTAGGAAATTATAGCTAAACTGACTTAGATTTACTGACAATTTGAAAAACCGTCATTCCGCTGCTTGTTAGCGGCCGAGATACCGCGATTCATCGCGGTATGACGTAGAGCTCGCGTTAGCTATACTTTTATACTCACCAAATCAGTTTGCTTGCTCATAAGCAAACTTTCCTGGATCCCAGTGTCAGCTACTTTCATGACACCATTCTTTCTTCTGGATTCCAGACTGGAATGACACCGTCTTGGATGGAAAGGCTGGATCCAAGTAGTCAGCTACTCGGATGACAAAGGAGAGCTACTCGGATGATACCTTTTTCTACTTAGTTTGGGTTATGCAAGAAGTCTATTATAATCAGGCTTTAAGTGTGCGGAAGTAATTTTTTGCGTTAGAGTAAAAAATTTTTTCTATAGCTAATCAAAGTGGATCAAGAGAAACTTACCACTTTCTTTACAAAGGGTTTGATGTTACCATTTGACTACCTATTCTGAATTTATTGGATGAACATTAACATAAAAAATCTAGTTCATGCTTTCTCTAAATTGCCAAGTTTAGGGCCATCATCATCACGCAGGTTAGTTATACATTTACTCCAAAACAAAGAAAAAGTTATGCTACCACTTGCATCTTTGATTAAAGAGCTAGCAGATCTTATAATAGAGTGTGAAGTTTGCGGAAATCTAGATACTAAGTCACCTTGTTCTATTTGTACTAACCCAAAACGTGACACTAAGTTACTGTGTGTAGTAGAAGAATTAGGTGATCTATGGGCGTTTGAAAAAGGAAATATATATTCAGGTTTATACCATGTTTTGGGTGGCAGATTGTCTGCAATAAATGGCATAGGTCCAAAAGAACTTAACCTTGACACTATTCTGAAAAGAGTGACGGAGTCTAAAATTGAAGAGATAATTATCGCAATTAATCCGACATTAGAGGGCCAAGTTACTGCACAATATATAATTGAATTGCTAAAAAACTTGAATGTGAAAATATCACGTCTTGCTTGCGGCATACCAATGGGCGGAGAAATTGACTACCTAGATGAAGGAACGCTGAGGATAGCACTTACTTCAAGACAAGAATATGAGTTAAATATAAAATAAGGTATGTGCTTTAAAAAACTTGTATCGTTAATAACGTTCAAGAAGAAAGAAACAGCACCACCACTTAAAGTGGTGGCTTGGGAAAATGACCGTCTAAACTATAAGCAATTTTCAGGTAAATTCAACACTATAATTAAAACAATTGATCAGTCTTTTACAATAATATCTTTGGAAGGATATGACGGATGGGGCAAGACGTTTTTTTTGAAAGAATGGGTAAAAGAGTTAAAACAGCAAAATGAAATTGCAGCTTATTATAGTGCATGGGATATCAATGCACTGGATCAACCACTTCCTTCTTTTTTAAATTTTCTATTTGAAGATTTATTTGCATCGTATGAAGTAAAAAGAAGCGTTATACAACAGTTCAAGAACATAAACCAAGAACTATTTTCTCTAAACACAATAGGAAAGCTGATCAGTAAATCTCCACTTGCTATGCTTTCAGTATTTCTTGACGCTGCAAAAGAGGCTGATAAAAAAGACATAGGTTTTGTCTTGAGTGAATTAAGTCTTCTCCAAAGAAGAAAAGAGAGTACTAGAGATTTTAAAACACAGTTAGCGGATGTGGTTAATAAAATCAGAAAAGACAAAAACATTTATATAATGGTGGATAATCTTGATGTGTGCCGTCCTAAATTCGTTGTTGATTTTTTGGAATCTATAAAGTATATGCTTGATGTGGAGGGGCTGGTTTTCATTATTTCTGTAAGTAAAGATAAGAGTAATGTACAAAGAGCAATCAGCACAATACTTGGACCAAATTTTGACCTAAAATCTTTTACTGATCTCTCTTTACATTTGCCAAAACAACCGATAGAAAAATTTACAAAAGAACTATTTGAAAATATTAAATTACCGAAAAAGTCAAAAAATTTGATTGTAGATAGTTTTATATTTTATGCAGAAAGCCTGTCACTATCGTTAAAAACAATAGAATACTGCGTAAAAAAAATAAAGCTGTGTCTTCTGAATCACACAAGAAAAGAATTACCTGATCCGAATTTGTTTTCATTTTTGGTAATACTGCAATCGATAAATATTGATATATATGAGGAATTAGGTTTTTCATATCAAAGAGCATTGGAAAAAATTGAAAATGAATATAAATCTTTAATTTTAACCCACATAAATGGTCAAGAAGAATGGAAAAAACTTAGAACCTCTTTAGAAACTGCTTTTGCAGAGAGGGAGTCAAAAATTAACAAAGCTATAAAGGACATAATATTTTAAAAAGATACCCTACCTTTGCATATACAAGGATAGGGTAACATTTGATTAACGCCCTTTTACTATGTCACTACCTTGTTCAAACTTTCTGATTAATTCGCTTACATTGACATTAGATAATTTTTTACCTGCAGATTTGTCATTATGTGAAGCATCAGGTTTATGAAGGTCCTCCTTACTGTTACTCCTAGTAATATTACATCTAACAATGTTTGAATTATTAGACTTATCGCTTATATCTGAAATACTACTTTTTTCACTGCATGAAGACGAGTTGCTTGACATATTGTCTAAACTAAAAAGCTTTTTACCTTGATAGATTGGATTCCAATCAAGTGGATTATAAGCTTTAGCTTTTTTATCAAGAGTGCTGCTACTAACATCACTGATACCACTATCCCCTGAATCACGGCGTTGTTTGTTAGGAGTGCTAGCATTTACATGAATGTTGTCTTCCATGAGTTTTCGCATTGTTGGGCCAAATGTTCTTCCAAGATTGCTACTCACTGTTTTATTACTATCATTTGCTTGGAAATGAGATGCATTTTGCTCAAAAATTGCTCTTATTCCAGCAAATTTAGCTTGGGAAGATTTCGGAGGAACAGGTGGAGCAACCATGCCTTTTGAATTAACCTTTCCTTCATTTTTAGGAAAAATTTTTGGATTATTTTTTTCTACTGTAGTATTCATTTTTTTACCTCTAAGCCTATTAACTAGTAGAATTATAAACTTAGAGGTATTAATTTTGTAATAACGATGCTAATAGGTTACCGCAGTTTCAATAAACATCACCAGAGGATTCTCTATATAATGCTTGAAGGTGTTTAAAAATTTTGCTCCTAATGCTCCATCAACTGTCCTGTGGTCAACAGAGAGTGTCACTGTCATTATTTCTGCTATTTCTATTTTCTCATTCATAACAATTGGTTGTTTTTTAGATGCACCAACTGCCATAATGCAAGATTGCGGCGGATTGATTATAGCACTGAAGGCTTTTATACCAAACATCCCTAAGTTGGAGATAGTAAACCCTCCTCCTTGAAACTCTTCAGGTTTCAATTTTCCAGATCTTGCTCTGCTTACTAAATCTTTCACTTCTTTTGATATAGATAAAATACCCTTTTTATCAGCATTTTTTACTATAGGAGTAATTAGCCCATCTTCAAGTGCCACAGCGATTGAGATATCTACATTCGAGTATTTAAGTATTTTATTATCTATCCACGAAGAATTTATATCAGGAAATTTTTTCATGCTAAAAGCCACAGCTTTGATAATTAAGTCATTGATTGTTACTTTATTGTTTTCATCTGCTGAGTTAATCTCGTTTTTTAACGATATTAACTTATCAACCTGGCAGTCTACAGTTAAATAAAAATGTGGAACATTCTGTTTTGATTCAGTTAGGCGCTGTGCTATCACTTGGCGCATGTTGCTTACTTCAACTATGGTATCTTTCTCAGGACTTTCAGTATGTATACCACTGCCTAAAAACTCCAACACATCAGCCTTAATTATGCGACCGTATGGTCCTGTACCTTTTAATTGCTGCACATTAACCCCTTCATTTTGAGCTATTTTCTTAGCTAATGGGCTTATTTTTATTCTACCTTCTGTTGTCTTAGTATCTTCTTCTTTTCTAGATCCCAGTGTCAAGCACTGGGATGACATTGAGGGGTTGGATTCCAGCGTCACGCGCTGGAATGACACCGAAGAATGACTTATTGGCTTTCCGTTTAAATCTTGGTGTTCTGATTTTTGATTATCAACAGCACTTTTTGTCACTTCCTTTTTAACTGCACTATTGATGGAAGTTGAAGTATAGTTGTTAAGTGCACTTTCATCTTCTCCTTCTTCCAGCATTAAAGCTATTGGTTGATTTACAGGCACGTCACTTGTTCCTTCTGTTACTAAAATTTTTGCTAAAACTCCTTCATCTATAGATTCAAACTCCATTATGGCTTTATCAGTCTCTATCTCAGCAATTACGTCGCCTACTTCAACTTTGTCTTGTTCTTTTTTATGCCACTTTACAATTTTTCCTCCAGTTTTGCTCATTGTCGGTGAAAGAGCAGGCATTAATATTTCTATAGGCATTGATTTTGCATTTAAAGATCTATTCAATTTTTAATTTACTCTTTATCTTATGTCAATCTAATCGTGAATTATGATGAACAAATCTGTTACACTATCACTCACGTCATCCCAGTGCGTGACACTGGGATCTTGGTTCAGTACTATTATCCTATTGTTTTTATTATTTAGCCATAGCTTGTTTGCTAACAACTTTGTTTCAACCAAATCAAATAAGATCAACATGAGAACGGGGCCAGGGTTTCACTATCCTGTAAAATGGATATACACTTGCAAAAATCTGCCCCTGAAAGTGATAGAAGAGTTTGAGAGTTGGAAAAAGGTCTGTGATATATATGAAGGCTGCGGATGGATAAAAGGCAATCTTCTTAGTGATAAGTACTACGCGATTGTAAAAGAAGACGCTTATGGATATCAAAAACAGAGTGTAGACAGCAAGATTACTATGAAAATAGACAAGTTTGTAGTAATGAAAATAGAAAAGTGCAACGAAGAGTGGTGTTTTCTTTCTACCCCAAAACGTAAAGCATGGGTACAAAAAAAACATATATACGGGGTTGATTAAGTTGAAAAAGGATCTGGACTAACACTAGTTTCCAAACCTTCTGTAGCAGACTCTTCAGATGAAGCAGGAGTTGCACTAACTTCTTGAGGTTCTGGAGAATTATTTTGCCATATAGTGCTGTCACAAAAACTCTGTAACATCTCCTCAGCAGATGAATCTAAAATTTGTACAATAGACTTTCCACTTTGTTCTTTTAGCGATTGATCAAACCTAGAGATCAACTCAGAAAACTCGCTACCTGATTTTTCAGCTTCATTTTTTATTTTACTTTCTATGCTTGCAATATTGCCTTGTTCAATTTCTTCTTTTGTTATGTTGAATGAATTTGCAGCATCTTGATGTCCAATCTTGCAATTTCCACAACCAATTATGCAAAAAGCAATAGAATTAGATATTTCACTTGCAGCCCACTTATGTATAGCGTAAGCCAAATAATTGTCATGGTATTTAATGCTAAATTGTTGTTCTATTAGCTCAGAAATTTTATTCTTTAGAGACATAAAGTACTCCCTCCTTACATTCGTTATACCTTTTTGTTAAGATACACCATTTACTACATGCTTTACTTTAATTAATTACTAAAACAAGAGCATAATTTATATCTTTTTACCTTAACAATTCTTTTTTGATTTCCTCTTCAATTATCTCTCTTATATTCACGTTAAGGTCCCCTACCCAAAAATCAGTCATAGTTTCAAGATCGTATAGATCCTCTATTACTTTTTTAATAGCAGCATTTATTTCTTCTTCGTCAAATTCCTTCATAATAGGTCTAATCTTCACATACCCTGGAGAGCCTTTACCATAAATTCCTTTCTGCATATATCTTGGAGAGTTTTCATCATGAATTTCTTTGTTTTTATCAATGCAACCACCTGCACCAGGTTTATTGCTTCTAAAATTACTTTCACAATTTACTGTTTCATACTTGACTTTACCATCTTCTATATATGTTATTTTATCATCTTCAGTAGACTTCAATGCATCTGCTGTTATGATCCTTTCTTCTAATTTTAAACTCGGTTCATGAATTATTGTGTCCCGATAACTTGTACGTTCAGGACCATATGTTCTATACATACCTCCCCCTGCAACAGTGATTAATGGCTTGCAATCTTGTTTGTCTGAACGACACATTTTTATAAAAATAGGTCCTCCGTCCTTGTCTGAGGAGTTATTTTCCTGATTACCTCCTCCCTCTGTAACTCGAATATTAATTCGAGGATAATTAGGATCAATTTCCAATTGAGCTTTAATATAATCTCCTGGCATTCCTACTCTGCTTTCAGTAGAATGGCAGTTTTCACTTTTACAGCCACTACCTTGTATATGACCTGCTTCACCACTTCCCCACGCTTCTATTTCAACACGGTCAAACATTATTGATAAGTCATCTGTATAAACATCTCCATCTTCAGGCTTATAGGATTTTTCACTATTTTTTTCCAGTTCTTGTTTCTTATCTTTCAGTTGTTTCTTGATTATCTCTTTTAATTTCTTTTTTAAACCTTCCCAGTCAAGCCTACACAATTTATCAGCATAAAAGACCTCTGTTCTATCTGCTTTAATCAGTTGATCTTTTAATTGTGTACACTTTCGTACTTCATTTTTTTTATCTCTTAATACTTTACCATCCTTATCTTTACAATCCACTTCCTCATACCTTAAGTAAAATTGCTTATCATTTTCATTTTTATTTTTATTCAAATATTGTTTTGAACGGCTACACTTTCCATCAAAGCAGATGCAACCATCATTACCTTGCTTACATCCTTCTTTATACTCTGTATCTATCAACTTATATACTACTTTGACTTTGTTGTTTGTAAATTGTTCATCTATGTCTTTATCGTAATTCACGCAGTAACTGCATTCTCCCTTCTTCTGCTTATTTTCGTCAGGGAAGAAAACGTATCCTTGCTTATTAAATATTATTTTATCCAACCGATTTTGAGGTTCTTTCAAAAGGTCAACTATTTCCTTGCTTGGAAGATAATAGAACTGATTTGATTCCTTGGAGTAAACAGCATTGTATTTAATATATTTTATTCCCATTAATTTTAGTGGTATTATCTCCTCTCCTCTTTTAAGGATAAACTCTTCTGGTTCTGGTTGCCAACCAGAAAGACAAAGCATTTTACTGTTAGAATTTCCTTTATACTTTACTTCTATTTCTGGTTGTCCTAAGTTGTTCAATTTGCACTTATTCCCCTGAAACTCTTTACATTCCGTTTCAATATCAGGAACATAGCCATATTCTTTCAGAACTTTAAATTGTTGCGGATTACTTTCTAATATACCTTCTATAATATTATCAATATAATTTTTTTTGTTATTACTATCAGTCGTTTTTGCTACTATTGCTGGTTTTACTACTTTTAAAGATAGAGGGCCAATATTTACAGGATGGTTGGTAACATTAAAAGTACAGGAACCATTACTGTAGGTTCCGTGTGCTCTACAAGTGCTCTCGCTCATCTTCATTTCTATTTCTAGCGTGTTTTCATTTGCTACCTTCACTATCTTAGGTTCTGGAGCAGGTGGTGCCGGGAAGCAGCGGACGAACTGTGGATTTTTTCCATCTATACTTTGAGTTCCATGGTATTCAGCGCAGAGCTTATCTTTTTCTCTATAAGTTGCGAAGTAATGTGTCGTGCCATCTTTATCCAAAATAGGATACTCCCTAACAACTTCATCCGAAGTAAGGCGCTCCCCAGCTTTATCTTTTTTGTATTTTCTGGGAAAATCTAATTCTTTTCCAATCTTTCTGTCTTCTTCTATTAGATCACCAGCTATTACCTTAACTTTAGGGTTAAAGTAATCATTGTCTCCATTTGTTATAGGAACAATTCTAACTTGTGGAGGTGACATTGCAAGTTGCTCGCAAAATGGAGGGGGGCCAGGTGCAAGTGGTATAGGAGCACATTTTATCTTCTTTTGGTAACAGGTGTCACAAGCTTTATCCATATCTCCAGGACGAAAAATATTTGCTCCCGAAAACACTTTAGCACCCCACGAAGAAATTCCTGACATACAAGCCCCTTTTTGACTGCAGGCACATATCTTAGGAGAGTTAGCGAATCTTCTTTTTTCCTCATCAGTCACATCATCTGCCCACTCCCACCCAAGACCTTTCGCAATTCCTTCTTTAATTTTTTCACTGTTATCTGTCTTAATTGTTCCATCAGCTAACATTCTATTTCCTTCCCAATCAATGAAAGCTGCAGCAGAAACACCCCCACCTGTACTTTGTGTTCCATATATTTGGCGGCAGGATTCCCCACTTTGCAAGTCATAGCAGTAACTTTTTCCATCATAAGCACATACTCTAATTTTAGGATTAAAATAGCCAACCACTCCTTGATCTTTTATTGCTTTTACCTTAATTTCTTTTACCCAATTGCCACCAGCTATTGCCTCCCACCAAGTATTACTTTCTACAAATGTTGGACAATCAGCATATCCTTGATACGAAAGACCAAATATCAAGAAGAATATCAACGAAAAATTAAGCCTTACACTTCTCATAAAACACCGGTAACCACTCATTAACTTCTTCTCCTTTTTCCTTTATTGCCTCATACATATACTTTATAGTCTCTTTGTTAGCTGAAAGTACATGTATTTCTTGCATATTCTTTAAATCTAAATTTAAAGTTACTAATCCTTTGTACTGTTTTATCAAAAATAAACCTTCCTGTGTTGGCGTCTGCAGAATTATATTCAGCTCCTCTTTCGATAGAGAAAATGCTTTCATGTATAATCTATTTGCATTGACGTTCGGCATCAAGATTCTTGTATCAACATGTTTATCTAAATATTGAGTAAATTTGCTAGCAAATGCGAGATTTAAATTTTCAGTACTTAGGATTACTACAACATTTAGTTCCGTCATTCTTTGCATCCAGTTATCAAACTCTTTCTCTGTAGGAAAAATATTACTTATCTCCCACGCTTCATCCAAAACAAGTATTGCAGGCGAGCCATCACATTTTGCCTCAAAAGAATATAAAAAATAGTAAAGTATCACGGACATACATTCCTTTTGTTTTGTAAGGTTTGCGGTGTTGAGAGATATAATTTTTGTTTCCCAGTCAATATCTGATTCATCACCATCTTGAAATAAGTAAGCAAAGTCACCATCGTCACACCATCTACTTATCTTACCCCCAAGGAGCAAGAGCACCTCAGAAATTTGTGAAATAGAACGTGATTCCTTGGGTATAGCAAATATAGAATCCACAATTTTTCTTATCTTTTCTTCTACGTCCACCAAGCTCGTATCGGCTACCATTCTTCTGATCAGTTCAACCAACATATTGCGATTGGAAGCACT
The DNA here is from genome assembly GCF_963931955.1 of Wolbachia endosymbiont (group A) of Longitarsus flavicornis. Lineage (NCBI taxonomy): Bacteria > Pseudomonadati > Pseudomonadota > Alphaproteobacteria > Rickettsiales > Anaplasmataceae > Wolbachia > Wolbachia endosymbiont (group A) of Longitarsus flavicornis. The sequence continues at coordinate 326,915 of NZ_OZ008337.1, read as the reverse complement.
ATCTTCAATGTTTAGTGGATTAAATTTTAGGCTTTTATCTTTATATTTCGGATCAATTATGTAATATTTACCACTCACTGCTTTAGTAAAAATTATCGACTTTCCAGTGTTATCCAATATGAGAATTCTTGGGTTAAACTTTCTTGATTCTGATAATAGGAAATTAATGAGTGAAGTTCTGCCTGAATTTGGAGCTCCAAGTATCGTAGTATGGCCATTATTTCTTTTTCCATGGAAATTAAAGAAGTAAGGATTTCCTTCTTTTGAGAAAAAAACTGTTACCGCTTCTTTCCACCTTCTTCCTTTTAATGTACCTGACGTAAAATCATGCAGCATAGCAAAACTGCAAGCGTATTTTGTTAAGATATTTTTCGGTTGCGTAATAAAAGCAAAATTGCCTGGAAGTTGTGCCCAAAAATGACTTTCCATATGTAAATCAGTTCTAAACATCATGAAGCCAACTAATGACATTATAGAAGATAAATCACTAATACTTTCAGCTAACTTATTCCTATCGTCTGCAAATATTGTAAAAATAATTTTCTGTTGGCAGAAGTCTATACTAGAGGTCTTTTCAAGCTCTATTATTTCTTCAATTCCTGAGCTTTTAAGTAAGGTATTATCCTCACTAATTTGCAGCATGTTGATTTGTTTTTTAAATTCTTTTATTGCTTTATTATTACTAGTAAATATCATTATTTCTGTAATGATAAATTCAGATTCAAGCTGCAAGCATCTATCTATATTACCTAAAGAGATTTCCCGGTATTCTTTTATGCTGAAAATAGAGCCAAATTTCTGTTGATTTTCAAATATTGTTTGAAACGTATTGAAACCAAAAGCTATTTTAAAATTTCTAATATATTGCGACAGGTCCCTTTCATGTATTGGATAATCTTTGTGCGTTAATGTAACAATATAGTGGAGAAATTCTATCATTTCAGAATATATTTTACCTTCACTAAACCTTAGACCCAGTTTTTTAGCTCCAAAAGGTTCTAAATCATTTTGAATGAAGTCAGTTATCTTTTGCAACTCCTGATGGCTTTCTTGTAAAGACAACTTATGCTTATTCTTTATTCTATTGAAAAAAAACGAATTATTAGTATGCTTGCCAAAATCGCTAAACAATATTACAATGTATAGTTCATTTATATACTGTAATTTACTATCAGTTAGTTTATTAAACCACGTTGAATATAGGTTGTCAGAGAAGTCTTCAGTTTTATTCCATTTCAAGCTCAGTTTATTGCGCTTTCTAACGGTATGAATCCAAACAGTAAAATACAGGCTATTAATATTTTTTGATATGCTTTTTCTAATTTCAGTTCTGAGGTCGCTGTAGTTATCAACAGAAGAATAATCTTCTAACTTGATTATTTTTAACAATTCTCCCT